>NZ_WWFG01000002.1:650500-975750 GCF_026127265.1 Nostoc sp. KVJ3
GCATCGAAAACTAAGCGTTTATCGCCCGCTTGCATTGATATGCAAGGGGTATTACCGCCGTAACGAACGGTGTGTGGCCCTGGACTGGGGATGCTGCCGCGAACGCCCCAAAATTGTACGGTAAATTGGTTCTCTATCCTAGACATTGGTATTGCTTGCTGGACTGAGCGGGCGATAATGAGAAAATTGTTACTTAATTGTGTTTAAGTTTATGCTGTCTTGCCGATTTTATTAAAGGGAGGATTTCTTGGTAAAACAGCATACCCTGTTTCTGGTAAATATGGATGAAATACTGTCAGGGATAATTTTCCAGTTGTTAGGGTGAATGTGTATCGGTTATTTCAAGAGTGCCCCTAAGTTATAGCCTACATTTTTCTCTAATGCATTTGAATAACCCCAATTTTGTCCTGATGAATCAAATGATTCATGAAAAACTGAATTCCCAATCAGATAATTTCTCTAGCCCCGTTGCGTAAGTTAGATTGTATTGCAACGGAGTTATACTGATGTGGTTTTTACGTACAACCTGCACGTCTGTCGGTACATTTTGAGGCAGATTTAATCCACTTGGGGGTTCCACATCCTCAATTACCTCTCCGGTTAACCAGTAGTACGTTTTTCCACGAGGATCAACTCGTTTATCAAACACATCAATGTAACGCCGTATTCCTTGACGGGTAAGAGTAACACCAGCAATTTCCTCCCATTTCACAGCAGGAATATTGACGTTAAGCAACATTAAATCTGGCAGAGGTTTTTGGGCTAACTGGTCTACAAGAATTTTGGCAAACTTAGCAGCAGGTTGAAAGTCTTTAGATGTGTGACTAATAAGACTTAGCGCGACGCTGGGAATGCCTTCAATTAGACCTTCCATTGCCGCCGAAACAGTGCCGGAATACAAGATTTCAGTTCCTAAATTTGCACCTTGATTAATGCCAGAGAGAACTAAATCAGGGGGAGTATCTAGTAAAGCCCACAGCGCCAATTTGACGCAATCTGAAGGCGTACCATCGCAAGCCCAAGCTTTGACGGCAGGATGAAAAATCTCTTCAACAATTTCGGCCCGAATGGGTTGGTGGAGAGTTAATCCATGTCCCGTTGCCGATCGCTCTCGATCTGGGCAAACTACACTCACATCATGACCTGCCTCTGCCATATAGTTGGCTAGGGTACGAATCCCCAAGGCAGAAATGCCGTCATCGTTGCTAATTAGTAATTTCATAGTCATTGGTCATTCGTTATTAGTTATTTGTTGTTTGTTATTAGCCATTTGTCAATGTCGTAGGTCACAGGCGGCAAAAAAACATCCATACTCGTTAGTATGCTGTGGCAAGATTTTTCCCTTGTCTATAAGTTGATTTATCGAGCAGTTCAAGGCTTTTGACTATAGACTAATGACTAATGACCAATGACGAATAACTAATGACTAGCAATTTAGAAGCTCAACTTTTAGCACTGCGGCAGGAAGGAGAAAAAGCGATCGCAGCCGCCGACACCCTAGAACGCCTAGAGGAACTCAGAGTTAACTATCTGGGTAAAAAAGGGGAACTGGGGGCACTGTTGCGAAGTATGGGGCAAATGAGTGCAGAGGAACGGCCGAAAATTGGAGCGATCGCCAATACAGTCAAGGAATCCCTGCAAACTAGTCTAGACAAGCAACGTGCCGCCCTCGAAGCCGCCCAAATTCAGGTACAGCTTGAGGCGGAAACTCTCGATGTAACTATGCCAGGAATTTACAGTCCCCAAGGTCGCATTCATCCCCTCAACGGCATTATCGACCGAGCGCTAGATATTTTTGTTGGTATGGGTTACACCGTGGCTCAAGGGCCAGAGATGGAAACAGATTATTATAATTTTGAGGCTCTCAATACCCCACCTGACCACCCTGCCCGTGATATGCAGGATACCTTCTACCTGCCAGATGGAAATCTTCTCCGTACTCATACTTCATCAGTACAAATTCGCTACATGGAAAGAGAAGAACCACCGATTCGGGTTGTGGCTCCAGGGCGAGTTTATCGGCGGGATAATGTAGATGCGACTCACTCGGCTGTTTTCCATCAAATAGAACTTTTAGCCATTGACGAAGGACTAACTTTTACAGACCTCAAGGGCACAATTAAAGTATTTTTACAAGCAATATTTGGCGATTTACCGATTCGCTTCCGCGCTAGTTACTTCCCCTTTACCGAACCATCGGCGGAGGTGGATTTGCAGTGGAATGGTCGCTGGCTGGAGGTCATGGGCTGCGGTATGGTCGATCCAAATGTCCTTAAGTCTGTGGGTTATGACCCAGAAATTTATACTGGGTTTGCTGCTGGTTTTGGCGTAGAACGCTTTGCAATGGTGTTACACCAAATCGATGATATTCGTCGCTTGTATGCTAGTGATTTGCGATTTTTGCAGCAATTTTAGAGAAGCGATCGCTTGAAATAATCAGTCAACATTGAATCGAAAAGCGATTTAAGTTCGCGTGAGCGAACTTTTATATTAAGTAAGCTTCGATGATTTGACCAAACCTTGAAAACTGAATATGAGGTAAAATTGCAACCAACAATAGAACAATTGCGAAGCTTTTACCAAATGTCGGTGAGGATGAGCAATTTACTTCGACCAATTAACTTAGTGCGGATGGACGAAAGGACAAAACGTATAGTGATGTTGGTGGGAGAGACAATAGAAATAGAAATTTATCCCAATGGAGAGGTAGTTACCAAATGACACAACCCAACTTTGTGGATATGACTGATGCCGAGTTACGAGTTTACGTGTTGCAAAATCCTAACAACACTGAAGCGTTTCACGCATACGTTGATCGCTTGCACGCAGCCAATCCAAATCCACAGCTAATGTCGATAGAAGAGGCTGAAGCTGAATTGGAAAGGAGGGTCAAGCAGGGTCAAAGATAGCGGTAAGCATCCTGAAGATTTTTTCAGGATGCTTTGCTTATCATTTACGAATCCAAAACTTTTCTTCTCAGCTTCTGTGCCAAAGGTTCAAATCTACCACCTAAGTATTTGGCGAGAAAGTTTTTCGCGTAGGCGTAGCCCGTCGTAGACATCGTTTCTATTATTTTCCCAGAATTTCAGCTAACCGCACAGCAAGTAGGTCAGAAGTATTCCATTCGTGCGTGTCTGCGAGGGATTAATGGCGTTAAACTCAATATTTTAACCATTTGGATGGTTGCCAACGATACAACCAAATTTGTCACCTTAGTGCCAGATCAAGGAGGAAACTTATGAAGGTACAATACCCCTATTCTCCCAAGTTGCTTTAGCGCAGGACTTACCAGAATACAACCTGAAACGCGGGAGTGTTGCAACAATTGTGGAACATTACCCCATGCCTGAAGGAGAATAGGACGGGTATAGTCTGGAAGGGTTTGATCTGCCCAATGTAACGATTGAAGTACCAACATCTGAAATTATTCCCGTTGCCCAGTGGCAGCAAGAAGAAATAATTTTAGCCAAGTTACGCCACCTATCTGAAGCCAGGCTGTTGCAATTACAAGACTATCTCGATTTTCTCTTGCAAAAAGAAGAGTCTGAGCATCAGAGTGCTTAAAGCTGCGAATGTTACTATGGTCGAAACTACCGTAATTAAGAGAGGTATGGAGCTTGAGTATTACAAACAATACTTACATTATAAAAAACTTGGTTTTCGCACCCAAGCCAGACAACACCTTCAGCAGTTTATTGCTTCATTTGCTTCATTTGCCGAGAAAGAATTGTGGACTTACAAGTTTCTAGAAACTCCAGAATACGAATCTGAGTGGAATATAATTCGCTATGAGCTTTATGAACAGGTTGTATTTCCTGTTCTTCTTAGCGGTTATCAAAAGCGCGAACCTTGGTCAGTTTTATGGCTTGCTCGTACAGCCAACAATTTTTATAAAGTAAAGCATCTCCATAAGCAGATTGACTTTAAAACAGACTATGCGTTACTCAAAGAATGTTACTTGCTCGAACCGAGCAATAATGAAGTACATAAAGACTTACTAAATGTTCAGATTCGATGGCTTCAGTATTGTATTCATGAATATCCAACTGGGATACTATATGGAGCAGTAAATGGAGCAACAATAGACGAATGCCAGGAGATTATTTCAGAAATTGAGTTTGCTAGAAAAGTTGATGTTGAAAAAAATCAAGAAAAATTCCTCAATGAGGTTCAGTCAAAAGTTCTTGAATACATCGTTAGACTTCGGACTTACAAATATCAAAGTGGTCAGTGACTTTCTGCAACCACCTTTTTCATTTTGAGACTTGATTTGATTTAATTACGCCCGAATAAGCAGGGATATCTGCCAAAGGTTCAAACCTACCATCTAAATATTTGGCGCGAAACTCCTGGGCGATCGCATAACTCACCTAAATCTTGATAAAGGTGCGTTACGAACTCCGTTCTAACACAACGCCAGTTGCTCGGAGGGAACGTCGCCTAGGTTGGGAAACCCGCCTACAGCAATGGATTCACCGCAACGCACTGGCTCCCCTACAATACCTAATTTTGTTCAAAAATCAAATAATTCCATTATCACTGATAGTCTTTAGTAGTATGACTAACATTTTTTTATGAGATTGCATAGTAATTATTGACAATGGAGATTATTCACACATTAAAATCTTTTTTATCAGGGTTTAAACTCTTCAAATTGTCAAAAAACAATTACTATTTTTGAGAAAGATACTTATGTCCCTTGATGACGTTAATAACACTTTGCTATCAAATAAGCGGCTCAATGCTACTTCAATTTCTTCATTAGATAGCTTTAATACAAGGGATAATTATAGCCTCAGCTTAAGCAGACGTAGTAGCTATAACTCAGATGATTCTGATGTGCAGTTGCTCAATAATGGTGACTATAAAAATAGCAATAATGCTATAAATAATGCTTTTAGGACGGAAAGTTATAACTCCATCAATGGCTATGGTTTAATTAATGCAGCCGCAGCAGTGGCTAAAGCTACTAATCAGAATACCTTTGCTGATGTTCCCGATCTTGGTGGCAATAATTGGGGAGCAGACCTTGTTAAAGCACCAGAAGTTTGGGCACAAGGATACACGGGCAAAGGGGTTGTTGTCGCTGTTTTAGATACTGGGGTTGACTATAACCACGAGGATTTAAAAAATAATATCTGGACGAATACCAAAGAAATTCCAGGTAACGGTATAGATGATGATGGTAATGGCTATGTTGATGATGTTTCCGGCTGGAACTTCGCTGATAAAAACAACAACATCCTAGATAAAAATGGTCATGGTACTCATGTTTCCGGCACGATCGCAGGAGAAAATAATAACTACGGTGTCACTGGTATTGCTTATGATGCCAAGATTATGCCTGTCAAAGTTTTGAATGACTCTGGTTCTGGTTCCTATAGTTCCATTTCTAAAGGTATTCGCTACGCTGTGAATAATGGAGCTAATGTGATTAACCTCAGTTTAGGAGGCACATCTTCCAATCGTACTCTAGAGTCAGCCATTAACTATGCCAGCAGCAAAGGAGTGATTGTCGTCATGGCAGCAGGTAATGATGGTGATTCATCACCAGGCTATCCTGCCCGCTATGCATCCAAGTCGGGAATTGCTGTTGGGGCAGTAGATAGAAACAATAATATGCCCGATTTCTCTAACCGCTCTGGAACGAATGAAATCTCTTATGTTACAGCCCCAGGAGTTAAAGTCTATTCATCAGTTCCAAATAATCAATATGCCACTTATAGCGGCACTTCTATGGCGACTCCCCATGTTGCTGGTGTAGTTGCGCTGATGCTTAGTGCTAACCACAATTTGACTGATGCTCAAGTACGTCAGATTGTCACAGAAACCGCAGGAAATAGTACACAAAGTACAAACTCTAGTTTAAATATTTCTAATGTCAGTTCTCTGGGGAGTCAGGCGATGTCTATGACTAGCTACGCTTATGGAGACGCAACGGAAAATAATAGACAAACTCTAATTTCTGGTTTAAAGATTTCTAATGTCAGTTCTCTGGCAAAGCAGGTGATTTCTGACAACAACTTACTAGCTATAAATGCACAAACCGCCAACTATCTGACATCACAGACATTTTCTAGTTTTAATAGTTCTAATTTTGCTTCTGTTATAGGTCAGGTAATTACTGGAACGGCAAAATATCTCACACCAGAGACTATCGCTAATTTTAATAATTCTGGTGTTGTTTCTGTGATTGGTCGGGCAATTACAGAAACAGCAAAATATGTCACACCAGGAATTATTAATAGTTTTAATAATTATGATTTTGCTTCTGCGATCGCTCAGGTGATGTCTAACGACAAGCTGCTAGGCATTTACACAGAAACAGCAAAATATCTGACATCATCTGAAGTTAGTAAAGAATTAGGCAATCCACAATTATGGTCGCAATTCCCAAACTATAAGAATATTCTGAGCAACATCAATGTAGATCAGAATAATCTTGATTTGGGAAAACTGCTAGAGGGAATGCAAAAGCAAATTGAGCAGTATAAAAAATTCTTTGGTATAGCTTGACAATTTTAGCGATTTGCAGTTAAGTCTAATACTGTTCGGTTAAGAAAATCAACCGACCAAAAAAATTCAATGAATACAAGGGTTTAGCACTGCTAAACCCTTGCTGGACTGTATTGGCTACAAACCTACCTAACTGAAAATGCCTCGTTGAACCGCCGTGTTACAGGCTCAGTAATGAATGTCAAAATTGACTTTTTACGAGTGACAATTTCACCTGTAGCAGACATCCCTGGTGTAAATTCGACTTCTTGACCCCGCACGTTAACTGAGTGTTTATTTAGCTTAATTCTGGTAGGAAAAACTAACCCCAATTCTTTATCAACAATTGCATTCGGACTTACTTGGACGACTTCACCCTCCACAATGCCAAATTCCTGGAAGGGGAAAGTGGCCATTTTCACTTTTGCCTTCATTCCTTGACGAATAAACCCAATATCGCGGTTGAGAACTTTCACCTCTAGAAGCATTTCTTCTCCTTCTGGCAAAATTGACAGCAATTCCTCACCTGATTGCACTGGCCCCTTAGTGGCTTTAACTCTGTAAATCGTACCAGCAACAGGAGCCTCAATCGTTTCTAAAGCTTGCTGCTTCCTCGCTTGCTCTAATTGCCCTTGAACAGTTGTCAATTCTTCTTTACGTTTGTTGAACTGGGTCAAAATTTCACTTTGGCGTTCTGATACTACCCTCTGAGTCTGATTGCGTGCAGCGTTGTAAGCTTGTTCTGCTTGTTGAATTTCTTGGGCTTGGGCAGCAATATCTTTTTCTAATGATGTAACTTTATCTTGAGCCTCTGTGATTTTATTCTGGGCGTTAGTAACTTCATCTTGGGATCTAGTGATTTCTGTCTTTGCGCGAGTTAGTTTTTCTTGGGCATCCAAGTAATCTACACGAGGTACAGCACCGGGAGTAATTAGGGTACGTAGGCTTTTTTCCCTTTGTTGAGCAAGGGTCAAATTACTTTCAATTTTGATCCGAATGCTATCTGCGTTGACAAGGTTGGTTTGAGCATTGGCAACGTTGGTTTTAGCATTAACTAAGTTGTCTTGTAACCGAGTCAAACGGACTTTGGCTTGATTGATGATTGCTACTTGCCGATTTGCTTCTGCTTCGGCTGCTGCTTGACGAGCTTGAAAGTCTTGTAGGCGGGAGTTTAAAAGTTCATCTTGGACTTTTGTCCCAGTAGTTTTACCTCCGGTGCGTTCTGCATCTAAACGTTGCAAATCGTCCTGAATCAATCTAGTCGATTTGGCTAGGCGAGAAACATCGGTTTTTTGCAAGTCTGGATCTTTTTGAATCAGAATTTGACCTTTAGTAACGCGATCGCCTTCTTGCACTTTGACGGCGACAATTGATCCTCCACCCAAAGATGTCACCGGTCTTACCTGTGTGGAAGCAATTAATTCCCCTGGTGCTGTTGCTACTTCATCTATTTGGGAGAAATTCGCCCAAGCGATCGCTCCAAATACGATGACGCTCATCGTTCCCGCTAATAATCTCGTGTACAAGGGTGGCAATTCCTGTACCGCCTTCCCCAATTCATAAGTAAGTTGTTCCTCTGGTTGGGCGAATCGCTCTTTTGTCTGACGTGCTTGAGCAGCATTTACAGCTAGGGAAGATTTCATAGAATTTTGGATTTTAGATTATTGGTAAATAGTAAATGGGAATTGGGCATTGGGAATTGGGCATTGGCACAGCCTCTGGTAGAGAAGTATTGGACATTGGGTATTCGTTTTTCTGCTCATGCCCAATTCCCTAATTCAAACTGCTAAATAGCGCCGCAAAAAGTTTTCTAATGTCTCTAACTGGAAGTTAAAAATCGCTTCTAAATTGGCAATTTCATCTTTTGTACAGAAAAATTCATTTGCTAGCAGTGTCCGATAGGTTCCCAAAGCTTTTTGGATTTGGGGATTAAATAAACTCAATGCACCTTGTAACCCATCAATAACAAATAGTGGTGAGTTAATTATTACTGCTTCTTTAGCGAAGATCCGACCAAAAATTCGGGGAATATCTTCTCGTAATAAAATCTCGGGCCCTCCCACTGGTAAAATCTGGTTACGAGCGCCTTCAACAGTCACAGAATCCACTACTATCCTTGCCAAATCATCGGTACTGACAATTGAGGTGCGGTTTTTGCGATCGCCAATCAGCAAATACAATCCTGTTTCCCGAAATCGTTCTACCAGTGGCAGCAAGTTAGATGCTAATCCAGATGGGCGTAAAATTGTGTAATTTAAGCCACTAGCTGCCAAATATCGCTCTACCGCTCGTTTGGCTTTGAATACAGGAGCGTCTTCATATCCGCGATCGGCTCCCAGCACGGAAATAAAGACAAAGTACTCTACGCCATTAGCTTTTGCTTGGTCAATCAGTTCAATGTTGGCGCGATAATCTAAAGATAGAGCATCGCTATCAGAACCGTGGGCGCTGATAATATACTTCACACCTTGACTAGCTTTTTGAATATCTTTTTCTTGTAGCAAATCACCGATAAAGATTTCTGCGCCCCGGTGTTCTAACTCGCTGTAGCGCGAGCTAAGGCGGACAAATGCCCGCACAGATTGTTCTCGTTGCCGTAGAAGTCGCACAATTCTGCGACCGATTCCTCCTGTTGCTCCAGTTACTAGAAACATAATAAATACCTAAGTCGAATAGTTACAGCGTTTATAGTTGCTAAAATGCTCAATATATGCCTAAAGAACTTCTTAAGTACTTAAGCAGAAATAAAAGCATACTTTTATACTTAGTTACCATGCTCAAGATATCCTCACGCCAACTAAGCCAATAGGTGACACCTTATTTATCTTAATACTCTAAAAATGAGGAAGAACTATCTACAAAGGATGATCCTCCAGAATTTTGCCGTCGTGCAATCCAGGAAGCATTAGATAAAGATAAAGAATTGTAAAGACGGCGATTTATCGCGTCTCTTGCCTTAATCGAACAGTATTCAGTCAGACTTTATCTATCTTTGATATTACAAAAAGTATCCCCCACATCTTTGTAGATGCAGGAGAAGTAGTAACCAAAGTTACGATTTATTAAGTTTTAAGTGTTATTCACCCATAAATTAATGCGATCGCTCCGTGGTCAATTACAAATATTTTTCCAAGAAACCTTTTTAATTGTCGCTCGTAGGACAGGTAACAGACTTTTCTCCTGACCAATCTGTAAGAGTATTTTCATCCTTATAATGCCGAGGAGTTTGTAGCAGCAAGTACCAAGCTTCCCCGGCATTCAATAAATTAAAACGCTCAGGATAGTGAGTTTCTAACAAATCCCTAACCAGAGGATAATAGTCAGAGTTCATTCCTGGAAAAATGTGATGTTCAGTATGGTAAGAAAAATTTAAATGCAACAGGTCAAATATTTTATAAACCCGAAGAGACATACTATTAATCAGTGGATCGTTAACGCTGGTCATTCTACAAAGTAAATGATTTGTGTAAATATAAAACATTACTCCAGCATAACCAATTCCAATAGGTAAAAAGTAACCAAGGATGAGTTTTATGGGTTCAAATTGGAGATAGGTTAGGATACTTAGATGAATTATTATAATCATCAATAATTCCCCTGCGATCGCTCGACGATCTTTAGCACTAACTGTAAATGCAGCAGGTACATAATCGACAGATTTATTATTAAAAAATAGAACAGATGTCAGATTCCGAAAAGTATGCACTCCCCAAGCTGAAGTTAATCCTATTGTGAACCATATCGGATTGACTTCAGTAGAAGGCACAAATAAATCCTGAATCCATTTTCCCCAAGTGGGAGACTGTTCATATAAATAATTACGATCCGGGTCGCTCAAATCATTAGTGTGATTATGATGTACTCGGTTATGAACTGCTTTCCACAACGTTGGCGGCATCCACAACATGGTTAGCCCTAGAAAGCCAATGATATAGATTAACCGAGGATTTTTAATCACGCTACCATGCATCAGATCGTGGGAACTAAATAGTAAGACAACCACACTATTGCCCATAATGATAGTTAGAGGTAGATAAAGCCATAAAAAATATGGCGACCAGCAATCGAGTCGAGCCGCTATCATCCAGCCTAAAATCAAAATTGCCAGATTAATGAACAAAATAACTAACTTACTTGGATCGGGGATAAATGCTTCAGGTGGAATGAGGGAACGTAATTCTTTTGCATATATTTTCTGGTGAAAGAGTGTTTCTTCGGTACTAATATTCATAAATCATTGTCACGTAGATAATTTAACAGAGTTCCAACTGTGCGGTAAATCGTAGCCTTTTAAACTTGAAAGATTCAATTCCTAAATAAGCCAATAACTATAGCACAAAGAATTTTTGCAATAGAGCTATTGCAGAATTTTGGCATCTTATACTTGTTTTACTTGCATTTATAGCTACAGGCTAGTGGTAGGTCATTGACTTTGATGGAATTTAGGATTTTTTGGTTTATGCTATTTTTGTGTCATTGCAACGCTTTGCTCGCAATGACATGTAGTCATCAAAATTAATGATAATTTTTCCAATTTGCAATCCCCCTAAATCTTTGTAGATGTAGGGGGAGCAATAAAATAACCAATAACTTTGATAATTGAGCAATTTTTAGGCGCTATTGACTAGCCTAGCTCAAAACTATTCAGCAGCTTTGTTATTCGCCCTATTAGCACGCGCCTCAGCCGAAGCCATCACCTCATCCATATTTTCTAGCACTTCACCAGGGAAGTTTTCCAAAACTCTGGTAGAAAGAGCAACCCGCCCTTTACCTTCATCCAAGTCAATAATTACAGCTTTAATTGGCTGACCAACTTGAAATACCTTTTCTAGAGAATCGATGAATTTTTGGCTTACCTGTTTGATATGAAGCAAAGCTCCCATACCATTTAAATCGACAAACACACCAAAAGGTTTGATGCCAGTAATTTTACCTTCTACTAATTGACCTAGTTCTAACAAGCTGAAGTTGCTAGAACGAGTTGCTAAACGCTGAGAAAGGATGAGTTTGTTGGTGTTTTTATTAATTTCCAAAAAGCCCACAGTCAGATTTTGACCTTTGAGTGCTTCTAAGTTATCACGCTCGGCCAGGTGCGATCGCGGAATAAACCCCCGCAAAGAAAGAATATCGACGGTGACACCACCTTTATTCACACCCATAACCCGTACTTGCACAGTCTGAGCATTTTCCTGCATTTCGGCTAATCGTTCCCAGATGTGCTGAATTTCTAACTGCTTGCGAGAAAGGGTGACTTGACCTTCCGCATCTTGATCTCGGATAATCAAAAACTGCATTTCCTCTTGCAATGGCAGCACTTCCGATAAATCGGTAACTGCTCTCAAAGAAGCCTCATCGCGCGGTAGAAAAGCTGACGACTTGCCACCAATATCGACATAAGCTCCATCATGGTCAAGTTGGAACACTTTGCCATGTACAACCTGTCCCTTTTGAAACTGGTAGTCGTGTTTTTCTAATGCCTTGGCAAAATCGTCCATTGTAAATGACGAATTGGCTGTTTGAGAAAGTTTCGATTCGGAATTCATGACTTTTGAAGATTAAATTTTTATTTGAGATGCCATTGAAGTTTAGATTGTCATCTGTCATTTGTCATTTGTCCTTTGCAAATAACAAATGACTAATCACCAATGACCAAATACGAACTTGGATGCATGGTTTTTAGTTCAGTTGACCAAAAAGTTGTTTTACTTGCTCCCAAGCATCGGCTGCCGCTTTAGGATTATAACTGGCACGAAGGTTACAGAAAAATCCGTGTTCAGATCCATCGTAGCGAAACACACGATGAGGAATTTTATATTTTTCTAACTCTTTTTCAATCTCATCTACTTGTTCGGGTGGAATGCTAGCATCTTCTTTACCAAAGAAGGCATAGAGAGTGCCAGGAATTTCTCTGGTGCGGGTAACGGTGGGAGAGCCGCCTCCTGGCGTGCGAGCGGTAATTCCAGCACCGTAGAAGGAAGCCGTAGCTTTAATATCTGGTAAGGTGGCTGCAAGATATGCAACATGACCGCCAAAGCAGAAGCCAATACAGCCAAAACTATCTTTTTTGACTTGAGGCAGATTTTTGAGGTAGTCAATTGCTGATTGAATATCGCTCAATAACTCTGATGCTTGAGTTTTCATGGCGTAACCTCTACCCGTTTCAATATCTTCGGGTGTGTATCCAGTTTCAAAGCCAGGAGCAGTGCGTTGAAAAAGTGCAGGTGCGATCGCAACATACCCAAGTTTGGCAATCCGTTCTGTAACATCCCGTATATGAACGTTAACACCAAAAATCTCTTGTAATACCACGATTCCTGGGTAAGTTCCAGGTTCTTTTGGCTCTGCTAGATAAGCAGACACTTGAATATTATCTTGCAAAAGATTAACCGTTGTGGTAATTATTGCTTGCTCTGTCATAATAATTTTTACCAGTGCTATGTGATTAACGGTGTATTTGTTTGATATAACTATGCCAGTATGTCAAATTTATTTCCAATAAAATTATCAATTACCATAGTGAGCCTATTCAAAGTTTGTAACAGAAAAATTTTATATGTAAATCAAACATTTGATATCTAGCAATAGCAGCTGGTTATGAAATGAGGCTGAGTTAAAAGTCCAGAGTATAAAAGCAAAACTTAATACTCAGCACGGGCTAAACGCCCCGCTACCGCTAACATAACTCAGCACTTAGTATTTAGGAGGTTTGGTGATGATTCAATTCCGTATTCAGCCAGACAGTGAAATTCCCGCGTCAACCCAGCTATTTAATCAAATCCGATTTGCGATCGCTTCTCGGCAATATCCCCCTGCTTACAAATTGCCAAGCACACGGGCGCTGGCAATGCAAACTGGATTACATCGTAATACCATTAGCAAAGTTTACCGTCAACTGGAGGAAGACGGATTTGTTGAGAGTATGGCTGGTTCAGGCATTTATGTTCGTCCCCAAGGTCATGAGGGCGGTAGTAGGCTGCAATCACCAATTCTCAAACAAAATCCTGATACATATCAAGTTGTCCAGAAAGCACTTGACGATCTGCTCTCTCAAGGATGTTCGCTCAATCAAGCCAGAGAGTTATTTTTAGCGGAAATTGACTGGCGCTTGCGTTGTAGTGCGCGGGTACTGGTTGCAGTTCCATCTTATGATATGGGTGCTGGTGAGTTGATGGTGTATGAATTGGAGCGATCGCTAAAAATCCCAGTCCAGTTGGTAGCAATGGAAGAATTAACAGCTGTATTAGATAAAACTACCTCGGCGACAGTAGTCACAAGTCGATATTTTATCAGTAATGTGGAAGCGATCGCCGCTCCGAAAGCTGCACGGGTAATTCCTCTGGATATATATGACTACAGCAAAGAACTCAGCCTCTTGAAAACCCTACCAAAAGAAAATTGTGTAGGTATAGTTAGCCTCAGTTCTGGGATAGCACGAGCAGCAGAAGTAATTCTCCACGGTCTGCGGGGAGATGAACTACTTGTGATGACTTCGCAACCAAAAGATGCCTATAAACTTCAGGCTATGGTTAAACGGGCTGAGGTAATCATCAGCGATCAAGCCAGTTTTGCGGCAGTGCAAGCAGCCGTGCAAGCATCTGATGAAGATATTATTCGTCCACCAAAGTTGATTAAGGTGGAAAATTATATCGGCACTAACTCAATTAACTTGCTAAAACGAGAATTGGGTTTGAGTTAATTCAAAGATAAATGGACTTACGTAAACAATAGTCAAAACCCTTATTTGTCTCTGTGGTTCGTTTAAGTCATCACACCTCAATAAATACGGTTTGGTTAAGGGAAGAGACACGATAAATCGCCATCTCTACAAAGGACTGATTATTGTAAAGACGGCGATTTATCGCGTCTTTGCGATCTATGACTTTCATCAAAAAACCTTATCCGAAGAACTCTATTGCATCACACTTGTGGTTCTGGTATTGAAATTTGCAAAAACTTTTGCACTAGTTGCATATAAGTCGGAGCATCTTCCAACATCGGGAAATGTGCTGTATTGCGAATCATCACAAATTCCACTTTGTCACTCAGTGCAGCTGCTTTACGCCCCATTTCGGCTGGAATAATCTTGTCATACTCCCCCGCTACGAGTAGAGTTGGTACTGTCAACTTGGCAAACTCAAGCGGCATTACTTCAGATTGAGCCTTACTAACGGAAGTAAAAATTGTCCCTAAAGCTGCATCGTAATCTGCTTCCAGAAAATCTTGTAAAAAAGCTTGACGCTCAGAATGTGGTATTGAACTATATAAAAATCTCGCCATAAACATCCGGTCAACAAATGGAATTTTGCTTAACCACTTGAAACGGAATTTTACTACATAGCCACCGAATTTATGAAAGGCACTAAAGGATTTTTCATCATACTCAAAAATGCCGCTACAGGTTAAAATTCCTCGTTCCACTCGTTGAGGATAGCGGTTAAAAAATAAAGCAGCAACAGAAGCGCCCATCGAGTGAGCATTGATATAGACACTCTGAAGATGCAACCCATCTAACAAAGCTGCCAAATCATCAGCGTATTCTTCTAATTCATAGCTTAACTCTCTGATTGCCTCTGATTCTTCCTGCGGGGACTCCGCCTCAGCAACAGCTTCACTTGCTTGGGCTATGGTTGGCTTACCAGGAGAACGGCCAAATCCTCGCAAATCGTAGAGTAAACAATCAAATTCCTCTGATAAAGCATTAGCAGTATTTTGCCAATACCTAGCCGAACCAGCCCAACCATGCATAAAAACCATTACTGGTTTTACTACAAAACCAGATGGTTTTTTCACCCATTCGTAGTAATGATCAACGCCACGAACTTTAATATAAGGCATTTTTGAGAGTTAGGAGTTAGGAGTTTTAATTTGGAGTTTTGAGTTAATTACTCATTCTACACTCTTCACTCCTAACTTCACTCAAGACGGTCTAAACACCCCGCTATCCATGTACAGCAATGATTTAAGCTGACTCTGGTTTCGGTAGTGAAGATGGATGTACGATCAGTTCGGCAGTCGATCGCTTCTCGACCATTTCCCGTGTTACTGTACAACGTGTCACATCCTTACGGGACGGTAACTCGTACATGACATCCAGCATAAGTTCTTCGACAATGCCGCGTAGGGCTCTGGCACCAGTTTTACGGCGGTAGGCTTCCTGTGCGATCGCTCGTAAAGCTTCTGGTTTAAAATCTAACTGGACATTATCCATCTTCAGCAGTTTTTGGTACTGCTTGACTAAGGCGCTGCGTGGTTGGGTGAGAATCGCCATTAGCGCTTCTTCATCTAGCGGATCTACTACTGCTACCATTGGCACGCGCCCAATAAATTCTGGAATCATGCCAAATTTTACTAGATCGTCCGGTGCTAGATGGCGAAGAGTATCTGCTGCCCGTTTTTCTTTCGTTTGGCCTTCTCCAGGTTGCACAAAGCCTATTGCTTTTTTGCCAACTCTCTGATCCACAACCTTTTCTAAGCCTACAAAAGCACCACCGCAGACGAACAAAATATTACTTGTATCAATCTGGATGCAGTCTTGATAAGGATGCTTACGCCCTCCTTGGGGTGGTACATTGGCGATCGTGCCCTCTAACATTTTCAGCAAGGCTTGTTGCACGCCTTCGCCAGAAACATCGCGGGTAATTGACGGGTTCTCACTCTTACGAGCAATTTTGTCAATTTCATCAATGTAGATAATTCCTCGTTGCGCTTCTTCTATATCCAAATCTGCCACTTGCAACAGTCGCAGCAAGATATTTTCTACATCTTCTCCCACATACCCTGCTTCCGTCAGCGTCGTAGCATCAGCAACGGCAAAGGGGACATCCAAGATTTTCGCTAGGGTTTGCGCTAAGAGAGTTTTGCCGCAACCAGTCGGGCCAATTAACAAAATGTTGGACTTTTGCAGTTCTACAGCATCATCCGCCCCACCTTTGCCACTGGCTTTAGACTGAATCACTGCCAACCGTTTGTAGTGATTGTAAACGGCTACTGACAGCACTTTTTTTGCTTCGTCTTGCCCAATAACGTGTTCGTCTAGATACTTTTTAATCTCTCTTGGCTTGGGTATTTGATTAAAAGAAATACTAGAAGAGTGGGTACGCCGTTTCTGAGGTGGTTCTGTTCTTGGTGCGGGTTGTGCTACCGCACCATTAGTATCTAGTAACTCCTCGTCTAGTATTTCATTACACAAGTCAACGCATTCATCGCAGATGTAGACTCCCGGGCCCGCGATTAATTTACGCACCTGCTCTTGAGATTTGCCACAAAATGAACATTTTAAATGGGAGTCGTGCCTAACCATACCAGCCTCTTATTTCAGAATGGTGACGTTTTCCCCTGCTGTGGGAAGATTTTGCCTGGAAATGACCTGATCGATCAAACCGTAGTTTTTTGCCTCTTCTGCCGACATGAAAAAGTCGCGCTCAGTATCTGCTTCAATTCTTTCTAAGGGTTGACCAGTATGATGAGCCATTAACTGATTCAACTTAGCCTTAACATAAAGAATTTCTCTGGCTTGAATTTCAATGTCAATGGCTTGACCTTGAGCGCCACCAAGTGGTTGGTGAATCATAATCCGGGAGTCGGGCAGAGACATTCGCTTACCGGCAGCCCCTGCTGTCAACAAAAATGCCCCCATGCTCGCGGCTAATCCAAAACAGATGGTAACAACATCAGGGCGAATTTGCTGTATCGTATCATAGATTGCCATCCCTGCGTAGACCGAGCCGCCAGGAGAATTAACATACATTTGGATGTCTTTCTCTGAGTCTTCGGAATCTAGGAATAACAGTTGAGCGACAATTGAGTTGGCTACGGCATCGTCTATTGGTGTTCCCAAAAAGATAATCCGCTCTCGCAGTAGGCGGGAGTAGATGTCGAAAGCCCTTTCTCCCATGCCAGATTGTTCTACCACCATCGGCACTATGTTGCTCGGGCTGCTCAACTGGGAGTTAATGTTTATTTGACTTTGGTTGCTGATGGGGTAATTTCCCGATTGTGATACAAGCATACAAGCTTTCTTTGACGATAGTTTAGGACAAATGTTTCAGCAGCATATGCTGCCTTTTCGACGGATGGGATTTTTATAAGCTACGTGTTAACCATTATGCCTCATATAATTTCCTCTCGTGTAACACAGTATCAAGCTCAGTCCATAACATATGTCACTATTTGCTGAAAATTGATTAATTTTTTAAATTTAGGAATTGGGAATTGGGCATTGGGCATAAAATGTGCCCTCATCTCCCTTACCTTACCCATTTCACCAGTACTTTAACTCAGAACTGGTGAACTTATGGCTATGGGATTTTTTAATTATCCTTCTGTGACTTCTGTTGAAGTTTCGCTGTTTTCTACCTCTGTTTGAGGTGCATCAGTTTCAGTATCTGATTCTGCGTCTTCCGTCTCCTCTGCGGGAGCTAAGGAACCTTCGGGTACAAGTTCAGCTGAAGAATGTTCTAAGAGCCAATCGAGGGTTTTTTCGGTTAATAGTTCGTTTTCCACGATTGAGCGCAGTCTATCTTCATCAACATCCTGTTCCTCTGGATACTGTTCCAAAAGTTCTTTGACTCTGACTGCGATTTCTTCTGGTGTTACCTGGATAGATTCGCGTTTACCTACTTCTCGCAAGGACAAGGAGCGTTTGATGCGTTCTATAGCCTCAGTGCGCGATCGCTCCCGCAATTGAGGAATAATATCTTGAGTAAACAACTTCCTCACATCTAACCCTTGCTGAGAAAGCCGCATTGCTGTTTGGGTTAGCATTGCATCCACTTCTTGTTCAACTAAGGTTAGTGGTAAGTCAACTTCTACGTGCTTGAGCAGTTCCGTTAACAGCGCTTCCTGTTTATTTACTTTTGTTTTGTCGTCCGCCTCTTTTTGATATCGCTCTACCAAAGAAGCGCGTAACTCCTCTAAGGTTTCAAAATCGCTGATTTCCTGGGCGAAATCGTCATTTATTTCCGGTAGTTCCTTTTCCTTAAGTTCCTTAAGCGTCACTGTGAAAGTTGCCGCTTTTCCAGCTAAATCTTCATTAGCATAAGGATCTGGGAACTGCGCCGCAATTTCTCTGGTTTCTTCAGGATTCATCCCTACTATTCCCGAAATAAAGCCTGGGATAAATTTATCTTCCTGCAACTCAACTTGAAAATCAGTCGCTTCGGCTCCAGGAATCGGTTCTAGTTCAGCTGTTTCGTCTTCGCCCTCGGCTTTGGCGAATGAGCCTTTAAAATCGACTACGGCAATATCACCAATTTGGGCTGCACGTCCTTCCACAGGAATCAATGTCGCCAATTCTTGACGTTCCTTGTCGAGGGTACTATCAACTCGTTCTGGATCGTACTTGACTTCTTCAGCTTGGAAAAGCAAATCAGTGTACTGCACGAGATTTATTTCTGGTTCTACATCGACAGCTGCCGAAATCGTCAGAGGTTTTCCCGGTTCATAATTCTTAATCAAATCTTCAAAGGAGGAGCGCAATTGCGGTTGACCTATTGCCGGGATAGCTTCTTGTTTGACTGCTTGCTCAATGCCATCTTGAATTAGTTCTTCTAGCGCTGCTGCCTTGATCCGAGTTGTACCCAGCCTTTGTAGTAAAATCGGCCGAGGTACTTTGCCTTTACGAAACCCAGGAATATTGGCAGTACTCGCTAGGTTCTTAATGACCTGTTCGTAAGTTTGCTTGGTAATTTCCGGCGTAATCTCTATTTCCAGGCCAATTTGGCTGGCGGGAAGTTTTTCCTGGGTGACTTTCATGCTTCGTCTCTAGTTTTCTGGTATTTTATACTTCGAGTACACACAAAACGCAATAAAATAATTGTTTGCGTTTATGCCTTGATGTCTCTTAAGGGAATGGAGGTTTGCCAAAAGGTCTTGTGACATCCTAATCGATGGATGTTTATCCTGGGGCAAAGATCCAGTTTACTGCCAATTACCAAGGACTTGACATTTTACCTTCATAACAATTTTGTTAATGGGGTATTGGGCAAAACAGTTCCGAGTTCCGAGTAAAGAAGTGAAATTCAGCACTCAGCACTCACAACTCAGCACATCGGGGGCATTGGGCATTGGCACAAGAGGCAGAACCCTTAACTCCTATACTCTTAACTAAGCACTGCTCAGGGGGCATTAGAAAACTTCTCCACAGTCATTGTGAACTTAGGAATTAATTATTCAGAGGGCTAACGCCGTGATATCCTGGTTTTCAGCGAGTAGTTAATACTTAAAAGTTAAAGTTATAGTTATTGAATCTAGCTATTATGTTGTGGTACGAGAGTACATCTGCTACCTAGCCGCACAAATTAGCTTTATGGTGTGTTGGTTTTATCCTTTTAGATACTTAATGTATATTCGTCATCTTGGTAAGCAACTTTACAGCCAATAATTTTTTCTGCTTTACAGGTGAGATGCTTATTAAATATCTAAGTGCGCCTAAGTGCAGATATCTCCATATTTTATATTAAATGGCAGTTTGTCGTATAATAATATATAGTTTAAAATTAATGTAAAAACCGGATAGCTAATTATTTTTATAATGACAAGATCACTATAATTTGAATTAAATAGTCAAGAGAATAAATGTATTAAATAGGTAGAGATAGACTAAATTAGAAAGAAATCAGAATTTATTCAAAATTTATTTCCAGACTGCGATCGCTATTTAAATATAAACAAATTGTCAATTGTTCCAAAAAATTGCAGAGTTAAGTTTCTTAAAGGAGGAAGCAAGTTTGTCGAAATCCTATCGTTTAGCTATTTTGGGAGCAACTGGTGCTGTTGGCACAGAGTTGCTGGAGTTATTAGAAAGCCGTAATTTTCCCATTGCTGAGTTGAAGTTATTGGCATCAGAGCGGAGTGTGGGGCGATCGCTAGAGTTTAAAGGCGAAAATATCCCAATAGAGTCAGTGAGCGATCGCGCCTTTGAAAATATCGATATAGTACTAGCTAGTGCAGGTGGTTCCACATCTAAAACTTGGGCACCAATTGCCGTAGCAAAGGGCGCAGTGGTAATTGACAACTCCAGTGCCTTTCGGATGAACCCGGAAGTTCCCTTAATAGTGCCAGAGGTAAATCCCCAAGCCGCAGCTAATCATCAAGGCATTATTGCTAACCCCAACTGCACAACAATTTTAATGGCTGTGGCAGTATGGCCATTGCATAAAGTTAAACCAGTGCAACGCATCGTAGCTTCAACCTACCAATCTGCTAGTGGTGCAGGTGCTAGAGCAATGGCAGAAGTCAAAACCCAAACAAGCGCTATACTACAAGGACAGCCGCCAGTTGCTGAGGTATTGCCTTATCCACTGGCATTTAATTTATTTCCCCACAACTCACCATTAAACGATTTGGGTTATTGTGAGGAAGAGATGAAAATGGTCAACGAAACCCGAAAAATATTTGGGACGCAGCAAATCAGAATTACTGCAACCTGTATACGGGTTCCCGTACTCCGCGCCCATTCAGAAGCCATTAATTTAGAATTTGAAACTCCCTTTAGTGCAGAGGAAGCCAGAGAGATTTTAAATTCCTCCCCTGGAGTGAAATTGGTAGAAGATTGGGAAACTAATCATTTTCCGATGCCAATTGAAGCAACTGGTAAAGATGAAGTTTTAGTGGGAAGAATTCGTCAGGATATTTCTCACCCATGTGGCTTGGAATTATGGTTGTGTGGCGACCAAATCCGCAAAGGCGCAGCATTGAATGCAATACAAATCGCCGAGTTACTGGTAGAAAAAAATCTACTTACAGCTGCTAAGGCTTACGTTTCAAGCTAGTCATTAGTAAAAATAAACAACTAATGAAAAAGACCAAATGTGCAAATCACTGTTGAAAGCAATTTGCAGATAGGTTATTACAATAGGAAACCACCAAGATAAAAAAACATGGGTAATCAGGAGTGAAAACAGGGTGGGAGATTTTGGTAATGTTTTAACCGCTATGATTACGCCGTTTAAAACAGACGGTAGTGTAGATTATGATGTAGCGGCAGAACTGGCAGCGCATCTAGCTAACAACGGTACAGATACATTGGTAGTGTGTGGCACAACAGGAGAATCGCCTACACTGAGTTGGGATGAGGAATACCAGTTGTTTGTCGAAGTATTAAAATCCGTGGCAGGAAAAGCCAAGGTAATCGCAGGTTGTGGTTCAAATTCCACCAAAGAAGCGATCGCAGCCACCCAAAAAGCGTCTAAAATAGGAGTACATGGTTCCTTACAAGTTGTTCCTTATTACAACAAACCGCCACAAGCAGGATTGGAAGCCCACTTTCAGGCGATAGCACAAGCCTGTCCCGACTTACCATTGTTGTTATATAATGTCCCAGGTCGTACCGGACAAAACCTTCAGCCAGAAACAGTTGCCCGGTTAGCTAAGGTTAGTAATATTATCGGGATTAAAGAATCCACTGGTAGTATAGATCAAGCAAGCGAAATTCGCCGCTTGACACCAAAAGAATTCCACATCTATTCTGGTGATGATTACATGACTTTGCCCTTGTTAGCGATCGGCGCAAAGGGCGTGGTAAGTGTGGCTTCTCACCTGGTAGGAAACCAACTACAGCAGATGATCCAAGCTTTTAGTTCGGGTAAAATTGAGATAGCCAGCCAGATTCATCTCCAACTCTTCCCGTTATTTAAGGCTTTATTTCTCACTTCAAATCCCATTCCAGTGAAAAAAGCACTCGAACTTCAAGGTTGGCAGGTTGGTTCAACTCGTCCACCGCTATGTGAAGCTGATTTAGAAGTAAGTCAAAAGTTAGAAGCGGTTCTGAAACAACTTAGTTTAATCTAGCCAACATCTGGTTAATAGTTGGTAATCTGTTGCTTTATAAAGATACATATAAACAATGACCATAATTGTTCATAAGTTGCAATTTAAAAACCTGTGCTAAGACTGATAGATATACTATGAATTCTTCAGTTTACAGTCGATTTTATTGAATAAAAAATTGAAAATTTCAATTAAAACTTGATTGCTTTCAGACTGGCTTAAGAGGCAGATGATGTTGTCTTAAATACAAGTTCGTTAACTATCAACTTGATTAACTACAAGTAACAATCTCAGGAGAAAATGGCTAAAAACGAAGCTAACAATTCCGCCTTGAAAATTATTCCATTGGGCGGTTTACACGAAATTGGGAAAAATACCTGTCTTTTTGAGTATGACGATGAAATTATCCTCTTAGATGCGGGATTGGCTTTTCCCACAGAGGCGATGCATGGAGTCAATATTGTTTTACCAGATACGACCTATCTGCGGGAAAATCGCCACAAAATTAAAGGGATGATCGTGACTCATGGTCATGAAGACCATATCGGTGGGATTGCTTTTCATCTCAAGCAATTTGATATTCCCGTAATTTATGGGCCAAGGCTAGCAATGGCAATGCTAGAGGGTAAATTGGAAGAAGCAGGAGTCCGCGATCGCACAGAAATTAGAACAGTTTTACCACGAGATGTAGTGCGAATTGGCAAAAACTTTTTAGTGGAATATATCCGCAACACCCACTCTATCGCTGATAGTTTCACTGTTGCCATTCATACTCCCCTTGGTGTAGTCATTCACACAGGGGATTTCAAAATCGATCATACCCCAGTAGATGGGGAAAAGTTTGATTTGCAACGCCTAGCAGAACATGGGGAAAAAGGCGTTCTTTGCCTTCTAAGTGATTCCACTAACGCCGAAATCCCAGGATTTACACCTTCAGAACGTTCAGTTTATCCCAATCTGGAGAGAGTATTTAGTCAAGCCACTGGACGATTATTCGTCACAACCTTTGCTTCTAGCGTCCATCGCATCAACATGATTTTGGATATTGCCAAAAAGCAAAACCGTGTAGTGACGATTGTGGGGCGTTCCATGCTGAACTTGATTGCTCATGCCCGTAATTTAGGTTACATCAAGTGTGAAGATAATTTGCTGCAACCATTGCACGCAGTCCGCAATCTACCTGATGAAAGAGTACTAATTTTAACTACAGGTTCTCAGGGTGAAACGATGGCAGCAATGACCCGCATCGCCAACAAAGAACATCCTCACATTAAAATCCGCGAAGGAGATACCGTAGTATTCTCTGCTAACCCAATTCCCGGAAATACGATCGCTGTAGTCAACACCATTGATAAATTAATGATTCAAGGTGCAAAAGTGGTCTATGGTCGGGATAAAGGGATTCACGTCTCCGGTCACGGCTGTCAGGAAGAACAAAAGTTGATGATTGCCTTAACTCGACCCAAATTCTTTGTGCCATTTCACGGCGAACATCGGATGCTAGTGAAGCACGCAGAAACGGCTCAGAGTATGGGCATTCCCGCAGAAAACATGATTATTATCCAGAATGGTGATATTGTCGAACTGACTGAAGATGCTATCCGCGTCGCTGGTAAAGTGCCATCTGGTATTGAATTGGTGGATACTACCAGTTCGGGTATGGTAAGTTCCAAAGTTTTACAAGAACGACAACGCATGGCTTCAGAAGGCATTATTACCATTGCAGCTGCCATTGATTGGAATGGTAAACTGTTAGCGAAACCAGAAACTCACCTGAGGGGTGTAGTTACAAGTGTAGAGCGATCGCTGTTACAAACCTGGGTAAAACAACGCATTGAAGAAATCCTCACTGTGCGCTGGACAGAATTTGCTCCTGGCGGTGAAGCAGCAGATATAGACTGGGGTGGATTGCAAGGAACTTTAGAACGAGAATTGCAACGTTCCATCCGTCGAGAATTGCAATGTCAGCCATCTGTGACTTTGTTGATGCAAATTCCTGATGAGCCACCTGTGAAAGTTGCTGATGGTAGAAGACGGCGGACTCGGACTGCTGCTCAGGTAGCATCATAGAGATATTTAAAGTAGAATTTAACACAAAAGCGCAGAGACGTAGAATTTTTCTTCTAATGTCTTTGCGCTTTGGTGTGAGATTTAGAGAAAAATCATTTGCTTTTATTTTGCTTTTATAAAGTGGAGTCGTTACGTATAAACAACTTTGTCGGGAGTAGTGATTTATTATTCTGGTATCCATTTCCAGAAACAATAAGCACCATAACCAACTGCTGCTGCTGCAACTGCTGGTGCTGCAACCGTGATAGCTACACCTGCTGCCATACCACCGCCAACTGTCGCCCCAACAGCCGCTAACCCTGAAGTGATTCCAGTAGCACTCAGACCAGCAACAGTTCCATAGGCTGCAACAGCACCAACGGCTCCGGCAGTGCCAGCAGCAGCACCAACAGTCGTCATTGTTCTACCAACAGCACGAGCTTCTCGCTCCTCGCTAGTAAGATTTTCGTCATCTTCTAAAACCCTATTCATTGCTAGGGTTGTTATAGCAGCAGGAGCCATACCAAGTGCGCCAATGCCTGCAACTGCGGCTCCACTTACAGACGCTCCTCCTGCTGTTGCTCCAGCATTTTTGACTTGTTCGCTTGCGTGTATTCCTGTCTTACACCATGTAGCAAAGTGTTCGCAATTATTACCAAACAGGTTGTAGGCGTTTTCCCCCAATCGGCTTTCGGCGCGTTGAATTACAACATGAGGCAAGTCAAAACTACCATACTCCCTTAGAAATACTGTCTTTCCAGATGCAAATGAATCCCAAGAAACACGAGAAATATTTCCCTGATTTTTTGTGTAGTGAATAACTGTACCATCACCACAGTCAATACCATGATGGCTGTAACCACCACAATTAAAGTAAATATGATCACCTTTGCTCATGTTGTAGTCGCCTTTAATACTCAGTTTTGTTAATAGCAACAAAAATAGTAGTTGCTTAAGATATTTGTGGCACAGTCTTTATCTGGATTACTAGAGTACTTAAACTGAGTTAGCTTAAAATATTGAAATATTTTAAGATCATCTTTTTATACTAAAAAAATGTTTAAATAAGTATTTATATTTAAAAAGATTTTTTTAAAAGTAATACTTCATAAATATCTGAGTTTAATTTTTAGCCAATCAGAATATTTTGGGTATTACCACTTAAACTTGCTACCGAGTCTATAAGTAACCATGCAGAATTAATTACAGCCATTGCGAGCGAAGCGAAGCAATCCTAGCCCCCACGATTGCTTCATTTCGCTTCGCTCCATTCGCAATGACATTGTGTAATGAATTTTGTTTAACTACTTATATTTAGTTGCACTGCGATGGCTGCACCAACGCCAAGGACAAACGCTAGTAAGTAAGGAATCGGATTTACACCTTTCCCCTTTAGTCTGACTCAAGGGGAAAGATGCAAAAAACAGCAACCTCTACCGAATTCTCTCTACTTCTACGGTATTCAGTCAGCAATGAACAAGACACACTTACGTGAGAAAGTGGGAACACTGAGCGGAAAAATGCCTTCTAGGGTATTACTGATGTTTATACTTAGGAAAAATTCTTTTAGAAAGACCTTATATTAAGGTTTGTAAATGTTACACTAAAACCTATCCAATGATGGATGTCTTTATTAAAATTTAAACTGTGTCAAGTTATGAACAAGATCGTAATATTACACTACCGATCCCCAGAAAATTGCGATTAACTTGACGTAGTAATAAATTAGGTTCTGACTTAAGTGGCTAATCAGGTATTATATTATATCGCAGTCAGGACGCGATTTTTCCGGGAAAGTTCGTTGCCACGTTGTATATATTCATCAAAAAGGTGAATAACCTCAATAATACAGAGGATAAACCATGAAGGTATTCGACAATACCACAAAAAAGATTTTTCTGGCTAGCTGGGTATCAATCAATCAAGCAGAGACTAGTCAACACAAAGTAACCCAGCTAAACCGTTCTATTTCTAAGCCTTACTGGGATATTCTCCAACCTTTACGGCAGCGTGTAGAAAGCATTCAAGTCAGCGATCGCCAACTAGCTCACCGTTTATGTAAACTAATCCCATCTCAGTGCCCCTTTGAGCGAGATGTCAAAGTATTTGGGAAAACCTTGTTTCACATTCCGCCAATGTGCAAACTCAACCCCTTATATGAAGAAGTGGTTGGTTTACGTTTCCGAGCGCTGTGCTATCTAGCCGATGAATGCGGCGAAGATGTATCACAGTACTGTTGAAGGAAAAGTTAGGAGTTAGGAGTAATGGGTCAGGGATCAATAATATAACTCCTAACTCCTAACTCCCTGCTATTTTTTACTATTTTTTTATTATTTCTTTTGCCATTTTTGAATGGCATCCTGAGCATCTTCGTAAGCGCCTGTCTCCTCTGGCACTAAGGCAGCAGTTGCAATTGCAGCATTGCGGTCTCCTTCTGTGGCGCGACGCTTGGCCAGGTCTAAAATTTTCTCACTCCATTTATTGATCGATTTTTGGGCAATATCGAAGCCTGGTTCACCTGCTGGTACTTTCTTGGCAACTTCGATCGCCCGATTGTAGGTAGATGCCTGTCCAGACTTAATTAAGGCATTAGCCGCATCTAAAAGAGTTTGGTTACTCACATACTGCTTGCCCTCTAGCCGCCACAGGTTAATTTCTGATTGTGTTTTGGCATAGAGCGGCTCTTCTTTGGTAATTAATCGAGCGGCAGCAATAGCGCCAGCATACTGTCTTTGTTTAGCACGACCCTCTGCTAAATCTAAAATCATTCGACTCCAAATCTTAATATTCTCCTGGGCTTGTTCGTACAGTGGTTCACCGGGTTTAATTTTTCGGGCTGTAGCGATCGCTATGCTCAAATCGCTAGCCTGAGTTTGTCTAAGGGACATTTTCGCCAAGTCTAATACTGCTTGATTCCGCTTTTTCGACTCGGAATTAGAATTTATTTGAGCGCTAGATTGGTTGTTGACTCTAACTACTGGAGTGCGTAGGCGTAGCCCGTCGGAGACATCGCTTGGTAAATTCTCGATTACCTGGCGATCGCTAGCAGTATTATTGGGTAATGTCCTTGAGACTTGCTTAATTCTAAAAGTTTCTTGATTACGGAGAAAAACTACAGCAATTAAACCTGCTACCAGCAAGCTGCCTCCGCCCCACAAAATAAACTGTTTCCAAAAAGGAAGGCTTGGCTGATTCGGTGGTAATCGAGAGACGTAACCTTTAGAGGAATTAGGGATAAATCTGCCACTCGAATTCACTCCTAAAGAAGTTTCTGCCATTGGCTGGGAAACTAAGCTAGTAGCTGACTCCTGGACTGGTTGACTTTTAGGCTTCTCGACCTTGTGAGCTTTCACCTGTTGGGATGAGTTCACAGTAGCTTCTCCCCATCTCCCCCGTTCGGCTGAAGTTCTTGGGTAATCATCGAGGGGAGGCGCTGCAAGGGCGATAGCAAAGGATTCTTCTGGATAAATCACCGGATTTGCTTCAAATTCCTGTTCAATTGCCAATTCTGGCAAGATTACCTGCGCTCTTGATGGGATAATCGTCGCAGGGTTTTGGACAGGCCGCCAGTGGTGGTGACATAATTTTGGCATGACCAAGCTTAGATAACTTTCTAAATCTGCCAAGTTGCTGCCATTACCAGAACGCAAAGCTTCTAACAAAGCTGCTGTAAAGAATCCGTGACCTAATTCACTACTTTCATGAGAAAATTGCTCTGGTTGGCAAGAAAGAATTGTCGCGAGTTGTAATTCTTGGGCTAGTTCTATTGTTTCTTCGCCAACGGGAGCATCCGCTTGAGTGCCAAAAGCGCGGTTGATATCAAGTAGTAGCAATACATTCAAGTCAGCAAGTTGCAAACTTTGCATTAGCGATCGCAATTCTATGCCAGTCTCTTGTACGAGTTCGGGGTTGCCCTCTACTGGCATTAAGTAATCTTTGCCCTTGTAGTTGACCCCATAACCGCTAAAAAATAACCATACATAATCTTCCGATTGCCAACTTGTCGCTGCCAAATCCTCAAGCAGCAGCAAAATATTTTCTTTAGTTGGATAAGTTGATATATCTCCAATTGGCGGCGAAGTATCCGTCATTAACAGGCAGTGCTTGGGGAGAAAACCTGCCTCTGTCACCAAAAAATCCTCTAGTGCCTCAGCATCAGCTTGGGCACAACTTAAAGGTTGAAATAACTGATAGTGATTGATGCCAATCGCGATCGCCCAATAATTTGCCATCCCGCTCTTTGTCAGTTATTGTTTGCTGGTCTTAAAATTGCGGTTGGCTTTGCCAAAAAAACAAAGCTAACCTATGTCTTAATAGTCTCGGTGATTCTCATCGAATCTTAAGTTAGAATGTAATTTTTATTACGTTATATCGTCGGAAAATACCTTTTACCTAATTTCAATAACAGATCATTACTAAGGAGATAGAAGGTCATGAGCAAGATTTCTGCTCACCTACCATCATCGCTCGCTCCCTTTTCATTTATTAGCCAAATTGCCAGACAAATCCGGATAGTTCCTTTATTAATTTTGCTCGGATCTACTATTCCTGCGTGGTTTCTGACGGAAGCGATCGCACCGCAGGTTGTGCGCGCTTACACCGCTAGAGTCGATCTAGCTATTGACCGCCTACCGGAAGAAAACTATGAAACCGTTCTCAGGAGGGCGGAAGCGGCAGCGAGGGCAGCTGCTCAGAGGAGCTTCGACCAAGATATATTGGTGACAGATGTTTCAATAATTATCTCAGTACAAAATTATGGAGCGATCGCACCAGTTCTAGCATTAGATGTAAGTCGTCCCCAATGGCGATCGCGTCCTGATGCTCAAAATTGGGCCACTTATTTTAAAACGGCGCGATCGCTACTTTTCTTTGACAATAGCTCTACAGCAGCTAGCAGTGTGCCAACCAAAAAATGACGGGTTGAGCTAGACACGGAGACGCAAAGAGTGGAAATTTTAAAAAATTCCCTCTGTCGCCGTGTTTTACTTCAGTCTCAACCGCTCACTATTGTTCTTCACGTCAGTAGATGGACTAGAATAAGAAGGTTGTCAAGAATCACGATATCTGCTGACATGGCTGTTCCTAAGAAGAAAACTTCCAAATCAAAACGAGATAAACGTCGAGCTACCTGGAGACACAAAGCTGTCGTCGAAGCTCAGAAAGCCCTATCTTTGGGTAAGTCAATTTTGACTGGACGTTCTACATTTGTCTATCCAGCTGCTGAAGAAGAGGAAGAAGAATCATAATTTCCCAGTCAGGCAAAGCATAAACAGCACCAATCTTCTTACACTGGATAAACGCTTTTTATTAGCTTTCCTGATTGCATTTTGAATCATAGATACTCTATACAAGCTCATTAGAACGAGAAAAATTGGTAGTGAGTAATTGGGAAAATCCATTACCCATTACCGAGTAGTTCGTAATGACGCTCTCTACAAGACGCTAAAAGCGAACGCGGACTCGCTTTCTCGTGTCGCTAACGTAATTCGTAATTACGTTATGGATGGGGATTTATACCCTATAGAGGTCGGAGACTCTAACCCGATTTTTAATTACGAATTAGTAATTATGTTGATGAGTAATAATTAAGTAAGCAATCATATAAAAAGTAAAACGTCTGGTAGTATTAGCAACTCAGTAATAAAGCTTGTAAACACCTTGAGAAAACTTATTTTTCTCCAACTATGCTAGGAAAATTTTTTCAGAAACCAGGGAAAGAAGAGGGGGAACGTGTCCCTCCTGGTCAACACTTAGCTAAAGGTTTCCCCGTATTAACTTACGGTGCAACTCCCCAAGTCAGTATTGAGGAATGGGAGTTTAAAGTTTGGGGTTTGGCAAAACCTGCTACCTTTAGTTGGTCAGATTTTATGGCGCTACCTCAACACGAATTCACAGCAGACTTCCACTGTGTAACGCGCTGGTCTAAGCTTGATGTCAAATGGACTGGCATTAAAGTTACAGATTTTATGGGTCTGATTGAGCTAGACCCGAAAGTAGCCCACATTATGGAACACTGCTATGGCGGCTACACTACCAATATTTCTGTAGAAGATTTCATCCGTGAAGAAAACTTCTTTGCCTTTAAAGTCTTTGGTGAAGACCTTCCATCTGAACACGGTGGCCCGATGCGGTTAGTTGTTCCCCACCTCTACGCTTGGAAAAGTGCTAAGTGGATTAATGGTTTAGAGTTTTTAGGTGGTGAAGAACTTGGTTTTTGGGAACGCAATGGTTATCATCGCCGTGGTGAACCTTGGGCTGAGGAGCGTTACAGCAATGCTTTTGCGTTTTAAGAGACGTGATGAATCGCGTCTGTACAGGAGTTGGGAGTTATTCAATTTTAAATTTTAGATTTTTTCTTCAATCAAAAATTCAAAATTTAAAGTTGACAAAGCAAGGAGTTATAGATTTTTATTTTTCACTCCTAACTCCTAACTCCTCACTTTTTTAACCCAGAAGTTTCTTTATGAGTGGTAGTTTGCCCGCATAAGGAGCATATCGCCATTTTAAATCCAGCCAGAAGGAGTTTTGCAATACACTTTTTTTATGGGAAAAGGTGTCAAAACTAGCTTTACCGTGATAGTTGCCAATACCGCTATCTCCCACCCCACCAAATGGTAAAGACGAGACACCGACCTGCATCACTGTGTCATTGATACAGACTCCACCAGATGAAGTTTCTTGCAAAACTCGCTTTTGCAGGTTTTTGTTTTGAGAAAATAAATATAACGCCAGGGGTTTAGGTCTAGAGTTAATTAATGCGATCGCTTCTGTAATGTCAGTATATTCAATTACAGGTAGAATAGGGCCAAAAATCTCTTCCTGCATTATAGAATCTTCTAAAGAGACATTATCAATCACTGTGGGGGCGATATAACGCTCTGAAGGTTGATTTTCTCCACCGATGAGAACTTTACCATCTTTGAGGAAGTTAACTAACCTGTCAAAATGTTTTTGACTGATAATCCTGGCATAATCAGGACTGGTTATAGGATTATCACCATAAAATTCTTTTAGACCTTTTTTCAGCCCATCTATTAAATCTTTTTTGATTTTTGCATTAACTAAAAGATAGTCTGGGGCGATACAAGTTTGTCCAGCATTAATAAATTTGCCCCAAGTGATTCGTCTAACAGTGTATTCAAGATTAGTGTCAGTATCTACAATACAAGGACTTTTGCCACCCAATTCTAAAGTCACTGGCGTGAGATATTTTGCTGCTGCTGCCATAATGATTTTGCCGACGGCTGTGCCACCGGTAAAAAAGATATGGTCAAACTTTTCTGCAAGTAGTTTTTGACTTGCTTCCACACCTCCTTCTACGACTGCAATATAAGCGGGATCGAAATGTTTGGTAATAATTTCAGTAATAATATGGGAGGTATGAGAAGCAATCTCTGAAGGTTTGATAATTGCACAATTTCCGGCTGCGATCGCACCTATTAACGGTGAGATAATTAACTGAAATGGATAATTCCAAGGGCCGATAATTAAGACAACCCCTAACGGTTCTGAATAAATTTTCGCTGAGTAGGAAAAGAAATCCCAAGAAACCGCCGCTTTTTTAGGACTAGTCCAGTTTTGAAGATGTTTTATAACATAATCAATTTCCTTAATTACGCTGATTTCTGTAAGATAAGTTTCTACTTCAGGCTTATGTAAATCTGCTTGTAAAGCCTCGACTATTGCTTGTTCATGCTCAATAATTGCTTGCTTGAGAATTTTGAGTTGTTCAATGCGAAAAGTGACATCTTTAGTTTTGCCAGATTGAAAAAAATGACGCTGATTTTGGATAATCTTGCTGACGTTAGATAATTCAGTAGTAATCATTGTTTTGCACCCTAAAAAAGTATTTTTTTAATGTAGTCTTGCTATTCCAGAATATTTAATTCATATTTTTATATATTTGATTTTCTCATTGTAATAATTACTTTAAATCCTTGCTATATAGTAGTTATAATTTATGAAATATTCGGATAAAATACTCCATATTTCATAAATTATAATTGCTAATTTTCTCATGTTGTCGTGGGTAGAAGAACAATAAATACACTACCTTTACCCAACTCAGAATTCAACAAAATAATCCCTTGATGTGCCTCGACAATTCGGCGAGCAAGGTAAAGTCCTAAGCCACTACCAGAACTTTTGTGACTACCTTGACGAAATCGTTCAAAAATGGTGGCTTGTTCTTCAGTGGGAATACCTGGGCCAGTATCCGCTATCTCAATTCTAATATAATTAACGGAATTGGATTTTCCAAATAACTCAGATTGACTACTTTTGTCGAATTGAGGTTGAGAGGTGAAACGAATATTAATAGATCCAGAGTCGGTAAATTTGATCGCATTACCGATAAGATTTGTAAATAGACGATGCAATTCCAAGCGATCGCCCATGACTGTGTTTGACTCTTCAGTAAAATCTAAATTTAGCGACAGTTTTTTATCTTGAGCTAGAGGTGCTAATTCTCCAGTCACCTCCTCTAGCAAACGTCCCAGATTAACTGGTTGAAATGCCAAGCTTTTGCGACCGGCTTCAAAGCGATAAACTTCCAATAAGGTATTGACCATAGTCAGCAGGTTGATATTACTACGGGCCATGATGGTGATTACTTCGTGCATTTGCGGTGATAATGTTCCCAACGCACCTTGTTGAAATAGCATCAACATGCGATCGGCAGCTACTAAAGGAGTGCGTAAATCGTGAGTGAGACGAGAGACAAAATCTTCTCGCTGACGGGCAATTTCATCACGTTCATCCATACTATGCTTCAAACGTAAGAGCGATCGCACTCGTGCCAGCAATTCATCTACTGTTACAGGTTTGCGGATAAAATCATCAGCACCCAAATCTAATCCGTGGGCGACGTTGGGCGCATCGTGGGCAGTAATCAGCAATATGGGGATATATTGTGGCAATTTCATCTCTCCACGAATATATTTAGTGACTTCGTACCCGTCCATACCTGGCATCATCAAATCCAGCAAAACCAAGTCACAAGGAGAAGCTTTCAATTCTGCTAAAGCCGAAATTCCATTTTCTGCTGTGCTAACTGTGTAACCTTCTTCTTCCAAAATAGTTTTGATCAAAAACACGTTATCAGGAGAGTCATCAACAACCAGAATTTTACCTGAGCGAGAAGATTGTGAAGTCATATAGATGCAAGGTACGGGGTAAAAGTAAATTTTTGATAAGACTAGCTGTATTTGTAACAATTTGTCTAGCTATATGTGTGTGAATCGTTCTCTTTTGTTGGCTCAGGCAGAGACTTTAGAGATGTTTTGAGCAAAATCCAATCGAGATAGAGTATGAGAATCTGCATTTTCAGAAAGTAGTTGAGACATTGGAAACTTTCATCCCTCAGCAGCCATGCCCAGATTTTTTTCAGCAATAGCACTAGGATAACTTCAATACATTTCTTGAGAATCAGAGTAATTAATATTTCTAACATTGCGATCGCCTCAGTTACTTGACTGAGTTCAATGTCGCAATTTTATTTTGTAGTTATTTATTTGACTTGTTGTGACTTAGATTGACTTGTCTTGACATATCTTTACTAGCCGCCAATCTCTGCAAACGCAAGCTAGACTGAACTTTAAGGCGATTTCACACTAGGTATATGTCGTTACCAAGAGACTTTCTGACACAACTAGAGCAATACAGCGAATTGTCAAACCGAGAAAAGGCAGTCTTTTTGGAAATCTTTGGTAATGGCAAGAGTCGGCTCTTAGTAAATTGCTTAAACAGCGATTGTAATATTAGCGATAAAATTAGACAAAAAATTGAGCATAACTTGCTATTACCAATAAGTAAAATATAAACGAAAAATAACACAGAGATTTTCTAATTTTGCATTTTAAACTTTTTTCCACATTTTCTGATGAAAGGGAGTGTGCAACAAGTAAATAAGAAACCATTCCTTATCATAAAACAACGGATATTTGGCAACGAGCCACCATGCTCATTCCCCAGAGACGATATTATCCAACACTTGCTGGAATTCTGCTGTGGAAGGAATTGCGTAGGCGTTGGCGTAGCCTCTCGCAGAGAAGCCCGTCGTAGACATCGCTCCCATTACACAATTTGCACTGACTGAGTGTTAATTTCTGTTAAATTAGTCAATCTGACATCATTTGTGAACAATGTTGCATTTAGAGATTTTGCAGTTGCTACAATTATTGCGTCAGGAAGCCTGAGTCTATATTGTTTGCGAAATTCGATTGTTAAATTCTTAATATTATTATCAACACCGACAACTGTAATTTTATTTAAAAAATCAATAATTTGTGTTTCTTCTTCTAGACTAAGATTTGGATAAGAGAGTAATTCAATCTCAGTAATCACTGAAATATTGTCCTAATGGTAGTGGGTTTACCAAGCGACCACCCAAAAAATACAAGACTACATTTGTATCTAAAAAAATCAAAGTTTGTATCAACACTACTCATGCCTAATTTGCTGCTGATATTCCAAAGGGTCTTGAGTTAATTGAATTACACCAGCATACTGGTTTAAATTAAACTCTTGTTTTTGTTCTGATTGATGAGCTTCTAATATCTTCTCAATTTGCTGCCAGTCCTGATAATCAATCAACACTGCTACCGGACGCATGGCTTCATCAGTCACAATTTTTGTCTTAAAAGGTAGCATAATTTTCTATATCAAATACAACATTTTACTATTTGATCGTAACCTCAAGACAGAAAATTAATGAGGGCAACTTTCTTCTCATCTTTAAGAGCGATATCTAGCAAAAAAACGCTCTATGCCTACGCTTATTTCCCAGAGGTGAGATTATCTAATAGTTGCTGGAATTCTGTTGTGGAAGGAATTGCGATCGCACTTTTGAAAAGCGTTTTTAGCACAGATGGTTCTTCTATCTTATTGACAACTTCGACAATAGAGCTTGGCACTTCTCCAAATCGTGTTTCTAGAACTGTAATTATGCTTTCTCTAGCAGTTTCAACAATTCCTTCTTCTTTTGCTAGCCTTTCAATACTAGTTACGTACCGCATTCTATCTGCCTCCTCGTAACTTCTTACTTCTGTTTTAAAACTAAGTGCCAACTCTTTTGGCAAAACCATTATCCAGTCGATAAACCGAAATAATTCCCGAATATCTTCCCGGCTATATCCCCGTTCATACAGCCGTCTGACTAGGCTTAGTTTCCACTGTAGCCGATTTTCTGGGTTTCGTTGCGTTGCTTTGGTCTTGAGATGCGCCATCACAATTACACCAAAGGGGTTGGTCGTTTGCTCTAAGGTTTCCCACCCTTGCTCATAGTCCAACAGTTTCGCCACAGGAAACTCTAAGCTGACACGACACCCGCCCAGTTGATAGCTGTAGGTGGAAGGTCGCCAATTCGCTTGTTCATCTGCTAAAACTGCTAAACTAATGACTCGCTTTTTATGGCGGTCAAACAAGCGGTAATTATATGTATACATCCGTTCGGCAAATTGGCTGTCATATTGCCCTTGGACTTCCACATGAACCAATACCCAAGCTTCTTCTCCATCCAGTAGCCAAACTTTTGCAACTTTATCGACCAAACGCCGCCCAATTTCTGCATCCGGTTCTAGCTGTTGCAGTTCTGTGTCCAGAAATTCATAAGGTCGCGTCCAGTCGATTTCGGCATAAGCTTGGGTGAAAAAGAATTCCAGAAAGCGGGGAAAATATAGCTCGATGACTTCTTTCCAAGGACTATCGTAATCAGTAAGTTGCTCGGTCATGAATTAAAACAAAAAGTATCTCTGTGCCATTGGTAAAACTGTCGCAGGTTCACAAATCAGCAACTTACCATCAGCCCTGACTTGATATGTTTCTGGATCTACTTCAATGTGGGGTAGTGCATCATTCAGCTTCATATCCCGCTTACTCAATTGGCGTGTCCCAGAAACTGCAACTGCTGCCTTTTGTAAACCTAGCTGGCTGGGAATTTCTTTCTCTAAAGCTGCTTGGGAAACAAAAGTTAATGATGTGGCATGACGCGCCCCTGCAAAACTACCAAACATCGATCGCATATAAACGGGTTGCGGTGTGGGAATACTGGCGTTAGGATCGCCCATTTGCGCCCATGCAATCATTCCGCCTTTAATCACTATCTCTGGTTTCACACCAAAAAACGCCGATCGCCACAAACATAAATCTGCTAATTTTCCCTCTTCCACTGAACCCACATATTGAGCAATTCCGTGAGCGATCGCAGGATTTATAGTATATTTAGCAACATATCTTTTTGCCCGAAAATTATCTGCTTTTTGCTCAGTTCCTTGTGGGTTAAGAGTTCCCCGTTGTAACTTCATTTTGTGAGATGTCTGCCAGGTACGAATTATAACTTCGCCTACCCTCCCCATCGCCTGGGAGTCGGAAGAAATCATGCTAAATGCGCCTAAGTCGTGCAAAATATCTTCAGCAGCAATGGTTTCTCGGCGGATACGAGATTCAGCAAAAGCAACATCTTCAGCGATCGCAGGATCGAGGTGATGACATACCATCAACATATCCAGATGTTCGTCTAAAGTGTTGAGGGTGTAAGGGCGTGTGGGGTTGGTGGAAGATGGTAAAACGTTGGCTTGTCCGCAAACTTTGATGATATCTGGTGCGTGTCCACCCCCTGCGCCTTCGGTGTGGTAAGTGTGGATGACACGATTCTTGAAAGCTGCGATCGTATCTTCCACAAATCCGGCTTCATTCAGGGTATCAGTATGAATCGCTACTTGCACATCATATTCATCGGCAACACTGAGGCAAGTATCAATTGCTGCGGGTGTAGTTCCCCAGTCTTCATGTAGTTTTAACCCCATTGCACCGGCGGCTACTTGTTCTATAAGTCCTTGGGGTTGACTTGTGTTACCTTTGCCCAAAAATCCTAAGTTGACGGGAAAAGCATCAGCAGCTTGCAACATTCGGTAAATATTCCAAGGGCCGGGGGTGCAGGTAGTGGCATTTGTACCTGTGGCGGGGCCAGTACCGCCGCCGATCATGGTGGTAATGCCGGAAGCGATCGCCACGTCAATCTGTTGGGGACAAATAAAATGAATATGGGCATCAATACCGCCAGCAGTGAGAATCATTCCTTCACCAGCTAAGGCTTCAGTTCCGGGGCCAATAATAATATCTACATTGTCTTGAATATAAGGATTTCCGGCTTTACCAATTTTGAAAATCTTGCCATCTTTAATGCCAATATCCGCTTTGACAATACCCCACCAATCGAGAATTAAGGCATTAGTAATGACTAAATCTACAGCACCATCGGCGTTGGAAATGGGGGATTGTCCCATTCCGTCACGGATGACTTTACCGCCGCCAAATTTTACTTCATCGCCGTAGGTGGTGAAATCTTGTTCAACTTCGATAAATAATTCTGTGTCTGCAAGTCGGATGCGATCGCCTACTGTTGGCCCATAAGTTTCGGCGTAGGCGCGGCGATCCATTCTGTAACTCATTATCTCATTCCTCTTAATTTAAAATATCTGAATCAATTTCTAATTCAGTTCTCCATTCTGATAAAGCTTTATCCCAATTTTCTTCCCACTTTTGTGCTAATAATGGTTTTGCTTTTGACCCCATTCTGTAGCCGAGAGCTATCTGTTCTAAGAAATCAGGGAGAACATCTGGCGATTTTACGAGGATGGATAATAACCCGCCTCCTACTAAGAAAACAGCTAAATTTCTGCGGGTTTGGGCTAATTCAAAAGCTTTAAGACCTAGTTCTCCCAGTCCATCAGTCTTAAAACCTGTAACTATATGCCAAATATCATGAGTTTGACGGCTGCGTAACAGCACATAACTCACATCGTCTTCTACTTGTATTTGACGATAAAAACTGGGGTCAAAACCAGATTTTTTAATATAAGATGCGTAGGCATATCCTAATGAGTCTTCAGGATATTGCAGCAATACTTCGATATCAGGATATGGTGCAATATAACGTTCTTGAATCAACAGGGATACTTCAGGTTGAGTATTTAACCACTCAACAGATAATAAACTCGCCTGGGTGTAACGCAACTCATCTTCAAGATTGTAAATATAGTCTAGGTTAGTTGGTTCTCTAAACAGACACACCATTGATTTCAATATAGTTTTAAAATCACGGCTGATGCGTCGCTGTTCTGCTATTAACATATAAAATCCTCAATGAATGTCTGAGTCTATTTTAGATTAGTGGCAAGTTTCCGTTAATTTTGGCGTTGAAGCCGTAGACTTGGCGAGTACCTACTAAGGGGACTAATATAATTTCTTTTTCATCCCCTGGTTCAAAGCGGACTGCGGTTCCTGCGGGGATATCGAGGCGCATTCCTCGCGCTTGTTCTCTGTCAAAATTTAAGGCGCTGTTAACTTCATAAAAGTGATAGTGGGAACCGACTTGTATGGGGCGATCGCCTGTATTTGACACTTGCAATTTTATAGTTGGACGACCAACATTTAGTTCAATTTCACCTGTTGGTGTGATAATTTCTCCAGGAATCATATTCACCTTTTTACTAGCCAATAAATATAGACATACTATTTCGTGAGTTGCTACCAATTGGAAGTTTAATAAAATTCTGTGATGGGTAAACCTCCTTCAAAATACTTTCTAGTTTCTTTGCTTCTTCCTCTTCGTTTCCTAAATCATATCGAATTTCATAACCCTTGGGTTTTCCTAATCGTTCAAAAAATGATTCTGTTTCTTGTTTAACATCTATTTGTTCTGTACGGAAACCATACTCTATCAGTTTTGTCTTGATTTGGTTTGCTGCTTCTAGCAAATTTTGTTTGTTATTCTCAGGATAAATGTTTATTTTATAAGTATTTAATCTACCAAATTTATTAATATCTGTACTGACTATTGCCGCTTCTTTTCTGACTTCAGGAGTAGTCGATTTTAGTGTATTAACCCAGTCTGCTATTTTTTTACCTACCTCCAAGTCCATTAAGGTCAAAAGTGACAAAGCCTTTATTTGCGTTTTAGGATTATCACTCTTGATATCTTCATAAAATAATTCAATATATTTCTGCTGTACATTAGTTCTGTTCTCTTCTTTTTGTCTTTCCAATTGTTCTCTTGATTGTTTGTCTGCAAGCCGAAATTGATCCTTTGAAATGTCAACAGATGCTTTATTGGTTACAAAAGCTAGTATGCCAAGCGTAAGCGGGAGTAAAAGCTTTTCTAAAACTTCTAGCATTTCTGATAACTTCGATTTTTTTTGCTGTGAATGTAATTCTAACTTTTCCAGCCTGGTCAATATTTCCTCTAATTTTTGATATCTTTCCTCATTATCTTGAGTCATATCTGTCTACTCATTATTATTTATAATGGTTGTTTGCCTATGGTTAATTTGAGATTAATTAACGAATTGGATTATGTACCGTCACTAACTTTGTACCATCAGGAAAAGTAGCTTCCACCTGCACTTCATGCACCATTTCTGATATTCCTTCCATGACATCATCCCGCGTTAATAGTGTTGTACCATAACTCATCAATTCAGCTACAGTTTGCCCATCTCTCGCCCCTTCTAAAATAGCAGCAGAAATATAAGCAACAGCTTCAGGATAATTCAGTTTTAAACCCCTTCCTTTACGTCTTTCTGCTAATAAAGCAGCAGTGAAAATCAATAACTTATCTTTTTCCTGCGGCGTAAGTTGCATTCCTACTCTCCTCTGTGTTCTCTGCGCCTCTGCGGTTCGTTTAAACCTGCCACACTCTTGGTATACAATTACCACGATTCAAAAAAGAAACTCGCAGCAATTGCCAAACATCAATAAACCAGTTTCTCACTTCAGATGTGGAAGAACCGCGATATCGACACAATAATCCATGTTGTAATCGGCTAACACCCGCTTCTCCTTCCCCATGCCATAAATTGCGCGTTTTTTCGACAATTTCTGCGGAAACTGCACCACCAACCCAAACGAGACTACCTACGATTGGTTTTCCAGCCAAGCCATGAGGACTGTGAAAAACATCTTCGCTACCCCGTAAGCATTGGCGATCAATCCATAAAGGAACGCCTTGCTGCCAAATTTCGGTGTGCGATCGCAATTCTCCAAGATAAAACTTCTCTCCCCTAGCACTGCGACCAAATCGGGTAATTTCCCAGCCTAACCAACTCCCCCCGGTTGCTAATTCTACCCGTAAATCTTGCCGATAAATCGCACCGTTAAATAAAATTGTCTCTTGTGGCAACCATTCTAAACAAGCACCTACATCAACTTGTATTTTGATGCTTTGTCTAGCTTGTAAGCCATTGCTGCGGTATATCTTGCTTGCCGCCGCCGTGGTAATTAAGGCTTGGGCTTGGGGTTGGAGGTGGATGTTAGAGGATAAGCGATCGCCTCCCACCACTCCCCCAGCCGTGTGTAAAATGACGCTATGACAAACTTTTTGCCCTTCTGGATAAAATGGGCGTTGTACCTTTAGGGGTGCTTGGTGGCGATCGTAAATTAATTGGGTTGCACCTTCGCGATCGGCATAGACTAAATTAAGTTTGCCATGCCAACCTTCTGCTATTTGCGAGTCGCAGGTCATTTATTTAATTACTTCAGCAAGGTGTACGCTAGTGCGATAAATCATATAGACAAAACCACTCTCATCACGAAAGCGCTGATATAATTCTTGAAAACTATCAAGAAGCTGTTCATATTCCAAGCCTTCACGCGGGAAGTAAGAAGCACTCATTGCTCGCCCAATAAGTCCAGTTAAATCTAACTGTTGCCTATAAGTGAAATTATATTCGTGGATGTTAATGAAATGGGGAGTTACTAATAGTGGTTCTACCGCTTGCATTCGAGATTCTGCTGGGTGATTGTTAGATGCTTCGCGGACTATTCGGCTATATTCTGTAGTTAATGCATCTTCTTGATCGCGGTTATTCCACACCACAGCCAAGCGTGCTGATGGTTTTAAAATGAGTTGAAATTCCAATAAAGTTGGTTCGGGATTGAACCAGTGGAAAGCTTGAAAACAAGTAACTAAATCAACTGAATTATCAGGTAGTTGGGTAAATTCTGCTGTTCCATCACGAAACTCTATCAAAGGATGTGATTCAGCAGCTTCTCGCATCGCCGCATTTGGTTCTATGGCTATGACATTAACCCCCCGTTCAGCTAACAGTCTGGAAGCAATTCCTGTACCTGCACCAATATCTGCTGCTACGAGTTGTGAACTTTCACCTAATCCTTCCAAGATAATATCAATCGCATCTGCGGGGTAGCTTGGTCGATATTTTACATAATCCTCTGCCCTGTCAGAAAATCGGTTGAGTGGGTTTAAGGTATGCAAGGGGGTTGTTTCAGGATTAATTTGGCTCATAGGTTTTTATGTAAAAGTAAAAATGAACCTGTTAGTTGGGCATATTTTCAGGGAAACATAGAGCTATAGCCTATGAAATGCGTCAATCTACCAGAAATGTGGAGTTGGCAAAACTACCATCGTTATGGCATTAGCGGAACATTTAGCCGGCGATACCATGTACAAAAAGCGTGTACTTGCTATTGACCTTGCTCCTCAAAGTAATTTGACTAGTACAGGTCGGCGTAAATACACATACCATTTTTTAGCCTTGCAATCAATCAAATTTTCGTAACTTTTAATGGTCTGCTTATTTCTGTCGTAATCTTGTTTTAGTTAGAGCAATACTTTTTAATTTAAAAAAATATATACATTGTATGTATTACGCTAAATTTATACTTGACGGCGGCTATATTATTTGTGCTGATGATACAGATTACTCAGATTATCTAGAAAAAGGGATGAGATGTCTTGTCTGTGGTCGTGATGTGCATTTAAAGAAAGGAGAATTTAAAAAGCCTCATTTCGCTCATCACAAATTTCTTGATGAAAGTGATTTAGAGTGTCCATTAAGAGTTATGGAATTCAGTCAAATTTGGAGTAGTTTAACTGCTCAAGGCAGAGGTCAAAGACGAAAGATATTCGACAGACACTTATTAAATATAATAAGGATTAACTATACTGATTTTGAAGCTTCCACGAAAAGGATTAAAAAGAAAACTCACTCTCTTAAATTAGAACTTATTACTCAACAGATATGTCAGCTTTTCTATACAATTAAAACTGATTTAATACGTGAATGTCGCTCTTTTCCTGTAGATAGTGATGATAATAAGCTAGCATTGCAAAAGCTAATTGCTTGCGAAATTATAGATTATCTCTCCATACCATATAGCAATCATTTACTGAAGGAATTAATTCATTATAGTATTTATAAGTGTTGTGATTTACTGTCTCCAGATTTAACAACTGCCGTATCTCTAGTTAAACCTGTTGATGTTTGTCAAAAACTAAAACAAATTATTCTAGAAAATGATTGGGTGTCTTATATCGCAGAAAAGTTAGATAAAAAGAAAAATTATGTAAACCAAAAAACCTCTACAGCAGATATAGAAACATCTTTAGCTATAAGATATCCCTTACTAAGTGATAATGAACTTAAGGGAGCTATTAGTCCATTTATTAGTAATGAAGATGAATTTCCCTTATTCTCTGTTGGTCGCTTTCATAATGTTAAACTTTACCTAAATGATTTATATATATATTTAATAATTCCCACCGATACATCCAATAGTATACCATCTATTCTAGCTATAATAAAAAGTTTCTCTATTGACCGGAATAGCCAAAAAATTATAATTTTTTGGAAATTTGTTGAATACAACTGTATTGAACCTCGACAAATCATGGAATTCCAGAAATTCCAGAACAGTATAGTGTTGGATAAATTACAAATAACAATTGAAGAATTTTTAAAAAGTAAATTTATGAATAATATATCTATCAAGTTTGTTCGTACTTATTTTGATATTCCATATTGGGGGAATAATTTTGGGAAAGACATTGACAATAATTCTAGTTTTATTATGAAAGAAGAAGGAACTGCAAAAAAATTAAATTTATTCCCACAAAATAGCTTGATCCATTGTCCATGTTGTACAACGAAATTGAATATAGAAAATTCTATCAGACATTTTAGAACAATTCATGCACAACCAAATAAATACTATTAATCTAGTTGTGTTTTTTAACGCCCACCTATTTACTGTTCAGCTAAATATTTACAAGCGTTGTCGTAACTCACCGTCTTCCTCTTCTACTGACACAAAAAAACAGCTGCCTCAATAAAGAAAGCAGCTATTTTACAAATTATGTAACTACAAAGTATTAGTAATCGAAGTCGCCGCCACCACCACCAGCGCCAGCAGGAGCGCCATCTTTTGGTTCAGGCTTGTCAACTATAATACATTCGGTTGTCAACACCATACCAGCGATCGAAGCAGCGTTTTGCAGAGCAGAACGAGTCACCTTAGCAGGGTCAACAATACCAGCAGCTAACAAATCGACGAATTCGTTTGTCGCAGCATTGTAGCCAACGTTGAAGTCTTTCTCTTTCACACGTTCAGCAATCACAGCACCATTCTGACCGGCGTTTTCAGCAATCCGCTTCAGAGGTGCAGGTAAGGCGCGAACGACAATCAAAGCACCAATCAACTCTTCATCCTTAAGATTTTCCTTCGCCCAAACTTCCAATTCAGGAGCAAGGTGAGCCAGAGTTGTACCACCGCCAGGAACAATACCTTCTTCCACAGCAGCTTTAGTGGCGTTGATAGCGTCTTCTAGGCGCAATTTCTTGTCTTTCATTTCGGTTTCGGTCGCTGCACCTACTTTCACTACAGCGACACCACCAGAGAGTTTAGCAAGACGCTCTTGTAGTTTCTCTTTGTCGTAAGAAGATTCGGTTTCGTCGATTTGACGACGAATCTGTTCGACACGAGCCTTAACCGCAGCTTCGTTACCTTCGGCAACAATTGTGGTGCTGTCTTTGGTAATGGTGACGCGGCGAGCCTTACCCAGGCTATCCAGCTTGGTGTTATCTAGCTTCAAACCAGCATCTTCGGTGATTAGTTGACCACCAGTTAAAACAGCGATGTCTTCTAGTAGTGCTTTGCGGCGATCGCCAAAGCCAGGAGCCTTAACAGCAGCCACGTTGAGTACACCGCGTAAACGGTTTACTACCAAGGTTGCTAAAGCTTCTTTTTCAATATCTTCGGCGATAATTACCAAAGGACGACCAGCACGAGCTACTTGCTCTAACACTGGTACAAGGTCTTGTACCAAAGCGATTTTCTTATCGGTCAGCAGTAGGAAAGGTTCATCAAAAACCGCTTCCATCCGTTCAGCGTCGGTGGCGAAATAGGGAGAGATGTAGCCTTTGTCAAAGCGCATCCCTTCGGTGATTTCCAACTCGGTAAACATAGATTTCCCTTCTTCTAGGGAAATTACGCCTTCCTTGCCCACCTTGTCCATTGCTTGGGCAATCATCTGACCAACTTCTTCGTCATTACCAGCCGAGATCGCACCAACTTGGGCAATGGCTTTGGAATCTTCTACCGGACGGGCGTGTTCTTTGATTTTCTCTACCAGGAAGGCAGTAGCTTTATCAATCCCGCGCTTCAGTGAAATCGCGTTAGCACCTGCTGCAACGTTCCGCAAGCCTTCTTTAACGATCGCATGAGCTAAAACGGTAGCAGTGGTGGTGCCATCGCCAGCAGCATCGTTGGTCTTAGAAGCAGCTTGACGAATCAAAGCTACGCCAGTGTTTTCAATATGGTCTTCTAATTCGATTTCTTTAGCGATCGTTACACCGTCATTAACAATTTGCGGTGCGCCAAATTTCTTTTCTAGAACTACGTTACGACCTTTGGGGCCAAGGGTAACAGCTACAGCCTCAGCTAAAATGTCAATGCCTCGTTCTAAGGCGCGACGGGCGTTTTCGTTGTAGATAATGCGCTTTGCCATATTATTTGTCCTTTGTCATTTGTCTTTTGTCTTTTGTTTTTTGTCTTTTGTCTTTTGTCATTGGCTAATGACTAATGACCAGTGACTAATGACAATTAGATAACTACTGCTAAAATATCTTTTTCAGAAAGCAGTACATATTCTTCGGTGCCGAGCTTGATATCAGTGCCAGCGTACTTGGAGTACAGCACTTTATCGCCGACTTTAATTTCCAATTCCTGACGGCTACCGTCGTCGTTACGCTTGCCAGGGCCAAGGGCAACTACTTCCCCTACCTGGGGCTTTTCCTTGGCGGTATCGGGCAAATACAGACCACCTGCGGTCTTTTCCTCTGAGGCGTTCACTTTTACGAAAACGCGATCGCTCAAAGGTTTAACTGTAGAAACGCTTAAAGATAAGGCTGCCATAATTATTTTCTCCAGAGATTAGCACTCTCAACCCCTGAGTGCTAATCTACCGAAAATTGGCATCCAATGGCAAGAATTCCTTTAGTACGGGTTCCCGAACTAGCAGACCATTGGTGTACTTAAGTATAAATGCCTAATTATTTTTACTCTGCGGGTTTTGTCCTGTAGGTTACGTATATTTTTATATGGTCAAAGGAAGTCGGGAGTAGTGAAGAGTTTTCCTAATGCCCAATTCCCAATGCCCTATTCCCCATTTCCTTTTCAGTCAACTTTATTTGCAAACCTTGCAAATTGTTATAGAACTGTAATCAGGGAGCCGCTCAATGAGTAACAATGGAGTGATCCAGTCCAGCCATCAAATCGCCAAAGCCACTAAGTCTGTAGAACATAAGACCCTGAGTAATTGTGTAGAAAGTTTAGGAATTGCAAAAATTCAGCGACACATTTTTATTTGCGCTGAACAGACAATTGCTAATTGCTGCCTAAAACTAGCTAGTCTGGAATCCTGGGAATACTTAAAAAAGCGAATTAAAGAGTTCAAACTTGATGAGCCGCAACAGAATTATTCCTTATGCGTCTATGAACTAAAGCCAACTGCTTGCGCGTTTGTTGTTCTGGACTCATAATGGTGGTTTACCCTGATGGTGTCTGGTATCGCCAAGCAAACGTGGAAGTTATTGAGCGGATCATCCAAGAACACTTAATAGGCAATAAGGTGGTAGAAGAATATGTCTTGTTAACCCATCCTTTGCCAGAAACTTCCCTAGTTTCTTGTGAACACCTCATAGAGGCTTAACAACCGAAGGATATGGAATAGCAGTAGGCTTTAAGAAAGTGCGGGTTGGTTTTAAGGTAGGGTCATCTTTAAGCCAATACTTACTTGTGAGTCAGAAGGATTATTATTTTATCAGTGTTTTCTCGCCCGCCCCTTTCAATGCGATATATAATAGCGCATTATAGATACTACTGCTATACGTATCCTTGCTGGACTTTTGCTATCGAGCTACTAGTCTATCGAAAATGCTCGGCATTTTTAAGACTTCGAGACAGCAAAGGCAAGTTAAGTAGGAAAAAGGACAACATCTCGAAATAACCCACCACAGAGGATAAATATTCAAGACTTTGATGGACCGAAGCGCGACAAGTGCCACTGCTATGAAAGAGCCCAGCATGAAAGATCACAAACGACTTCTATTGATTGATGATGACCCTAACCTCATCTTGCTGGTGAAGGATTACTTAGAATTCCGGGGATATGAAGTCATCACCGCCGAAAATGGACGTGAAGCTCTGGAAATTTTAGAGCAAGATGTTCCAGACATGATCATCTGCGACGTGATGATGCCGGAAATGGACGGATATACTTTTGTGGAACAAGTCCGGCAAAACGAACGCACCAGTTGGATTCCGGTTCTTTTCCTTTCAGCTAAGGGACAAAGTGCAGACCGAGTTAAGGGTCTGAATAAAGGTGCTGATGTTTATATGGTCAAACCCTTTGAACCAGAAGAACTTGTAGCGCAAGTTGAATCCTCACTGAAACAAACTATCCGTTGGAAAGAACACCAAGCGAAAGGAGGCGAAAACGGTTCCCGCATCCAGGTTCCCTTCGATGTGCAATTAACCCCAACCGAACTGAAAGTAGTCCAGTTTGTCGCCAGGGGTTTAGCTAACCGGGAAATTGCTGAAGAACTAAATGTTAGTCAGCGCACGGTTGAAAGCCATGTGTCCAATATGTTGGGCAAAACCAATCTCCACAACCGCACTGAATTAGCGCGGTGGGCGATTGAAAATCAAATGGCCTAAACAAAGTTAAGAGTTAAAAGTTAGGAGTTATAAATTATGATTTTTCAACTCCTAACTCCTAACTCCTAACTAAAATTTACCACCCATCTTCTTCAGGGCTGGATTGATGCAAAACTTCTAAATCTAGTTCATCCAGGTAAGTTAGGGCGCTTTCAATCTGGGAAACAGTACCTCGCAGTTCCAGATCGAAGCAGCTATATTGTGGCACGTTTGCGCTTACCTGAGCATCAGCAATAATGACTATGACCCCATAGTGAGAAACCAGTCGTGAAATGACTGGTTCCTCATGTAAGTCTTTAGGAATCCGAACCTGGATGCGAGTTTGGGTGCGTCTATTATCTAAAATATTAGTATTAGATTTTACTTGTTTTTTTGGAATCGCCATTCTAGCTTCCTACTCGACTTCTGCACAATTCTTTTAACACTAGCGTTACTTATCCCACGTAGGCAAGCAAGAAAGTATTTACCTTTGCAAACTATTAATCTAGATGTAGTAAATATAAAGGATTTGTTGTATCCCTAATTTATTGTGTATTCAATTTAATAACTGCTACTCCATAAAGTATATTTTTGAACCTCATCCCACCCCTCTCCTTGTTAAGGAAATAGGAGTGTTTGCGTCAGCAAATACGGGGTGAGGTTTAGATTGCATTGCACTGAAATAAGGATTGCTATGTGGCAATCCTATTTGAGTTCTAAAAGTTATCAAACCCCCGGTTAGTTTCACAAAGGGAGAACTTAGATGAGGTTTTGAGAGAAATTGAAAGTTTAAAAATTAGAATTCGTGATTTCAAAGATCGAATTTTTTTTTAATTTTTATTTAAGCTGATTAGTTTAAATAAAATTAACATAAAATTAGATCGTTAGGTTGGGTTTCTTTGCGTTAACTAAACAACAACAAAGTTAATTTTGATCAAAAATATCTAATACCCTTGCTTTCAGGCTGCCATGTATGACAATATCTGTAAATTCATTGCCGAAAACTTCAAAGATGACTTGGCAACTTGGTTACTAGGTTCACCGATTAAATTAACAGAACTTAGCCTTACTGAATTATCAAACGAACCAATTCGCGCCGATTCATTAATTTTATTGCAAATCGCTTTATAAAATACGCGGCTATACAAGCAGAACCCGCATTTGCGGGCTTCAAAGTTTTTATGAGTCCGCACAGACGGACTTTGTTTTTTGTTTGTGTAGGCGCGATTTCTAATTGCCTGGGTTTTAAATTCTAAAAATCAGCACTTTGCGGTGTACGCGGAAAAGGAATCACATCGCGGATATTTCCCATACCCGTTATAAATTGCACGAGTCGTTCAAAACCCAGTCCGAAACCAGCATGGGGGACAGTACCATAACGACGCAAATCCAGATACCACCACAAGTCTTCTGGGTTTAATCCTTGCGCTAAGACGCGGCGTTCTAAAACATCTAGGCGTTCTTCGCGCTGGGAACCGCCGACAATTTCACCGATTTTTGGTGCGAGAATATCCATTGCGCGGACGGTTTTTTCATCGTCGTTTAAGCGCATATAAAATGCTTTGATTTGCGCTGGATAATCTGTAACAATTACTGGCTTTTTAAACTGTTGTTCAGCTAGGTAGCGTTCGTGTTCTGATTGTAAATCTAAACCCCAACTTACAGGATATTCAAATTTAACATCAGCTTTTTCTAGAAGTTTGATCGCTTCTGTATAAGTTAAGCGTTCAAATTGATTATTAATAATATTTTCGGCTGTCGCCAAAACAGATTTATCAATGCGTTCATTGAAAAATTCCATATCTTCCGGGCAAGTTTCCAACACATATTTAAATATGTGTTGGAGAAACGCCTCAGCTAAATCCATATCGCCTTCTAAGTCACAAAAAGCCATTTCTGGCTCAACCATCCAAAATTCTGCTAGGTGGCGGGAGGTGTTGGAATTTTCTGCACGGAAGGTAGGGCCGAAGGTGTAGACGTTACTAAATGCCATCGCCATGACTTCCGCTTCCAACTGGCCGCTAACTGTTAAATATGTGGGTTTGGCAAAAAAGTCTTTGCTATAATCTACTGCTTGGTTTTCTGTGCGGGGAATATTTTTTAAATCTAAACTGGTAACGCTAAACAGTTCACCTGCGCCTTCACAGTCGCTAGCAGTGATGATGGGGGTGTGTACCCACAAAAAGCCTCTTTGTTGGAAAAATTGGTGAATTGCTGCCGAACAAGCATTTCTGACGCGGAAAACTGCACCAAAAGAATTAGTCCGCGATCGCAAATGTCCAATGGTTCGCAGAAACTCAAAGGAATGCCGTTTCTTTTGCAGGGGATATGTATCGGGATCAGCTTCTCCGTAAACTTTCACGGACTCGGCTTTCAATTCAATTCGTTGTCCTTTACCCAGAGAAGCCACCAGTACCCCTGTAGCCTCAACAGCAGCACCCGTATTCAATTTTTTCAATATAGCTTCGTAATCTGGCAAATCCTGATTAATGACGACTTGCAAATTCGCTAGTGATGAGCCGTCATTGACTTCAATAAAAGCAAACCCTTTGGATTCACGCTTCGTCCGCACCCAGCCTTGTACTTGGAGAGACTCATCAGGTTGGCCACTTCGCAATATTTCTGCAATCCGTCTATTTACCATATTTATCCAGCATAAGACTTTAATATCCAGCCTATGATAACGCCCATTCCACCAAAGCGGACGACTTGCCAGAAAGGTTTTTTCAGGCTACGCCAAGAAAATAACTGGCTTTCTAAGTTTACTTCTAGCATTTCCAACTGCCGTTGAATTTGCCGCAACTCTGCTTTGATTTCTGGTGTCTGAGATTTATTGTGCTTTAGTTGATCCCGACGCTGTTGCCATTGTGCCTGTTGTTGGTGATCGCGTTGCACTTGATCGTAACGTTCTTTCAAGGATAGGAGCGATCGCTCTACTTCCTCTAGTTCTTGTTCAAAATCTGGTTCGGGATTTTCTGCTGACGGCTGCGATTGTTTTGGCGGCTTCATTTACAAGTAGTAAAGTAGAAGTAAATGCAAATGTGCCAATAGTTATGTCTCAATCTACCCAGCTGCCTCAAACCAGTCAACTGAATGAACTTAGTACTCTGGAACTAGCTCAAGCCCTCATGGAAAGACTGAGCATTTCCCCTAACGATTGGCATCGCCTCAAGTCTAACCGCAATTCCCGCGCTAATGAACAAGTGGCAGCAGCTATTGTGTATCTTTTAAAGAATCAGCCACAAGAAGCTCAAGCTAGATTAGAACAGGCAATTGGTTGGTTAGATCGCTCCATTTCTGCCCCTCCGTGTCCGACTCACGGAAAAAGTTAATGGATCAAGAAGCTCTAGAGAAACGTAATCGTTCTGAGGCTTTAATTTTGCTAGCAGAACGATTACTTCAAGAGTTAGAGCGAGGTTTCAATCCACAGTTTGCTTTTAATCATCGCCAGCGCATCAAAACCCTAATTCGGGAACTATCTGAGTCTCTAGCGCAAGACGATGACCAGAAAAATGACGAATCTTATAACAATCTTAAGTTTGTATTACAACTAGATCATTTGGATCAACATGAGGATGAACCTTGGGAGTCAGACGATGATATTTCTGGAGGTTCTACTGCAATTCCAAATCCACGAAAACCAAGTCCAAAACCAGGAACAAATGACTCAGAAGAGTTACCGCCAATAGACAATACTTTTTATTGAATCTTAAAATGAGGAGTTAAGACTTTAAAACTTCTAACTCCTCACTCCTGATTAAGTTACAGTCGCAGAGATAATCCTCGGCGATTTTCCATTTGTTTACAAAGCCTCAATTCTGTGCCTTTGCGGTTCCATTCCACCTGGTCAAAAATATGATGGAGAAGACATAAACCACGACCACTTTCTGATTCGTCTGGTGGTAAATAGTCTGTTGGTTCTTCTTCATTCGTAGATGAAGGAGTAAAGCCGCTACCCTGGTCTGATATTATCCACCAATATTGATTATCTATTAAGGAAAAACGGACTACAACTGTTTTACTTGGATCGAGATTATTGCCATGTTTAGCTGCGTTTACTAGGGCTTCTTGAAGTCCTAGCCGCAGTTCTGCTTGTAATTTAGCTGGAATTTCTGCCAGCAGTAAATCTAATATGGGACAAAGGTAGAGGGTTGAGGCAAAACTAATAGTGCCCCAATAACGTGCCACTGGACGGAGTGAAATAGTAATCACAAGAGAAACCCCATAGCTTTCAGTTAGCTAGACATCAGTTTGCTATTACAGGCACCCTGATAAAACTTGAGGTGGTCATGCTGCCTTCAAACTTGCGTCTTTAAAACTAAATTTTGAAAATGCTAGGGAGCATTAGCCCTATAGTATGAGTTGGAATTGTTTGGATATATAACGGCTGGAATAGTTTTGATAATGAATTAAGCAACTTAGAAAGATGCTACTAATTTGACAGAGCATTGGCATACTCTAGTTAATTGCCGATTTTTCATTTACACAATCCAATTCATATTTCTTAGAACCTATGCAACTTGAATTTATTTAAACAAAACGAACTTTTATTTTTAGCTTAATTCAATTTTAGCATCTTTAGTATGCACTAGACTAAAAATTTCAAATTTCAGTTTTTGTAAGGGAATTATCATCCTTGGGCAATTGCGATCGCACAAGAAAGGCGGCAGCTTCAACATGAGCAGTTTGAGGAAAAAAATCGGCAGGTTGCACCCGTGTGATGGTATATTGCCCATCTTGACAAAGCAATTTCAGGTCGCGGGCGAGGGTAGCTACTTTACAGCTGACGTAAACTATCCGAGATGGTTTCAGTTGCCGTAAAGTTTCGATGACAGCGCGATCGCAACCCTTACGTGGCGGATCGAGTATTACTACTTCTGGTATTGTGCCCATTTTTGGAAGCAATTTCTCTACTGCCCCAACTTGGAATGTCACATTATCAATTCCGTTCCGGTGGGCATTCAAAATAGCTTGTTCTACTGCTGCTGGTTGCACTTCTAATCCTGTAGCAAGACGTACTTTTTTGGCTAGGGGTAAAGTTAAAGTCCCAATACCACAGTAGGCATCAACTAGCAACTCATGCCCTTGAAGATTGAGTTCTGATTGAATTACTTGCAATAGTGCTTCTGCGGTTTCTGTATACACTTGGAAAAAAGTATCTGGGCGGACTTGAAATTCCAGTCCAGCAAAATTTTCACGCAGGTGTGGGACTCCAGCGATGCAACGGGTTTCTGATCCAAAGATAGCATTTGTGCGATCGCCATTGCGGTTGAGCGACACTCCCACTAACTGCGGATAACGCTTTAACCATTCCTGGGCTTGGGTTTCAATTCCCGATAAATTCCAGTCTTTTACCACCAAAGTCAGCAACATTTCTCCAGTGTGTCGGCCAATGCGTAAACCAAGATGGCGAATTTTTCCTTGATGGCGCTGTTCGTCATAGATTTGCCAACCTTGTTGTTGAATGTCCTGCTTAACTCCGGCAAGTAAGGGATTTAATCGCGCATCTTGGACTGGACATTGATTTAAGTTAATTAATTGGTGACTACCTTTTTGGTAGTAACCAGCTTGTACCTGTCCTGTTGCCGATGTGCCCAGAGGATATGTAGATTTATTACGGTAGCCTAAAGCAGAAGGGGCGGCGAGTACCGGATTTACTGGTGGTTGGACAAAACCGCCAATGCGCTCTATTGCTTGGATAACTTGATTTTGCTTGGCTACTAGCTGGTAATCATAATTAATATGCTGCCACTGGCAACCACCGCATTTATCCGCCACAATACAATTGGGTCGGATACGGTGGGAAGATGGCTCTAATAGCTGCTGGAGCTTCCCGTGGGCGTATTTTGGTTTAACATGAACCAAGCGGACAATAGCGCGATCGCCTGGTACAGTATCCGGGACAAACACAACACGCTCATCAGCCCGTCCCACACCATCGCCTGTATCACTCAGATTAGCGATCGTCACTTCAATTAATTCGCCCTGTTGCCAAATTATTTTAGTCATTAGTTATTAATCAAGAGTCAAAAGTCAAGAGTCAAGAGTCAAAAGTTATTAATTCTCCTTCTACTCCCTTATCTCCATCATCTCTCTTCACTTGTGTACCTCAGACTCGCTAAACTAACAGATAATATTTCAGGTGATTTCAATCATCATGACTGTAATTAGCCAAGTTATTCTCAAAGCCGACGACGAACTGCGTTATCCCAGCAGTGGCGAACTGAAAAATATCAAAGACTTTTTGCAAACCGGCGTACAACGGACGCGGATTGCGGCTACCTTAGCCGAAAATGAAAAAAAGATAGTTCAGGAAGCAACCAAACAACTTTGGCAAAAGCGTCCTGACTTTATCTCCCCTGGAGGTAATGCTTACGGAGAACGCCAGCGCTCTCTATGTATCCGTGATTTTGGCTGGTACTTACGTCTAATTACTTATGGTGTACTTGCTGGCGACAAAGGGCCAATTGAAAAAATCGGTTTGATTGGTGTGCGGGAAATGTACAATTCATTGGGCGTTCCTGTACCTGGAATGGTAGAAGCGATCAATTCCCTCAAAACAGCCTCCCTTGGCTTGCTGAGTGCCGAAGACGCTGCCGAAGCAGCACCCTACTTTGATTACATCATTCAAGCGATGTCTTAATACAAAGCGTGTGCTGGTTTGAGGAGTATATTTCTGGTCTACTAGAGTGAGTGCAGTATATTAGCACTCCATAGGCATAAGATACCCAATTTGATCGTAACCTCCCCACATTTGGTAGTGGCTGTGGCAAAATCTTTGTCAAGTTATCAACCAGTTGTGGGGAAATTTTATTAAGTATAGTTATAGCTTATGTCTCAAAAAATGAAGGAAATACGGACATAAAAAACCGACAGTCCTTGATTAAGGCTGTCGGTAATTAAGTGTGTTCCCTATTAATGACTCGGCTAGAGTTCAGTTGTCATTAATTATGCCTAGTTAACCATCGCAAGCAGACGATCTTAATCATAGATGTGTGTGATTCTCGTCACTTAATTGTTACATCTAAACTGCATATACCCGGATAATCTCTGAATTTCAGTCGATACTTATAATTAATGATGTTTTAAATATTACCTTGAGTATTTAGTTAGTTATATTTCAGCATAGTGTATCAGTACATAGGAAAGTAGAAGTGCGTAGTTTGCCGCCGTAGGCATCGCACTTTGCAACATAAATTAATTAGCATCCAAAAATACTTTTAACATTATTCACCAACACAGTTACCAATTCAAGTGATGCGGTGGTTGCAGTAATTGTATTAAACATTCCTCCTACTGCTGCGGATATCGCCTCTATACTAGCTCCTGCTATAAGCATTGTATTACTGTACTTGCAATAGAAACAATCCCAGTAGCAGCTATACCCGAACCAACTAAAATTCCGCCAACTATAAAAATAACAATAGTCGATTTTAATGGATTAGGACTGTCAAAAGCCTAAATAAAGAGGATTATAGGAAAATCAATTTTGCTTACTTAAATATTGAATTTAGTTAATATTTATTTTATAAATAAGTCTTTATTCATTAAAATGATGAAATTACTCAAATAATTATCACCCTTTAGCTTTGGCTAGGAAATTACGTATTTTTGCAGTTGCCTTCATTGAGTAAATCACAATAGCACGATAAGCTAGAGTTAGCAGCAGAACTGATTTACAACGTCTTGCAACAAACCTAGCTTGGGGTAACGATGGCAACAGAACAAAAGCATAGCATTTATTTATCAGAAGCCGAAAGCCGTTTGCGTCAACTTTCTATTGAAAAGTTGCGATTAGCAGTTGCGTTTCTGGCTTATTTGCAAAAAACAGAAGAAAAGGAAGTTACTGAAAAAGTATTATTAAATATTCCTGATTTTGCCCAATCTTTTCGCGACATTGAGCAAAAAGAAGACAAATTAGAAAATACTCCCTCAAATCAGATTGCCTCAGATGAAGAAGTATGGCACGCTTACTTAGCTTCTAAACAGAAATGGCAGGAGGTTTACCGTCGCCTTGCAGACTCCTAGATTTCTTTCTATTTCTCAAGTCCTAGGCATTCACCAAGATGAGATAAACAGCTTTGGTGGAACATCTGGTGTCAGAGACGAAGGTTTACTAGATTCAGCACTGGCACAACCTCAAGCTACTTTTGGCGGCGAACTTCTCCATCCTACAATTCACGAGCAAGCAGCAGCATATCTGTACCATTTAGCGATGAACCATCCGTTTATTGATGGCAACAAACGCACTGCATTTGCGGTTATGGATACCTTCATAACTTTAAACGGCTACAGTTTGAACTTATCGCAAGAGCAAGCTTACAACTTGGTGATTCAAGTAATTCAGAAAGAAATATCCAAAGAAGAATTATCTGCATTTCTGGAACTGTACTTACAGGGCAAGTAAATCGATAGAATAATGCTCTGTCCCCCCAGAGTGCATTACTTCCATGACTGCAACCTCAAAACCAGCCTTTTCCCCTCAAGAAATCGCGGCTGTTGGTCTTAAACCAGAAGAATACGCAGAAATTGTCCGTCGGTTAGGTCGTCATCCCAACAAAGCTGAATTGGGAATGTTTGGGGTGATGTGGTCAGAGCATTGCTGTTACAAGAATTCTCGACCTTTACTCAAACAATTTCCCACTGAGGGGCCCCGCATCCTCGTGGGGCCTGGAGAAAATGCTGGTGTTGTAGATTTGGGTGACGGACTCCAACTAGCTTTTAAGATTGAATCTCACAACCACCCATCAGCTGTAGAACCATTTCAAGGTGCAGCAACCGGTGTCGGCGGAATTCTCAGAGATATTTTTACGATGGGTGCGCGTCCCATTGCTTTATTAAATTCCCTACGCTTCGGTTCCCTAGAAGATACCAAAACCCAAAGGCTGTTCCAAGGGGTAGTGGCAGGAATTGCCCATTATGGAAATTGCGTTGGCGTACCAACAGTAGGCGGCGAAGTTTATTTTGACGCGGCTTATTCTGGTAATCCCCTGGTGAATGTCATGGCACTAGGATTAATGGAAACATCAGAAATCGTTAAATCTGGGGCATCTGGCTTAGGCAACCCCGTGCTTTATGTTGGTTCCACTACTGGACGCGATGGCATGGGAGGCGCGAGTTTTGCCAGTGCAGAATTAAGTGACCAATCAATAGATAATCGCCCTGCTGTGCAAGTAGGCGATCCATTTTTGGAAAAGTCGTTAATTGAAGCTTGTCTGGAGGCGTTTAAAACAGGTGCAGTTGTCGCCGCCCAAGATATGGGAGCAGCCGGTATCACCTGTTCTACCTCAGAAATGGCGGCAAAAGGCGGTGTGGGAATTGAACTAGATTTAGACAAGATTCCCGCAAGAGAAACAGGGATGGTTCCTTATGAATATCTGCTTTCGGAATCTCAAGAACGAATGCTGTTCGTTGCCCACAAGGGGCGTGAGCAGGAATTAATCGACATTTTCCACCGTTGGGGACTTCAAGCCGTTGTCGCTGGTACTGTCATCGCTGAACCCATTGTGCGGATTCTCTTTCAGGGTGGAGTAGCAGCAGAAATTCCTGCCGAGGCTTTGGCGGAAAATACCCCATTATATAACCGTGAATTGCTGGCAGAACCGCCAGAATATGCTCGTCAAGCTTGGGAATGGAATCCTGATTCCTTACCTGCTTGTACAACTGCTGGAATAGAACTCCAAGGAGGTTTGCAAAGTTGGAATGAGATTCTGTTAACTTTGCTCGATACACCCACGATCGCATCTAAAAATTGGGTATATCGTCAGTACGATCATCAAGTACAGAATAATACAGTAATACTCCCAGGTGGCGCTGATGCGGCTGTTATTCGGTTGCGCCCCCTTGAAGAAATCCCCAATCTAAAATCTAAAATTCCAAATCCAAAATTAGGGGTGGCGGCAACAGTAGATTGCAATCCTCGTTATGTTTATCTCGACCCTTACGAGGGAGCTAAGGCAGTGGTGGCGGAAGCCGCACGCAATCTTAGCTGTGTGGGGCAGAACCTCTGGCGGTGACGGATAACTTAAATTTTGGCTCTCCAGAAAAACCGATTGGTTATTGGCAATTGGCAGAAGCTTGTCGCGGTTTGGCAGAAGGTTGTCGAGAATTAGCAACGCCAGTCACAGGGGGAAATGTCTCTCTATACAATGAAACCCTCGATTCTCAAGGTGTTCCACAACCCATTTATCCCACTCCTGTTGTCGGGATGGTGGGCTTGATTCCCGATATCACCAAAATTTGTGGACAAGGTTGGCAAGAAGTTGGGGATGTGATTTATCTTCTCGGATTGCCTCTGGCATCGAAAATCAGTTTGGGAGCATCTGAGTATTTAGCCGCTATCCACGGGACTGTTGCCGGAAAACCGCCACGGGTAGATTTTGACTTAGAACGGCGGGTGCAGAAAGTTTGTCGGGAAGGAATTCGTAACGGTTGGATACGTTCAGCCCATGACTCTGCTGAAGGGGGAGTGGCGATCGCATTAGCAGAATGTTGCATCGCTGGCAACCTTGGTGCCCAAATCAATTTAGAAATAACACCAACGCAGTTGAACCGGGTGGATGAGGTGCTGTTTGCCGAAGGTGGTGCCAGGATTATAGTCTCTGTAACATCCACACAACAAGCAGTTTGGGAATCATACTTACAGGAACATCTCGGTCAACAGTGGCAAATACTAGGTACAGTTGGCAATTTTGAGACGGGTTTGGGGGTTTTCACCACTGATAATCAGGTCTTAATCAAAGTTAGTATCGAAGATATGAGCGATCGCTATTCCCACGCGATCGCCAGGCGGATCGCCAACCACACCACTGTTTCTGAATCCTAATATTTAGACTTCACTCAGAAATCAGCACTAATCACTCAGAAGTATTAACATCCCTGAGCATAATTACGGTACTGTTTTAATAGATGGTTAAAGATTTATTAAGGAATCAACAACTATCTATAGACATAATCCCAGTGACTAACTAATTCGTAATTCGTAATTGAAGCATACAAGCTCCTTGATTGCTCAATGAAAACACAAAAGCCCGTAGTATCACTATTTCAAGCCTTGTATGGATTTAGCATTGCTAAATCCATACAATCATGGGCTAATCATTACGAATTGCGTATTATCAATTACGAATTATTTTGACTTGACCCCCCCACCAGGAGCAAAGCTAGCATGATTTCTATTCATTCTGTCACTTCGGATGAATACCCCGACCCTACCAACAACCCAATCAATAGTCATGAAAATCAGTCTGACAAGCCAGAAGAAGCTTGTGGTGTTTTTGGCATCTATGCACCAGGAGAAAATGTCGCTAAACTGACATACTTTGGATTGTACGCCCTCCAGCATCGGGGTCAAGAATCAGCTGGGATTGCTACCTTTGAGGGAACACAAGTCCATCTCCACAAAGATATGGGCTTGGTGTCTCAAGTCTTCAATGAATCCGTTTTGGATCAATTACCTGGTAGCCTTGGTGTTGGTCACACTCGTTATTCCACCACAGGTTCTAGCCGCAAAGTTAATGCCCAACCCGCAGTTCTGGAAACTCGCTTAGGTTCATTAGCTTTGGCACATAATGGTAATTTAGTCAATACCGTACAACTGCGTCAAGAGTTGATTGAGAAAAAATACAACTTAATCACCACAACAGACTCAGAAATGATCGCTTTTGCGATCGCAGAAGCGATCAACGCTGGTGCAGATTGGCTAGAAGGTTCAATTCAGGCATTTCATCGTTGCCAAGGAGCCTTTAGTTTAGTTATTGGCACTCCTGACGGACTGATGGGTGTTCGTGACACCAATGGCATTCGCCCCCTAGTAATTGGGACTTTAGCTGGTAATCCAGTTCGTTACGTTTTGGCATCCGAAACTTGTGGTTTAGACATCATTGGAGCCGAATACCTGCGAGATGTAGAACCAGGTGAATTAGTTTGGATTACTGAAGAAGGTTTGGCTTCCTATCATTGGAGTCAACAGCCCCAGAGAAAATTGTGTATTTTTGAGATGATTTATTTTGCCCGCCCTGATAGCATTATGCACAACGAGAGTTTGTACAGCTATCGGATGCGGTTAGGGCGACAACTAGCAGCAGAATCTCTTGTAGATGCCGATATTGTCTTTGGTGTTCCTGATTCTGGTATTCCGGCTGCGATCGGATTTTCCCAAGCTTCTGGTGTCGCCTACGCTGAAGGACTGATTAAAAATCGTTACGTTGGACGAACCTTTATCCAGCCAACACAAACTATGCGCGAGTCAGGTATCCGTATGAAACTTAACCCGCTTAAAGATGTGCTGGCGGGTAAACGAGTGATCATTGTAGATGACTCAATTGTTCGCGGTACTACCAGCCGTAAATTAGTTAAAACCTTGCGTGATGCTGGTGCAGTGGAAGTACACATGCGAATCTCCTCTCCGCCAGTAACTCACCCCTGCTTCTACGGCATCGATACCGATTCTCAGGATCAGCTGATTGCTGCTACCAAGTCAGTAGCAGAAATTGCCAAGCAACTGGAAGTAGACAGCCTCGCCTATCTGAGTTGGGAAGGAATGCTAGAAGCCACACGAGAAGACACCAATAGTTTCTGCTCTGCTTGCTTTACGGGTGATTATCCCGTAGCGATTCCTGAGTTAGTGAGGCGTTCTAAGTTGAGTTTAGAAAAGGTAGTGGTATAGGAATTTAAAAAGGGAATATGGTACAGTTATTCCCTATCAATGAACAAAAAGATCCCCGACTTTTTCAAGAAGTCGAGGATCTGAGCCTCTAGGTGTTTGTAAATCAAATAGGATTGCGATATCTCAGGCTAAAATGGCTAAATCCCCTAAATTTAACAAATTTAGCCGACTTAACCTCAGCTATAAATGCTTATAAAAAACGCTTTGACATCGGAGAAATGTTTCGAGACTTTAAAAGTGGTGGCGATAAATTAGAAGATACAAATGTTTCGGGTAATCGCTTAATATCTCTGATTTTAATAATATCTTTTTCTTCTAGTATGTCCACCTTTCAAGGGCAAAAAATTAAGCGTATTGGCGTACAAAAATATATTGCTATAGTCAAATAATATGGACGAATCACGAGGAGACATAGCAGTTTTTATGTCGGTTTATATAGTCAAACCTGGGTAAGTTTCATAGATAATTGTTGGTGTATTGTTCAAAAATTAATGATATTAAATCGCAATAAAATTGAGCATTATTTACGAGGTTTGAGGGCTATGGAGCTTATTCTGTCTACGTTTTAGCTTTCATATCACCCCCTCAGATAAGGTTTGCTCGAATATCTTTTAAAGTCATCATTAGCGTTAATGGTTCCATTGGTGATGGTTGAAACCCGTATTTTAAATAAAATCTTTTGGCTTCTTCATCCTTAGCGTGAACCAAAACACATCTAATACCCACCATTTGGGATACTGTTAAAGTACGAATAATAGCATCTTTCAATAAACCAGACCCTATACCCCGTCCTTCCCATTTGGTATCTACAGCAAGTCTCCCGATAAGCATACATGGTATAGGGTCTGGTGCGTTCCGTTTAGCTTTGCTAACAGCTATTAAATGAGTTACAGAAGCAGTTGCTAAACAGTAATAGCCTATTACTTGATTTTCAATAGTTACTACAAAAGTTCTAGCCGTATCCCCCTCATTTTTCAAAGCTTTCTCCTTCAGCCAATTATTCAAAGCTTCTGATTTAGATTCAAATTCTAATACATCATGCTTAAGAGTAAGTGGCTGAGGAGGATTAATAATTTTTGTTTGTTTCCTCATTAATCCCAAGGAGATTTAGTCGTTAATAATTTACGAATTTCTTCGTTTGTTTTAGGTGGTGAGTCCAAAATAGCAAGGAATTTTTGATACCTTTCCTCGTCTAACGCAAAGAAGGTCTTGTCACAGATGACTTTCTCTGCTTCTCGACAGGCAACTTCTAACATAAAGTCAGAACGGTTCTTGCCAAGAATCAATGCAGCATTATCAATTAAATCCCGTTGTTGTTCTTGAACTCTAATATTAATTACTTGTTTACGACCAAGGTTATCCATTTTAGAACGGGCAAGCATTGGGTATCTTCCATGTGTGTATCTCATTTAGCGTTGCTGAATTAAGTTTTAAGCTTTATTCAGCAATACTTAATATCTAATATAGAATATTGTGTATACAACGTCAACACAAGATTTTGGGTTTAATCAGTTGTGTAATTACCGATACTTGCCATAGACAAGAGGACTTTTCAAACATCCTCTTAAACAAATTAGTAAGCGATGTCTGACGACAAGCCGAAGGAGCATCTACGCTAATCCATAAATTTAACTGTGCTGCAAAAACTCAACTTTTGGCAATAACGGGTCAGTCACAATACCCACACCGCTAAAACCCCAGCGTTTGAGCAAGTTACCCAACTGTGTACGCGCAATAGATTCCACAGTAAAGCGATTTGCCACTTCTGCTGCATGGGTGTTGAGATAGCTAAGGGCATCAAAGTTTTCCTGGAACAGCAATAAATAACCTGATGTTTCGGTGTCAGGACGAGCTATGAGATAATTACCGTCAGCTTTTGAACGCACCAAGTAATAGACTTCGGACAGCATGGAGATGAAGTTTAACCAATGACTAATTGAGATTTTCTAGGCGAATGCGAGGATCGGCGGCTTTTAACATTAAATCGGCGATTAAATTACCAGCAATCAGCAACACTGCGCCCATTAACAAGCTTGCCATTAACAAATATAAATCTTGAGCTTGTAAAGCTTGTAAAGTCAACCTGCCTAAACCGGGCCAGTTAAAGAAAAATTCGGCAATGAAAGCACCGTTTAATAAACCAGCTAATTCAAAACCCAATAAGGTAATCAAGGGATTTACGGCGTTACGGAGTGCGTGAACGTAAATCACACGATTTTCTGGCAATCCTTTGGCGCGAGCCGTTTGGATATAATCTTGACGCAAAACATCCAATAATTCGCCGCGAGTGATGCGTTGTAAACCAGCAAAACTGGTAATTGAGAGGGCGATGGTGGGTAAAATCATGTGCCAGCCGACATCTAAGATTCTGCCAAACCATGTCAGTTCAGAGTGATTGATGCTAGTCATGCTACCCACTGGGAATAAGGGCGAGGTGATTTGAGCTAAAACCAGTAGTGCTAAGGCAGTGATGAAACTGGGAAAACCTTGTCCGGTATAGCTAATAACCTGTAAAATCCGGTCTGCTAGCTTATTTTGGTTAACAGCAGCAAAAATTCCGAGAGGGATAGCGATCGCCCATGTGACAATTAAAGATGCGATCGCTAATAACAAAGTCGCTGGTACTCTTTCCCACAACAACGATGCCACTGAACGTTGATAAATAAAACTCGTGCCAAAATCCCCTTTTGTCAAAATTCGCCATATCCATAGCCAAAATTGCTCTGGCCAAGACTTATCAAGACCAAACTGACGCTTAATTTCCTCAATTCTTTCTGGAGATATCTTCGGGTTTTGCCGCAGCGTATCTACATAATCCCCTGGAGCGAGTTGAATAATGAAAAATGACAAAGCTGATGCCAAAAACAAAGTTAGTAGGGCTTGCAATACCCGCTTTGCCACATAAATGAAAGTTTCGCTCGTGACTAGCCTGATTAGCCAATCCCTACCTGTCTCCAAGGAAATTCTCGTAGATGTCATTTATCCTTTGTCCTTTGTTATTTGTTATTTGTCCTTTGCTAATGACTAATGACCAATGACAAATAACTAATATTCAATTAGAGAGATAATCGGTACGTCCGGCAGATATTTACGCCCTTCTAAATCCCGTAGCTCGATAATAAACCCAAATCCTACTAATTCGCAGCCAATCTTTTGCAATAACTTTGCTGTTGCACTTGCAGTTCCACCCGTGGCAATCAAATCATCCACAATCAAAACTCGGCTACCTTCATGTAGAGCGTCTTGATGCACTTCCAAGCAGTCTGTACCATACTCTAGTTCATATTGAATTGAGTGAACTGCATCTGGTAACTTACCTCTTTTGCGGACGGGAATAAAACCAACTCCTAATTTGTAAGCCAGAGGTGAGCCAAAAATGAATCCCCTCGATTCTATACCTATGACATAATCCGTTACGATCCCAGCTTCATTGCATTTTTGTGTTAAAAAGTCAATAGTGTAGCGCAGTCCCTCTGGATCGCGCAGTAGCGTAGTAATATCCCGAAATAAAATTCCGGGCTTGGGAAAATCTGGGATGTCACGAACAAGAGACTTTAAATCCATAAAAAGGGAGTGGGGAGTGGGGAGTATGGAAAGTTAGGAGTGAAGAGTGAGGAGTTATGAATTTAAATTCCTAGCTATCCCAATGCCCAATTCCCAATTTTCGGATACCTGAAAAATCGTACACTATAATGTCATACGCTGGGGGTCAAGGCTGAAGCTTCGTCCTTTATTGACGATAATTAGAATCTAAACCAAGCTAGAAAAGGTATTGCACTAAGAAATGAGGTGAATTAATTTATGTTTTAAAACTTTGATTTCAATATAGGGAAAACTGTGAATAGAAAGAGTTAAGTAATGTATATATCAGGTAGTCATACTACTGCTACAAGTCTAACGTTCAAGTCTTGGCTACCGATTTTAAATTTGTTTTACCTAGTCTGTTGGAACCGCACAAGGTATTTTATAGAATGAATGTCTCAGCAAGTTTAACGCCGTTCAACAGTCCAACTCAAGATTCGCTGCCGATGATTCTGGACACTTTGCCAGATCCTGCGATCGCTTCCAAGACATGCCCTCGGAGAACGCGGTTGCAAATTGACCTGATTTTATTGGCAATTGAAGCTTTAGAGCTTGGTGGTTCGGAAGCAATCTTGAGTTTTGCTCAAGAGTTGGATCTCAAAGGAATTGTTAAAGACAGGGTGAATTTGTGGCGGATGCGTAGCTCTAACCCGCTACGAAGAGCGCACATGCGTCGTCCCTTAACTATTATGGAAGCAAAAGCTCTCGTGGTAATTGCTTGCTACATAGCGCGGCGTTTAACTGTTGTTATCCGCCAGTTACTCATGATATGTCAACAAATGGAAGAAAAGCAGATTCCATTAGAACAGAATTTGCGTCTATCCAATTACCTAGAGCGGTTTAGAGCGCATTTTAAAAGCCGGATGAATGCTCGACGTTCTGGTGTCCTGGCATTAAGTTCTGATGAAAAATTAGATGAGCTAGCGATAAATTTGTTAGGACAATTACTATTTTGTACAGGTACAGCTGGAATGCAGCGCTTCTGGATTAGTCTTTTTGACGGTGAAGTGGAATGAATATTCAACGTAAGTATAGTCTACCTAATTGTACACTGCTTTTAGAAGGGTTAAGTGATGTCACCAGGGCTGCACAGTTCCAAGAAATGCGCCCAGAATTATCAATATTGGTAAATGCAGAATGCTATTTATCTGGTTATAATCAGCCCCTAACGGGAGGGCGGGAATTTTTTGAAAGTTTGGTGAGGGCTGTTAGCGGCTATGCCCAAGAATTTTTAAGTAGTGTACCCAATCCCCAAGCACACAATCAGGAATCGGAGCTAGTAGAGTTTCGGAAAGTTGACGGCAACCGCCACAGGTTAATTATCCATTCCGAAGGCGCTCCAGAAGGGTTTGAGTCTCACTCTAATAATTCTAAACGTCCACCTATTGAAATAGATTTGAACACGGTGCAGTTGTTTGATTTAGTGGAAGCAGTGGATCAGTTTTTTGCTGATACCCAAACTTTACCTGAACTTTCCCTAGAGCTACAACCAGTTACCAGACGTTATGGTGGTGCTAGTCAAGCTTTGATTAGACAGGCTGTACCTGCTGCTGTGGGTGTGTCAAGTTTAGCAGTCGCAGCGATCGCCTTTAACTTGATTCCACCTCCCCAAATCCGTCCACCACAGCCTCAACCAGAAAACCAAACTAGCCCTACAACCAAAAGCCTCACTCCTTCACCATCAGCCGCCGCAACACCCATTGCAGCTGCAACACCCACAGCCAATACAAAGCCACCAGTTAAAGATTTAGAAGCACTGTTAAACACAGTTCCAGAAATTACCGATCCATCCCAACTTCGGTCATTGAATCGTCAAGTGTACAACCAAATTCATCCAGCTTGGACTAATCGCTCAGGATTGAAGGAAGAATTAATTTATCGTTTGGGTGTAGCTGCGGATGGTGCGATCGTTGGTTATAAAGCGCTGAATAAAGAAGCGAATCTAGGAGTAGGTCAAACTCCTTTGCCTAAAGTACTTTACAATCCAGCTACCCGCCCTCCCATTTCCAACGAACCGATCGCCCAATTTCGAGTAGTGTTTACTACAAGAGGTGTGCTAGAAGTTAGTCCTTGGCGGGGATATGCTAGAACGCCAGAGGTAGTGGGTGCAAAAATTACTGATTCTAATATAGTTAAAAGTTTAAACCAAAAGCTATATAGCACAGTTCGGCAAACTTGGAGTGGTACTCCCACCTTTACGCGAGATTTGAAATATCGAGTAGCGGTCAATAAAGATGGTGTCATTGCTGACTATGAACCACTTAACCAAGTCGCCTTTGACTATTTCCGCGAAACACCCCTTCCGAAGATGTTCAATGCTGTCTACGGCTCAAATGTTGCTGCTCCCAATAATAAAGAACCTCTCGCCCACTTCCAAGTGGTATTTAAGCCTAACGGCACACTAGAAGTTACCCCTTGGCAGGGATATCAATAATTGGGCATTGAGCATTGGGCATTGGGATGAGAATTAAGTTGGTATTCCCTATTCTCTATATCCCTATGCCCTATGGATTTTAGACAAGCATTAAGCTTGGGTAAGAGTTCATCAAGAATTGGCTTAAATCTGCTTACTTGTTCATTTGTTAATAATTGTCTATTGATCGTTTACCGATCAATAGTTCCCAATACCCAATTACCGGGTAATTCGCCCCATATAATTCCCCCATAACTGAGCGGCTTGAGCGCTGCTACCAGATGTGGGGGAGTTGTTGTCGTTTCCTAGCCAAATACCAGTTACGAGCCGCCGACTAGGGATAAAACCGATGAACCAGAGGTCAACGTTTTTATCAGTTGTACCTGTTTTTCCGGCTTCTCCTAATCCAAGGGCAGCACTACGACCAGTACCTCTTGTGATGACACCACGCATCAAACTGGTCATTTCATCGGCTACACCATTAGCCAACACCCGTTTGTTGGCATCTGGATCTTGGTCAAAGGAGTAGATTACACGGCAGGTTTTGATATCATTGCGATCGCGGCAATCACCACTGTCTAAAATTCGGCTAATGGCATGGGGAGGATTCCACACTCCACGATTACTAATAGCGCCAAAAGCACCAGTCATTTCCAAAACATTGACCACACTTTGACCCAGTACCAAACCGGGAACCGGATCGAGGGACGATTTTATCCCTAAACGCTGTGCCATTGCCACTACTTTATTTAACCCGATTTCTTTGGCAACTCCCAAGGCGATGGGATTTTCTGAAAGAGCCAGCCCGGTGGCAATATCCAAACTACCAGCACTGGAACGACAGGGTTTATAGGTGAAGCCTTGCCAAGTTAAAGGAGCGCAGGAATAACTCTTAGATGGTGAAATTCCCTGTTCAATCGCGGCGGTGTAAGTAAAGATTTTGAAGGTGGAACCTGGTTGTCTTTTGGCTTGAACAGCACGATTGAACTGACTTTTTTTGTAGTCAGTTCCGCCTACCATTGCCAGGATACTGCCTGTACTGGAGTCAAGAGTTACCACAGCCCCTTGAGAAAAATTAAAACTTCCGCCGCTATTGTTAACTGAATTTCTTAAGGATGATTCTGCTTGGCTCTGTACAGACGGATCGAGTTGGGTTTCAATTATATAGTTCCCTTCGTTTGCAGCTCCCTGTCCTAAGATTGATTCCAGTTCAGAGAAGACGTAACTGTAAAAGTAAGGAGCGATCGTTTTAGCTTGTTGCTCACAAACTTTAGGACTAACTTGGACAGTGGAACGTCTAGCTCGGTTCGCATCTTCAGGTTTAATTTTGCCCATTTCCAGCAACCGCTTAATCACGCGATTCCGATATTCAGCTGCTTCTAGCTTATTTGGCCCATTCCCACAAAAATCGAAAGCATTGGGAGCAGGTAGAATTCCTACTAAGGTTGCTGCTTCTGCCAAAGTTAATTGTTTAGCGGGCTTCTCAAAATAATACCGGGCTGCATCCTCAAAGCCAGAGGTATCTCCCCCCAAAAAAACCCGATTTAAGTACATCAGCAAGATATCATCTTTGCTGTAAAAGGTTTCTAGCTTGAGGGCGACAACTGCTTCTCGCAATTTGCGTCCCAGGGTATCCTGTCTGCCAACATACTCGCGGAACAAACTCCGGGCAACTTGCTGCGTAACAGTGCTGGCTCCTTGCTGCACATCTCCTTTGCGGCTATTGATCAACACGGCTCGTAAAATACCCAGAGGATCAACCCCAAAGTGCCAGTAATAACGAGTATCTTCTGAAGCTACCACCGCAGCAGGTAAATAAGGGCCAAATTCGTCTAAACGCTTCATGTCTACATGAGAGATAGTTCGAGGCTCTCTTAGCGGTGTGGCTCCATCACGGGCGTAAACAACTACTGGGGCGCGTGTAGCTGTAGGTAGGGGTTTAACTCGAAATTTTAGCCATTCTACGCCAATCACTAACACTAATAGGGCTGTGACACCACCAACACCATAAGCTGTCCAACTTGCAGCTTTCACGTACCAGGCTGGTGGATCGACGTATTGCAAGCGCACAGAAGCGGCGAGTTCTGGGGGGCCAAGGGTGAGAATATCACCGTGACGCAATTCCAGGGAATTGACACGACGCTTGCCACGATAAATGCCATTGGTTGAGTTTTCGTCTTTGATTACGAAAACTGGGGTGCTATGAGTAGAATTCCGTGATAATGACAGGTGAATTTGACTGACAACAGGGTTACGGACGACGATATCACTAGATTTGGAGCTACGACCGAGAATATAGCGATCGCCCAATAGTGGATATACCTCTGCTTTATCCGCCCCCGCATCCTGCACCCAGAGTTCCGGTACTTTGGCGTTAGGCTTGAGCGCCAATTTAGAAAAATCGACCCTAGCTTGGATAGTATGGACTGCTTGAGTCAGTTGACCAATTAACGTTTGTGGCTTGTGAGGGGGTTGCGGGGCACTCATCGGCTATTTACATCACACTTTTTAGTGAAGAATCGGGCGAATCACAATTTAGATGTTAGTCTTTCATCATTTTACTCACATGCTAAGGCATAATTTAGCTATACTGAACTTTTTGTTCTAATTCATACCTTTATTTGGGTTGTAAACGGAATTAATTTGTTGTTTTAGTTACTTGTTTACAGATACATAAAATTTTTGCACTTCTGAAAAGCCTGTCTTGTCAGCTTTTAAGCATTTCATAACTACAGCATAACTTTTTGTATTGTATTTTTAAACACTACTTTCCAATAGACAACAAATTTAATTTTTACCTGTTTTAGATATTCATACCTTTTTAAAAAACCTAAATCTCTTCATTTAGGAAGATTTTATAAATCCTATTGTCTGTTCTAATAGGTCGAGTGTTCCGTTGAGGTTAATTTCAGAATGATGGGAAAATCTCTGACCCTGATTGGTACAGCTTTATCTTTGGCTCTCACCACTAATATCGCTGTAGCCGAATCCAGTAAATCCCCCATAGCCCAATCCAGTAGCGAATCTACTAGTTCACCAACGGAAATCAAAATGTCGCCAGAAGGCATGAAAATTCTGTGCGAGTATTTTCCGCTTAACTCTCGCTGTCCCGGCGGCACAGCAGTCGTTCCTAGCGCTACTCCTAGTAGCACTACAGTACCAGCAGAAACCACACCAAGTAACAGCACAACTGCACCAGGAAGCGTTACTCCATCTGGATCTGGTACTACCGAAACCGCTCCAGCACCAGGAAGTGTTACCCCACCTGATTCTACTGCTCCAGCACCAGGAAGCGTTACCCCACCTGATTCTGGCGCTCCTAGTAAATTAACTCCAGCACCAGGAAGCGTTACCCCACCTGATTCTGGCGCTCCTAGCAAATTAACTCCAGCACCAGGAAGCGTTACCCCACCTGATTCTGGCGCTCCTAGCAAATTAACTCCAGCACCAGGAAGCGTTACCCCACCTGATTCTGGCGCTCCTGAAAGCACTCCAGCACCAGGAAGTGTTACCCCACCTGAATCTACCACTCCTGGTAGCACTACTGAACCAGGTATAAGTTCTCCCACTACTCCAGGTTCTAGTTCGCCAAAAACTCCTACTACAGGCAATTAAATTAAAAGCTTGGCTAACGCTTGCTCTTCTCTAACCCTCCTTTTGAAGGAGGGAATTAGAGCAAGTTTTAAAAAGCAAAGCTAGCGCCACTTACTTTATTTAGAATCTTAGTTTGCTATCAGCGATCGCCAGTGCATCTCAACTTTCTGGGATAGAATACAAATTAAAATTTCTAAAACCCATAGATCGAGTCTTCGCACAGCAGACGAAGCGAGGATTTAATTAAACTATTCAGCCTGGGATGATTAATCATCCCAGGCTGAATAGTTTAATGCGATCTACCTGTTGAAGTTGGTGTTTTTTGCAAGGAAGCAATTAAAAGGCAAACAATACCAATGCTAATAAATGAATCTGCCACATTAAATACAGCAAAGTTAATTAGGCGAAAATCAAGAAAATCAACAACATAGCCTAAAACAAAGCGATCGATACCATTGCCCATAGCTCCACCCAAAATCAAGCCATAGCCCAACTGATCCCACAAAGTTAATGCTGGGCCAAACAAGGCTACTGCTATCAATACTAGGCTGACTCCTAAAGACAGCCAGCGCAACCACTCTACTTTCCCGCTTAACAAACTAAAAGCCGCACCAGTGTTAGTGACATAGGTGAAGTGAAATATCCCAGGTAAGAGTGGTAGTGTTTGCCCCAAACTGAAGCTTTGCACCACCCAGTATTTTGTTATTTGGTCTAAGGAAAAAGCTATGAAGGCAGCGATCCAGAAAAGGCGATTTTTTAAACGCATGAAACTAGGGGCTAGGGACTAAGAACTAGGGAGTAGAATAATTTAAAATTTAACAAACAAAAAATTTTAAATTTCTAGCCCCTTCATGACTAATAAAACATTAAATGACGCAATATATATGCTATTACAGTAACGGCACAGACTACACTTAGTTGCCCTGGTAGTGCAAACCAGGAGTATCTGAGGATCGCTTGCATCAAGGGTAAATTTTCTGTCCCTTTCAACTGAAAAATATAGCTAATAATCAAATAACTAATACCGCAAATGTGGAGTGTTAACAAGCCACAGATGCAACTAAATGCAAGAGTTTCTAGTCGAGGTCTAGCTTTAAAGGCAAATAAACCACAAATCCAAGCTCCAGGAATAAAGCCTAGTAGATAGCCAAACTGAGATAGCTTAACATAACCAATACCACCGCCATCAGCAAATACAGGTAATAAGGTTAACCCCATCACCAAATAGGCAATTTGCGAGAGCGCACCAGCATTTTTGCCCCCTAAACAACCCACTAACAGTACTGCGCCTATTTGAAAAGTGACACCTAAAGAAAAAGTCTGAATTCCGTGCTTACTCCAGTTCCAAGGTAAGGTGATGCCATAAGCTTCTAGGAAGGTGCCACCCATTGTCAGAAGTAAGCCAATCATAGACCATAGTAATTGATTGGAAGCAGCAAACATTTATCAGGCAACCAGGGAAAGGCAAAAGGAAAAACCAACAGCAACTATTTTATGTTCATTAGTGTTTAAACTAAGTTTTTGGATTCAGCGCCAAACTATGATACAAATTTTTAAAGATAATTCCTTTATTCACTATTTTTAGCGATCGCCCTGCCTACTCTTTATAAAATAGGCAATTGATAGTTTTTTGTTGCCTCTAAACTTAGATTGTTTAGTTATGGCTGTTAACGGACTTAGACCGAGAAGTACTAAACAATTCTGAGAATTTGTCTAAATTTATTAAGCTTTCTAGTATACCATGTTTTGTCATATTTTTTAGGAATTGACCAACAAACTTATACTATCTAATAAAGTTTTGTAAATATCTGTAACCAAATAACTATGGTAATATTTTTCACGGACAATTAAAGCCTAAGTATAAAATTTATCAAGTAAAATTAAAAATAGGTGTTTGTTATTCATCAAAAAAACAAGCACCTTTTTTACTTTGTTAACCTTTTCTTTACCTTAGCCTTATCCTTTAGAGGTATCCTTAGAATCGCTCACCTGAAAAATTACCCAAATTATTGATAGCGATGCCCCCACGTCTTAGTGTAATAAAAATTCATCGCCTTCCAGTTTCAATTTCAGTGTTAGCACTGACAATCGGACTGGCCTCGTGTGGCGGACAGCAAAACCCAGATAGTACAGCCACGAAGGAAACACCTTCTGGTACTGCTACACCTTCTGGTACTGCTACAGATACCACTGCCTCTAGCACAGGCAAATTAGATTTGGGTGGAAATATCAAGTTAAGCGGGGCTGGTGCGTCTTTCCCAGCACCGCTATATGATACATGGTTTACGGATCTAAACAAAAAATATCCCAATCTGCAAGTTGACTATGCCTCAGTTGGTAGCGGTGCTGGAGTTGAGCAATTTATCAAAGGCACTGTAGACTTTGGTGCCAGCGATGTTGCCATGAAGGATGAAGAAATCAAAAAAGTGCCAGCAGATAAGGGCGTTATTTTGCTGCCTGTAACTGCTGGTAGTATTGTCCTAGCTTACAACTTGCCAGATGTTCCAGAACTTAAGCTACCACGAGCCGTTTATGCTGATATTCTACTAGGCAAGATCAAGTCTTGGGATGATCCCCAAATTGCCAAGGCTAACCCAGGCGCAAAGCTTCCTAAAGACAAAATTACTGTTGTTTATCGTTCAGATGGTAGCGGAACAACAGGTGTGTTTACAAAACACCTCAGCGCTATTAGCCCAGAGTGGAAGACTAAAGTTGGTGAAGGAAAAACTGTCAACTGGCCTACGGGAGTTGGTGCTAAGGGCAATGAGGGTGTTACTGCCCAAATCCAACAAACACAAGGTTCTATTGGTTATGTCGAGTACGGCTATGCCAAACAAAATAGTCTCAAGTTTGCTGCTTTGGAAAACAAAGGCGGTAAATTTATTGTAGCTAGTGAAGAGTCAGCCTCTAAAACTCTGGCATCAGTAACTCTACCTCCCGATCTCCGCGTCTTCATTTCCGATCCAGAAGGGGCTGATTCCTATCCTATCGTCACTTATACCTGGATTTTGGCTTACAAGAAATATCCCGATGCGGCAAAAGCTAAAGCAGTTGAAGCTGCGATCGAATACGCTTTAACTGATGGTCAAAAACAGGCTAGTGCGCTAGGGTATGTTCCTCTACCCCAAAACGTCATTACAAAGGTAGCTGCTGCTGCCGATCAAATTAGTCCAGATTACAAAATTTCTGTAGGTGGTAGTGGTAGTAGCGCAAGCAAGTAGCAAAATTAAATACGCGAGGCATTCCTAGACAATAATTTTTAGGCTGCCTACTAGATTATAGACATTCGTAGCTTGCAACTACTTTGTTACTAGTGTCTGAGTTGAAAAAAGACAATGAGGCAACAATTTTGTTGAGATGGTTGCCTCCCGTATCTTCCTCTGATTTTATTGTGAAAGTCGGTAGTCATGACTACAAATTCTCAAAACCTTTCATCAGCGACAAAAAATCGCTCTGATGTAGAAAAGTCCCTAGATCGGGGTTTTCTTTGGCTAACTAAAATTTTTGCCTTTGGGGTTGCCGCTACTTTATTATGGATCGGCTTACAAGTTGCAATTGCATCTTGGCCTGCAATCCAAAAATTTGGTGCAAGTTTTTTAGCTAACACCACTTGGAACCCAGTAAATGATACTTACGGGGTGCTACCTCAAATTTATGGAACTCTCTTGAGTTCTTTGATTGGTCTACTGATAGCTGTACCTATTGGAGTTGGTACAGCCATAATCCTCAGCGAGGATTTTTTACCCGCGAAAGTGAAGTTGGTATTGGTTTTTGCGGTAGAACTACTCGCAGCTATTCCCAGCGTTGTGTATGGCGTGTGGGGTATTTTCGTTTTAGTGCCTATCTTAACTAACTTGGGGAAATGGCTCAATAGTTACTTTGGCTGGATACCATTTTTTAGCACCTCCCCCACAGGGCCAGGGATGTTACCAGCTGGAGTCATATTAGCAATTATGACTTTACCCATCATCACAGCTTTATCCCGTGATGCCTTGATTTCTATACCCTCCAGTTTGCGCCAAGCCTCCGTAGGACTAGGAGCAACCCGATGGGAAACGATTTTGCAAATTCTGATTCCAGCAGCCTTTTCGGGGATAGTTAGTGCTGTAATGTTGGCACTCGGTCGGGCGATGGGAGAAACAATGGCTGTGACAATGTTGATTGGTAATTCCAATAATATTAGTATCTCATTGTTAGCACCAGGCAATACGATTTCTTCTCTCCTGGCAAATCAATTTTCCGAGGCTAGTGGTTTGCAAGTTTCGGCTTTAATGTACGCTGCTTTAGTCCTATTCTTCTTGACCCTGGTAGTTAATATCATGGCCGAATTTATCGTTCTGAGAGTCAAGCGACTGTAGCTTAGTTGTGGGTTGAATTATGACTTCTAGTTTTCCAGAGCGCAGTCTAACTCGCGCTCCCATGTCTCAAAGGACACTGTTTAATACTGTAATGACCGTAATTGCATTTATCTGTGGAGTATTGGCACTTGTGCCTTTGCTAGCAGTGCTTTCTTACGTCATTATTCAAGGCTTTGGCAGCTTGAGTCCCAGCGTCTTTTTTGAACTGCCACCCAAAGCTCTACAAAAAGGGGGAGGCTTTGGTAATGCAATTTTAGGGACACTACTAATGGTAGGAATTGCTGCCCTAATTAGTATTCCGTTTGGTGTTTTAGCGGCGATTTACATCACAGAATTTAGCTCTGCCCAAGTAGCGAGATGGGTGCGTTTTGCGGCTAACGTCCTGAGTGGAGTCCCCTCAATTATTGCTGGGGTATTTGCCTATGGCATTGTGGTTTTGACACTGGTAAAATTAAACTTAGGCTCGTATTCTGCTCTGGGTGGAGGGTTTGCCTTGGCAATTTTGATGTTGCCAATCATTGTCCGAACCACTGATGAAGCCTTGCAGTTAGTATCGCAAGATTTGCGACAAGCATCTGTAGGGTTAGGAGCAACTAACTTTCAAACAGTGAGTCAAGTAGTTTTGCCAGCAGCTTTACCAACAATTGTAACTGGGGCAACGTTAGCGATCGCCAGAGCCTCTGGAGAAACCGCACCTTTACTATTTACCGCCCTGTTTTCCAATTTTTGGCCCGATAGCTTATTCCAGCCAACAGCTTCCCTTGCTGTTTTGGTTTACAAATATGCTATTTCCCCCTTTAAAAATTGGCAATCACTAGCTTGGGCAGCATCTTTAATCTTAGTATTGATGGTTCTGATTACAAGTATCATCGCTCGCTGGGCAACTCGCGAAAAAGCTTAGTCAAATAGATAGCGAATTTGGATCGCTAAAAATAATACTGCACTTAATTTATGGCTACCAATACTAGCACAGTGAACGATACTCAAACCGTTTTACGCACCGAAAACCTCAACATTTACTACGGTAACTTTTTAGCCTTACAGAATATTTGGCTAGATATACCGAAAAATCAGGTGACAGCCTTTATCGGCCCTTCTGGTTGTGGTAAAAGTACGTTGTTGCGATGCTACAACCGCCTCAATGACTTGATTGAGTCATTTCGGGCAGAAGGTAAAATATTATTTTACGATAAAAACTTGTATGCATCCGACATCGATCCTGTAGAAGTGCGTCGGCGGATTGGGATGGTGTTTCAAAGACCAAACCCATTTCCCAAATCAATTTATGACAATATCGCCTTTGGAGCCAAAATCAACGGCTACAAAGGTAATATGGACGAATTAGTAGAACGGAGTTTGCGCCAAGCGGCTTTGTGGGATGAAGTCAAAGATAAACTCCGACAAAGTGGTTCATCTTTATCTGGTGGACAACAACAGCGTTTATGTATTGCTAGAGCGATCGCAGTCCAACCGGAAATTATCTTAATGGATGAACCTTGCTCCGCTCTCGACCCTATTTCTACTTTGCGGGTTGAAGAACTAATTCACCAGCTAAAAGAGCAATATACCATCGTGATCGTTACCCATAATATGCAGCAAGCAGCGCGGGTTTCTGATAAGACGGCCTTTTTTAATGTTAAAACTACAGATAAAGGAGGTCGTAACGGCTACATGGTAGAATACGACGCAACAGAAGTAATTTTCAACAATCCTCAGCAACAAGATACCCAAGATTACGTTAGTGGCAGATTTGGATAAGTAGATATTTTAGATTGTTGATGTTAGAGCAATGAGGGATACTCGGAAATTAAAGCTGTGCGATATTCCTCTAGTTTTTTATTTGTTAATATAAGTGGGTAATTTTTTTAACGCAAAGGAACGCAAAGGTTAGCGCCAAGGAACGCAGAGTTAAGATTGAGCTAATTCGTTATGAATTAATGAAATGTTTTAGTACTGTCAACAAAAGTAATAATATAGCTCATAAATATTTCTAAAGATAGATTGACATAATATTTATTTATTAAAAGTTTCCTTGGTTTGTAGGAAACTGGTTATAATTATTTTCCATCTCTATTTAGAGAGAGAATTCTCATATACACAGTATTTATATGGGGCGTGTTCGTTCTAAATCTGACCTGCCTACAAAAATCTGTCCGGTATGTCAACGTCCTTTCACATGGCGTAAAAAGTGGCAGGATTGCTGGGACGATGTGAAGTATTGCTCAGAACGTTGTCGTCGTCGCCGTTCTGAAGCTCAAAATGAAACTAACCGCAACACAGACGCAAATAGCGCAATGGATTAATGGAGTTACAGGTGCAACCTAAATTAATTATTCATGGAGGGGCTGGTAGTTCTCTCCACAGCAAAGGAGGATTGGAGACAGTGCGCCGATCGCTCCATACAGTTATAGAAGAAGTCTATTCTCTGTTATTATCAGGAGCAACTGCTGCTGAGGCGGTAGTGCATGGTTGCCAAATGCTCGAAGACAACCCCCGCTTTAATGCTGGTACTGGTTCAGTCCTGCAATCTGATGGTCAAATCCGCATGAGTGCTTCCCTGATGGATGGCGCATTAAGGCGGTTTAGTGGTGTGATTAATATCTCGCGGGTAAAAAATCCCATTGAGTTAGCACAATTTTTACAAAACTCTCCAGATCGAGTTTTATCAGATTTCGGATCGGCTGAGTTGGCTAGGGAAATGCAACTTCCCAGCTATAACGCTTTAACTGATTTGCGGTTACAAGAGTGGATACAAGAACGCCAAGATAATTTTAAAAGCACAATGGCTAACGTGGTAGCAGAGCCGGAAATCTTAGAAACCAGCAATGCCGGACGTGGAACCATTGGTGTGGTAGCTTTAGATGCATCTGGTAGCCTAGCTGCTGGTACTTCTACTGGTGGTAAGGGATTTGAGCGCATTGGCAGAGTAAGTGATTCGGCGATGCCAGCAGGTAATTATGCTACTAATAATGCTGGTGTAAGCTGTACTGGGATTGGGGAAGATATTATCGATGAGTGTTTAGCACCAAGGATTGTAGTGCGTGTCACTGATGGGATGTCACTGAAGGAGGCTATGCAAAGATCCTTTGGGGAAGCACACCAGAACAAACGGGATTTGGGAGCGATCGCTTTAGATGTGAGTGGTGCGATCGCTTGGGGTAAAACCTGCGAAATCTTACTCGCCGCTTACCACGATGGTGATAAAATTGGTGACACCTTAGAATGGACTGACAACGAACTGATTGGCTATTGTTGAATCAATTCCAGCGCCTCAGCTAAAGGCCACCTTAGCATTTCCATAAACTGGTACATAAAGTCTTGTCAATGTCAAGCTTAGGCTATTGTATTATATATAGCCTAACAATGTACTACAAGAGAATATGGACATGATGAAACATAAATTTTGGGCAAGCTATCTGCTTGCTGCTTTAGCATTTCTCCCCTTAGAACCTGTGATTAATACTCAGGTTTTGGCAACAGAGTTAGTTTCTCAACTGGCACAAGCCAAATCTGCTTACACCCAATATATGCAACTTGGCTATAATGAGACTAGACGGAGAAATTATCGAAAAGCTTTATTGAATTTTCAGCAAGCAGAGCGAGCGCGTCCTGGAGATAGATATGCGACATCTGCAATTAGAAATGTTACAAGTTACATTCAACGTAGCAAAAATCGTATTGCCTTCGTCCCAAGTAGACCTGGTAGGGTAAGGTCAGCAGGAACACGAGGAGGTTGCTTTCAAACTGGAGAAGATATTATTCCTCTGACACCGACAGACAAAGAAGCTCAACGAACCACAGCAGAGCATCCCACATTCTTTTTTTACGTTCCCCAAACTTTTACAACAGTGCAAGCACTAGAATTTGTTTTGCGGGATGATGATAGTACCGATCCAGATGCATTGTACAAGGGAACTTTTAAACCTGTTAAGCAAAATGGTATTGTTAGTATAAATTTACCTGCCGATCGGGCATCTCTACAAATCGGTAAAGGATACAATTGGACTTTTTCAATGATTTGCGATGTGAGTAACCGCGATAAAGACTCTTATGTAAAAGGTACAATAGTGCGATCGCAAGATGAAAATCTATCTCTTCAGCTAAACCAACCAAGTACAGACTTGGATCGTGCAGTTTTATTTGCAACGGCTGGATTTTGGGAAGATTCTCTGAGAACTTTAGCTAATTTACGCCGTCAGCGTCCTAACGATCCTGAAGTTCAGAAATATTGGGAAGATTTGTTAAATTCAGTAGAGATTAAAGAAGTTGTAAACAAGCCTTTATTGCCCTGTTGTACTGTTCAGCAATAAATTAAAAATTATTTAAAAACCCGGTTTTGATAGAGAAGCCGGGTTTTCAACTGTGCTTTTAATCATAATTTGGTAAAAATCCTAAACCATATAGGACTTACGCAAAACCACAGGCGGTAGGGGCAATTCATGAATTGCCCCTACCGGAAACTCAAGGTTTGGGCTATTTTTTGCGTAAGTCCTGTTTTGATGTACTGCGATCGCTAACATTTAGTTTGCAATACTTAATATTAGATTATCTAATAATTAGTTTTTCATGATATTGTGTTGGTCAGTACATATTTTTTTGTATGCATCGTGTAGACTCTATTTGCGGAGTAAGATTGCTACATAAATTTATGGTAATTCGAGCGCCAAGCAGCAGCAACCCTAGTTTTGCTCTGGTATTAACCTGACTTACAGTTTGGTTATTTGATTCCATGTAGAGCAACTGAAGCGTAAATTTAGTTGTTTTTAAAGCATTTCATTATTACATTTCAGTATTGAGTTAGCAGTAAATGCTAGCCAAAAGCTTTGTATGGAAAGGATTTTATCAATCTGCCATCTGAGTATTTTTTGTGCTGGAGGTCAGCATTTGAAAGCAAACATATTGTTGTGTACTCATCAGACACTCGTAGCCATGAGGGTTTGCCAAACAGTTAGAAATTAGCCAAGCGATCGCACGCTGATATTACATAAAAAGCCATTTAGCTATACGCAAATCAGCAATCACACTATAGAAAAGAAAAAAGCTTATGAGTACAACACGCAAGTTTCGTTTAGGTGCATTCATTCAAGCCACCGGTCATCATGTATCCTCTTGGCGACACCCTGATGCACAAGCAGATGCTGGATTGAATTTCGAGCATTATAAGGAAATTACCCAGACTGCCCAACGCGGCTTGTTCGATGCAGTTTTTCTTGCAGATAGCCCAGGAGTCTGGGGTGGCTCTCCAGAAACTCAGTATCGCAACGGTAAAATCGCCCATTTCGAGCCAGTCACTCTCTTTTCGGCTTTATCCTCCGTTACCCAAAATATCGGCTTTATTTCTACCGCCTCGACTACTTATGAGGAACCCTACACCTTAGCGCGAAAGTTTGCCTCTTTAGACTACTTGAGTAACGGCCGCGCGGGCTGGAATGTAGTCACTACAGGCAATGAGAATGCTGCACTTAATTTTGGACTTGAGCATCACCCAGAACATAGCCAGCGTTATGAACGCGCCGAAGAGTTTGTGGAAGTGGTGAAAGGACTGTGGGATAGTTGGGAAGACGATGCTTTCATCCGTAACAAAGAATCTGGTGTCTATTTCGACCCAGATAAACTGCATACACTCAACCACAAGGGCAAATATTTTTCTGTTAAAGGCCCTTTAAACGTCGGTCGTCCACCCCAAGGCTACCCCGTAATTGTTCAAGCCGGAGCCTCCGAATCGGGACGGGACTTGGCTGCACGCACCGCCGAGGTGATTTTCACCGCCAATCAAACCCTAGCTGATGCCCAAGAATTTTATGCTGATGTCAAAGGAAGACTAGCACAATATGGGCGATCGCCAGATGACCTAAAAATTATGCCTGGTGCTTTCCCAATCATTGGCCGTACTGAAGAAGAAGCTCAAGAGAAGTACGAATTCCTGCAATCGCTGATTCATCCTGATGTCGCCTGGGGGATTTTAAAGAACTATTACAAAGGTGTCGATCTGTCAAAATATTCTTTAGATGATCTGGCTCCTGAACTACCCAGCGACACCAACACAAATAAGAGTCGTCTTAAACTAGTTAGAGATTTGGCGACTCGTAACACTCTCACACTGCGCCAGTTGTATCTCTCTCTTGCCACTGCACGAGGACATCGCACCATACTTGGTACTCCCGAAACCATTGCCGACCAGCTAGAAGAATGGTTCAGCAACGGTGCAGCAGATGGCTTTAATATCATGCCGCCCATTCTGCCTACAGGGTTGGATGAATTCATTAACCTAGTCGTTCCCATCTTACAAAAACGCGGATTGTTCCGTACCGAATACGAGGGTAGTACCTTGCGTGAAAATCTGGGATTGCGTCGTCCGGTGAATCGTTTTGCTGCAAAACAGGTGGATAAGAGTCTTGTGTTGGCGTAAATAAATTTTTTGCAAATGCTTAAACCATACCTTTTAAACCGCACTTTCTGTAGATCGCCGCCTTACAGAACCCGGAATCGAACCGCAGAGGACGCAGAGAAGCCAGTGCGTTGGGCGGGTTCCCCGACTTGTAGCAACTTGCGCGACACGGAGAAATAAGAGTTTCAGAGAGTTCTTGCGTAAGTCTTAAGACACTAACCAACAGATAGAAAAACCTTGTAATTTTTTAAAGGAAAAAACATGACTGAATATAGCCGCTTAAAGACCTCACGCTCCGCCGCAATTAGAGCAACCCTTGATTATCCAGTAATTGACACCGACGTTCACACTAATGATTTTACCCCAGCTTTTGAGGATTACATTGCCAAGTACGGCGGCGTGAAACTCGTAGACGAATTACGTAAAACCGAAGCTTCCCGTCTTAATTCCAAAAGTAATGGTAAAGACTGGTATCAACAAACCCCTGAAGAACGTCAATACAACCGCACCATCCGATCGCCTTGGTGGGCTAGAGTTACTAAAAATACATTGGATCTCGCTACTTACACCCTCCCCGGACTCCTCTATGAACGTCAAGCGGAGCAAGGGTCAGACTATTCAGTACTGTTTCCGAATAATGTCTTAGCACCGGCTGGAGCCAGCGCAGAGAATCGGCAAGCACTGCAACGCGCGGTCAATCACTATCATGCTGATATCTACCGGAAATATAGCGATCGCCTGACACCGGTAGCTGGTATCCCATTAACTACTCCCGAAGAAGGCATTGAGGAGCTAGAGTTTGCAGTAAAAACACTCGGCTTAAAAGTAATTAATATTACTGGCGGGGTAAAACGTCCGATTAAAGCGATCGCTGATAAATATCCAGCCGATAAATTCCCCGAAATCGCCAAATATGCCTCTTATATCGACTTCTACGGACTAGATAGTGAATACGACTACGATCCCTTCTGGGCGAAAGTTGTGGAATTAGGCGTACCCGTCACCACCCATTACGGCAGTCAGGGTTGGACTGGACGTTCCTCCATCAGTAACTACATGAATAACCATATCGGTCACTTTGCCGATGGTTCGGAAGCCTTTGCGAAAGCGTTGTTCTTTGGTGGTGTTACCAAGCGTTTTCCACAGTTGCGTGTAGCGATGCTGGAAGGTGGCGCAGATTGGGGTGCCCGCGTCTACATTCATTTGGTAGATCGTTTCTCTAAACGTAATGTCAAAGCACTGGAAAACTACAATCCAGCGTTGACAAATGCCGATGAGCTATTTGAGATATTTGAGCAATACGGTGCAGAAGTTACTCAAGGGCATTCCCTAGATAAGGATGAATTGACTAAGACTGTACTGGGAGCTTCATTCAGCCGTCATAGCCGTGCGCCAATTGGTAGCGAATTGGACGATTTTGCCGCAGCAGGGATTGAAACAATTGAGGATATTCGCGATCGCTGGGTGAACAGTTTCTTCTTTGGTTCCGAGTCCGACGATCGCACCATCGCTACGGCATTTAATGACAAAGCCAATCCTTTGGGAGTCAAGATCAACGCCATCTATTCCTCCGATGTTGGTCACTGGGATGTGCCAGATTTGACTTCCCCCTTGGCTGAAAGCTGGGATTTGGTTCAAGAAGGCGTTATTTCTGAAGCCGACTTTAAATCTTATGTATTCGCTAATCCCTACAAGTTTTACACCCAAGCTAACCCCGAATTCTTTAAGGGTACTGCGATCGAATCCAAGGTAAATAACACCGAATTTAACCAAGTAGATAAGAGTCTGGTGGTGGCGTAAAAGGTGAGAAGAGGGAGTGGGGGGAGATGAGGGAGAAAAATGAAAATTATTCCTCTTTGTCCCCCTCATCTTCATAGCATTTCAGCCTGGGAGATCGATATGACAATAACAACTGACCCTAATTTTGGGGCGCGCGAGGCACTACGCCTAATCGGCCCCGATCCCGACAACTGGATACCCGACCGCCCAGGCGTGGATCACAACGTTACGGTAGTGGGTGGTAGTGGTAGCGGTAGCACCTTTGCATTTGCGCTGCGGCGTGCCGGCATCGGCCGTGTGACGGTAATCGATGCGGCCGACGACGAAGCCCATGCTGGCGTATGGCTCAATCGAGCGCGGATGAAGAAACTACGCACACCGAAGAATTTACCTGGCCCCGAACTTGGTATCCCGGCGCTATCATTTCAGGCTTGGTACGAGGCGCGACATGGTGCCGAGGCTTACGTAGCGATCGATCGCATCCCTCGCTTGCTGTGGGCTGAATATTTAAGTTGGTATCGGCAGTTCCTGGGCATCCCGGTTCGCTACAAGACGCGGCTAGTGCGAATCGAGCCAGTGGAAGGTTTTTTTCGCCTACATCTTGAGGTGAACGGTGTCGCGCAAGTGGAAACCACGCGCAAGATTATCTTCGCTAACGGAGTGGCTGGTACTGGTGGCCCCTACGTGCCACCGGTACTAGCTGGTTTACCGCCCACTCTGTATGCACACACCTCTGATGCCATCGACTTCACCGCGCTACGCGGCAAGACTGTGGCAGTGCTGGGCGCTGCGGCTTCGGCTTTTGATGCCGCAGGGGTAGCACTCGAATCGGGAGCAAAGGCGGTGCATCTGTTTGCGCGGCGACCTGCGATCGCATCGCTGCCCATAAATCGGGTGCGTGGGTATCCTGGCGCTTACTACAACTATCCAGAACTGCCCGATGCAGCCCGGTGGTTTCAGGCTTGGCGCTTTCGTCAAGTTGGTTCTACGCCCCCATCCGACGCAATTGAACGGGCGATCGCCTTCCCCAACTTCCATCTACACCTGTCGGCGACGTGGAGATCGTTACAGGAGAAGGGCGGCCGCATCGTCGCGCAGGTGAACGACGATGTTTTCGAGTTCGATTTTGCGATCGCTGGTACTGGCTATTTTGTTGATCCGACGGCGCGGACAGAACTAGCTGACTTTGCACAGCATATTGCACTTTGGCGCGATCGCTATGAACCACCATCTGACCAACGCGCCGACGATTTAGGCACACACCCTTACCTCGGCAGCGCCCACGAATACCAGGAAAAAGTGCCTGGTAGCGCCCCTTACCTCAAGGATATCCACGTCTTTAACCCAGCCGGCTTTGTGAGCTTCGGACTACCCATCGGCGATGTGCCCAGCATCCGGCGCGACGTACCTGCGGTGGTGGAACGCATTAGCCATGACTTATTCTTCGCCGACTGGACGCTACACGAGGCACGGATCACGGGCGACAACATCGCGCCAGACTTCGATGCCTCGTTGTACACAGCCGCAGTGTGGAAACAGCCTGTTAAGGCTGCGGTTAACTAATGGCCCAATGCCCAATATAAATTAGGAGTCACGACTATGCCAGTTGAACAACGCTCTCACGACACTAGCAATGGTTCCTTGCCTTATCTTTTCTCACCTGTTTCTGACAATGCTAAACAACCTGCACCCTTAGTTCTATTTCTCCACGGAGGACGCGATCGCGGGACGGATTTGAATGTGCTACTGAAATGGGGTCTACCTCGTTTCGTGGATTCATCTAACTCCTTACCTTATGTATTTGCTGCACCCCAGATTCCAGAAGAACAGACTTGGGCAGATCGAGCTGATGATGTGCTTGCTTTACTGGATGAATTGATCGCTTCCCAACCCGTCGATCCAGCGCGGGTGATATTAGCCGGTTTCAGCTTAGGTTCGGCGGGGATCTGGCATATCGCTGCTTTGCATCCCGATCGCTTCGCAGGTCTAGTACCTGTATCTGGCCGTGTACCGAAGACATTAGAAGAAAGCGAACTAGCTGTACTCAAAGACATTCCTGTTCAGATATTCCAAGGTGGACAGGACAAAAATCTGCCGATTGAGGATACAGAGCATTTTGTTGATCGCCTACGCAAAGTAGGGGGAAAGTTGATTTCACAGTGTTGCCTAACGGCGATCATTTTATTGCAGATGAGGTATACGGCGATCCGAAGTTGCAACAGTGGCTGGTTTCCCTGAGCCGTCGCAACACTGCCTTAGTTGTCTGACGCACAAAACCCCAAAAGTCAGTGCAGAAGAATCAGCGCTCTAGGACTGGGGAGTGAGAGACAAAAGAAAAGTTTTCTCAATTCCCCATTTCCCATTCCCGATCCCCATTCCCAATTCCCAATTCCCATGACTTTACCAACTACCAATCTCGGAAAAACTGGATTAACTGTTTCCCGTCTTTGTCTGGGCACTATGACCTTTGGATTGCAGACTGACGAAGAAACTTCTAGAGATATCCTCGATACCGCCGCCGATGGGGGCATCAACTTTTTAGATACAGCCGATGTTTATCCACTTGGCGGCGGACTTGCCACTGCTGGGCGTACCGAAGAAATCGTTGGGCGCTGGCTCAAAGGCAAACGCGAACATTTTATTTTAGCTACCAAGTGCGTTGGTCGAGTCGGCCCTGCACCTTGGGATCAGGGGGCTTCGCGTAAACATATTCTAGATGCGATCAATGCTTCCTTGCGACGACTGGGAACCGACTATATCGACCTGTACCAATTGCACTCTGACGATGCCTCCACCCCCCTTGATGAAACCTTGGAAGCACTGGACGCGATAGTTCGTGCTGGCAAAGTGCGCTACATCGGGGTTTCCAACTTCTTAGCCTACCGACTCGCCCGCGCCTTGGGTCGCGCCGAGACGCGCAATGTAACTAAGTTTATCTCAATTCAGCCCCGCTACAACCTGTTGTTCCGTGAAATTGAGCGAGAACTATTGCCCCTAGCGAAAGAAGAAGGATTGGGTGTAATTTCTTACAATCCCTTGGCGGGTGGTCTGCTCACCGGCAAACACATTCTCGCTGAAGGCCCCACCACCGGTACACGTTTCACGCTAGGCGCTGCCGCAGAACGTTATCAAGATCGCTACTGGCACGATCGCGAGTTTAATACTGTCCAAGAATTACGCACAGTCGCGGATCACGCCGGATTTTCTCTCACCACCCTAGCAGTAGCTTGGGTTTTATCTAATCCCATTATCACTGCCCCCATCATTGGCGCTAGCCGCCCACAACAACTTGCTGACAACCTGAAGGCAGTGGAACTAAAACTCGACGACAGTTTGAAGCAAAAGTTAGACGACATAACCGCCGAATACCGCAGGGGAGATTCTCTACGTTAGGGATTAAGGGAGTGAGGACAATAATTCGTAATTCGTAATGACGCTCGCGGACTCGCTACCGCTACGCTAACGTAATTCGTAATTCAGTTTACAAGGAGGATTTATACGTCGGTACAAAACTTGCCGCTTGGTTATAAGTAGTGGACTTAAATCCCCATAATTTGTTAATTACAAATGATTTTATTTAACACAACTTACCCTAATACTAAAAAATCAACCAATAGATAGATAGAAACCTAGATTCAATCTGACTCTTTTAACTACGAATTACGAATTACTCAGCTAGTGGATTGCTTCTCATGACGAAAAAAACCAGACAATTCAAATCATTTCAACGTGCTGCTGATGCACCAAGCCTACCATCAACTCCATTCAGGTTCATTTTGTATTTCGTGAATCAGTTCCGTTGGTGGTATGTGTTAATGGTGATCCTGGAGGTAATACACGCAACCTGTGGCATTATGTTACCTTATGCCATTGGTGAGATCATCCGGGGCGTGACGAAATCAACGGGTAATAGTCAGCCTATTTTTGATGCCATGAGGCAACCCCTAATGCTGTTTATCGCTTTGAGTGTAGGTGAAGTGATATTCGGGCGATCGGCTGGACTCTTGCAAACCATCCTTCATCCAATCCACCGACAGCATATTGTGCGATCGCTCTATGCTTACTTACAACACCATTCCCATCGCTACATGAGTAGCAGTTTTTCCGGGGCTTTGGCACATCGGATTAGCGAAACCTCTCTGGGTGTTACCCAGACGATGCAAATGATGATTACTGAATTTATGCCAGTAATCGTTGTGTATACCGTCGCCACGACGATACTGTATCGCGCCTATCCTCCGTTGGCTGCACTCGTGGGAATATGGGCAGTTCTCTTTATCAGTATTTCGTTCTGGCTGGCAACTCGCTGCCGAATTTACTCCCGAAAAGCCGCAGCCGCCAGAAGTGAGACAACTGGCATCATTGTAGATTCGGTAACAAATCTCACCAGTAGCCGACTGTTTGCTCGCTTGGGTTTTGAACGACACTATTTGAATGACCAATTAAGGCGTGAAATCAAAGAGGTGAGACAGTCTAATTGGTATTCGGAGCGAATTCGCTGGTTTCAGTTCATCTCAGCAGCCATTCTGAAAATTAGCACCCTGTATTACTCACTCTCCCTCTGGAGTCAAGGGAAGATCGCAACTGCTGATTTCGTCGTCGCAACCAGCCTGTCTTTATTAATCATCAGTGAAGCGCGTAATTTGAGTAAACGATTTCTAGAATTTTTTGAACATATCGGTAATGTCGCCAATGGTGTTTTTATTATCGTTCAACCCCACGAATTGATTGATAGCGATCGCGCGATCGCTCACCCAATTACCCAAGGTAAGATTGAATTTCGCCGCGTGAACTTCAACTACTCCGAGGAGAAGAAAGTTTTTCACAACCTTTCTGTCACCATCCAACCGGGACAACGTGTAGGATTGGTAGGCTTTTCTGGTTCGGGAAAATCCAGCTTCGTCAATTTGATTTTGCGTTTGTTCGACCCACAATCTGGACAGATTATTATTGATGGGGTCGATATTCGAGATATGACTCAGGATGCACTACACGCACAGATCAGCTTAATTCCCCAAGATCCATCTTTATTCCATCGGACGCTACTAGAAAATATTCGTTACGGACGCTTGGATGCAACTGACGAGGAAGTGATCGAAGCCTCGCGAAAGGCTCATGCTCATGATTTCATCGCTCAAAGTAAAGATGGTTACAATTCTCTCGTGGGCGAACGTGGTGTTAAGTTATCTGGAGGGCAGAGACAACGGATTGCGATCGCTCGCGTCATCCTCAAAGATGCGCCCATCCTCATTTTAGATGAAGCTACCTCTAGTCTCGATTCAATCACCGAAAAAGCGATCCAAGATACCCTCGATCTAGCAATGAATGGGAAAACGGTCATTGTAGTAGCTCATCGACTATCTACCATTGTGCATCTAGACCGGATTTTGGTGTTCGACAAAGGTCGCATTATCGAAGATGGTTCCCACACAAAACTGCTGGCACTCGGCGGCGCTTACCACAGGTTATGGAAAATGCAAGCAGGTGGATTTCTACCGGAAAATCTCGGCGAGGAACCTATACGCGATACTCGTACTGGTGCGGATAACGTCGAAGAGGGAATGATTGCTTGATATTTTCGAGTAGGTTAGCTTATGCAAGCCAATGCATTAACAATCTAAGCCGATACATTAACAATGCAAGCCAACGCATTAACAATGTAAACCGATACATTAACAATGCAAGCCAACGCATTAACAAGGCGGCTAATACATTAATTTAAGCTTGTAGTGCGATCGCAAACCGTCTCCATGAGAATCCTTTAGCGCAGACAGCATCAATTTTTGCTAATTACTGCTGTAAGTCAACCTGGTAGAGAAACAGGAAATGCGATCGGGATGAAAGATGATGAATGCGATCGCCTGATTTTCTACCGACACCAACATTCTTCAAGCGATCGCATATCAAAAATGACAACACTACACATACTTTACGAATTTGGCATTATGTGTAATTCCGCAAAACCCTAAATGGCTGATTCTTACTTTCCCATGTCCGAATGTCCAAGTATAGTTGTGTATGGTAAAAGTAGATTTCTTCATAAGCAAGCCGCAAACTACGCTCAAGACTGTTCGGTTCAACATCAGCAGCTTTGTTAGAGCCAAGTACTTTACGTAAACCAAATGACAGAATCTCCACCAAATGATGACCACAGCAAATTTGCCAAGGATCGTGATTATTGCTTTTCTGACTCTTTAGCCGTTCTTGCATATCTTTCTCGTTCAAAGAGAAAGCTTGAGATTTATTTTTAATCTCTTGAATCAGCTTAAATTCATCAATTTACAGAGTTTGCTCATTAATAAACTTGCTAAATGTAATACCCTCAAAGGTTAGATTTAATCCATCACATTTAGATATCCAAAGTAAATAACCTACAGACATCGCATTTTTAATTAATACTAATCTTACGTCTTGAGTAAACTGGGCAATTTTCTTTTCAGAACCAAATTCAGCCAGTACTTTGTTAAATGCTGGTGAGTTAATCAGCATAGTTTCAAGGTCATGGCTATCGGTACAAAGCAGATTAGGGCTAGTATATAACAAAGTTTCAAAGCGATCAAAATCTGCATCAACAATCGCTAAAACTCCCTGAAAATTTGATTGTTCCAAAATTTTTAGAATTTCAATAGCACGCTGCTTACCCGATGTTTCGACTAACTCACAAACTAATTGGTCAACAAACCGCTTATAGAAAGTTTTATCAGAACTTCCTTCCACTAACAAAAAAGTTCCAGTATATGTGCTTCGTCGTAATCGAATTTGGTTAGCAACACGGTCAACTGTCAGAAAATCTCTCACTTGTGTGGCCCTTTCAGTTCAACCGTCAAATCCCAGCGATCTTGAATAATATCTGGTGAATGAGTAGCCATTAGTATATTTAAATCTGCAAGCTGGGTAATATCTTGTAAGTCTTTTAAAAACTGAACCTGCCATCCTACATGAAGGGATAATTCCGGCTCATCAATTAAGACTAGAGAGTTAGGCTGGACTTTAAATAATAGTTCATATAGAAGAACTAACTCATGTTGCTCACCAGATGATAAATCTGCTGGTGAAAGAGTTTTTGAATTAGATAATGATGATTTATAAAGTGTTGTAAAAACAAATCCCTTCTCTTTACTAAAATTTATTTCTTTGTAGGAGTAGGCAAACTTATTATTAATAATTTTCCTTAATAATTCGATTTTACTTGCTATTTCAGCAAAAACACTCAACTTCTTTTCCACATCTTCAACATATACCGACAAAGCATTCTTGGTACTTTCATCTATATCTTGAGGCTGGATTTGAAATTCTGAATCTTCATCTTTATCCAAAAGACCTACTTCTATTAGACGAGAGCGATTTGCTTCAAGTTCGTTTAATTGATCTCGAAGTTGTTCATCTGTTAAATCTACGGATGATTGTTGCTTCACTACTCTAACTGGAAAAGTTCTGTCAAGAGATTGAGATATTGTACCGTATTCTTTAAATTTTTCTTGCATCAGTTTAGCAAGTTCATCAGAATAGGCAGACACAGTTGACAACATTGAAGGTGTTTCAGCAGACCGTCTAGAAGAATGGTTAGGAACAAAATTAAGCAAACGTTGTGATTCAATGAGGCGAATATGAATATTGCTTTGCAATTTTTCTAGCCAATCAGGAGTGGCTTCTTGTGACTTCAAGTTTGAGGACGATAAATTATCAACAATTTCTAGAGCTTGTTCATAAAAAGTAATTTCTCCAATGCGATTATCCAGCGATTTTAGAGTATAAGGCATTTCTTGTATAACAGAATTTTCAAGTATAATCGGAAATCCTCTATCAGAGCGAATCTTTGGTGACTTTAGAGAAAAATAAACTGCTTCGGAATCAGGCTGATAAAAATTGAAGCCAATATTCTTATTTTCAGACTGCTCTGCATTCTCAGTATTTTTTATTATTTCAATACTACTACTATCATCAAATGCAACTTGAAACTTTTTAAATGGGATAGCTCTAAGCTCTGAGTATTGAGAATTAAAAAAGCTATTCAAAATTCTTAATATGGCTGTTTTTCCAAAACCATTTGGGCCATGAATGATGGTGATCCGTTCATCTATATTCAATGGAATCACATGGTCAAAAATTCCAAATAAGCCACTGACAGAAATTTCCTTAATTGGCATAGTCATTTAGTCCTATAAGCATTGGCTTCATGACTTTGATTGTAACTTCTATCTTTCTCTGGAAAGTACAAGAAACACAGAGTAGCATTCTTTTATGTCCTCTTTATTAGAAAGTTTTGGTCGTCGATTCACTTTTAGGCATTACCGAAGGGTAGCCGGCACACCTTGCGGGATCTTGCTAAAGATTTTCCCCTGTTTAACTAGGTTGTTGAGGCTAAAATCATAGTAGTTGCGCCAGTTCCAAGAGCGATCGCACAATCAGGCATCATTTCCTCTAAACTGAGTTAAGCAATCTCCCAAGCTTTTTGGTACAGTATTCTACAAAATCCATATCACGAAAATAGGCGTTCGCCCTTGGCGTTGGCGCAGCCATCGCTAATTGCAATTGCCAGTGTATTACTCAGAATCAAGAATGCAGTTGCTATGATCAAACGCCTCCTTGTGGTCGAGTCTCCCGGAAAAGTCAAAAAACTCAGTCAAATTCTGGGTGCAGATTGGAAAGTTCTCGCTAGTTGTGGCCATATCCGAGAACTCAGCAATGAAGGGGACGATTCCTTGGGCTTTGTCATGGATGGCAATAATGTCAGATGCAACTACATCCCGCGCGACCAACGAGCCAAAGAAACAATCCAGAAACTCAAGTCTGCGGTGAGGCAGGTTGATGAAGTTGTTTTAGCAACTGACCCAGACCGGGAAGGCGAAACAATCGCTTGGCACCTCAAAGAAACGCTGGGTTTAAGGGAACCAAAACGGGTAATTTATACTGAGATTACAGCATCGGCGGTACAGAGTGCGATCGCTAATCCTAGAAAACTAGATCAAAATTTAATCGGTGCTGGGTTGTGTCGAGATTGCCTAGACAAGTTGGTAGGCTATAAGGGTAGTCCTTTAGTTTGGGCATTAAATAACGGCGCTAAGAGTGTTGGCAGAGTCCAAAGCGCGACATTACACCTGATTTGTCAGCGAGAAAACGAAATTCTGGCTTTTGTCCCCCAAGATTACTGGAGTGTCTGGGTAGATTATGCTGAAGGATTTCGGGCTTTTTACAAAGGGACGGTTGATTCTGCTAAAGATGCAGCAGAGCAAGAGACTGAAACTCACGATGACGCAAAGGTAGGTAATAGTCCAGAAACACCAGAGTCTAAGCGTGTTCTTTCCGAAGCAGAGGCTACACGTCTAGTTGAAGAAGCACAGCGACATCCTCATCAGGTGATTCATTTTGAAGGAAAAATCGTTAATCGCCAGCCACCGCCACCATTTACAACTTCTAGCCTTCAGCAAGCAGCCGGTTCAAAGCTGAGGTTTGCTCCTGACAAAACTATGGTTGTTGCTCAAAAACTCTATGAGGCTGGGCTGATTACATATATGCGAACAGACTCAGTAATGCTGAGTCCAGAATTTTGTGCCAGCGCCCGGAAATGGTTAGAGCAAAATGACCCGCCGAATGTACCGACGCAAGTTGCCAAGCATCGCAGTAGCAAATCGGCTCAAGAAGCACATGAGGCGATTCGACCAACGGATGTATTTCGTCCCTCAGTTCAATTGCGTTTAGAACTTCCTGATGATGAGTTTAATCTCTATGTAATGATTTGGAAACGGTCAATTGCTTCTCAATGCAAGGCCGCACAATTGCGTAAAACTTTGGTGATTACTCAGTCTGGTTCTCTACTGTGGTCAGCCAGAGGGCAAGTAATTGAATTTTACGGTTATGCTCGCTACTGGAATAATCTCAGCAAGGATAGTGTTTTACCTTCATTACAACAGGGACAACCATTGAAACTGGAAAATGCTGGACATGAAAAGAAGCAAACTCAGCCACCACCGCGTTATAGTGAACCAAAATTAGTGCAACTGATGGAACGGAAAGGAATTGGTCGCCCAAGTACCTATGCTCCTACTGTTGCTACTTTAAAAAAACGAAATTATGTGGAGTTGAAAAAAGACCATCTGCAACCGACAGCGTTAGGGTTAGAAGTTGATGCGTTTTTGCTCAAAGCACTGCCAGATTTACTAGAGGCGGAATTCACAGCAAAAATGGAAGATGCCCTTGATGCCATTTCCGAAGGAAAGAATTCTTGGCAGCATTATTTAACTAGTTGGAATCAGAATTACTTTGTCCCAGCACTCACCAAAGCTAAAACTGTAGTTGCGAGTTCCCCAACAGGTAAAGTTAATGTAATAACTGAGCGCAAATATGAAACTTCCAGGACGCGATGCCCTGAATGCAAAAGTTGTCTTGCCAAAATTCCCAGTACTAAGGTTAAAAAGAAATATTTTCTCAAATGTACAAAAGGCTGTGATGTCGTGCTATTTTGGAGCGACTTTAACAAGACTTGGCAGCCACCACAAACTAAAGCAGTTGAGGCTGAAAATCAACAAAAGCCTCCCGTAAAGATAACGGAATATCCTTGTCCAGTATGTAAGAAACCTCTAGAGGAGTACAGTTACATCAAAGAGGGACAGAGTAAGAAAATGTTGCGATGTTCTGATTCACAATCGCGTCAAGATACTAAACATAAAGATGTAGCTTATTTCAATACACAAAATGGATGGTGGAGTCCTAAATTTGGGGACTTAGGGGTTAAGAGACGCGATTGAAATAATTCGTAATTCGTAATTATGTTTTGTGACGGGGATTTAAACCCCGATACAAAACCTGCTGCCTATAGAGGCAGGAGACTTATATCATGTCCGCTTGCTTATTAAACCCGAATAACCCCACCCCGCCAAAGCTGTGCTTTGTCTTCCCTCCCCACAGGTGGGAAAGGGTTGGGGGTGGGGTGCAATGACTACGGGAATAGTAACTACTTATGCGGACATGATATTAAACCCCCAAATTTTGTTAATCGCGTCTGTACAAGAATTAGAAGAGATGCGATTAATCCATAACATATAAACTCTACGATTCTCTTCCTGATGCCCAGGTATCACGCCATTTGACAGTACCTTCTTTCGCAATCACCCAACGACGATTTACCAGATTTTCCCGCAGAGGCGATCGCCCTTCCCGCCACATGGCATACTTGTAAGCAATCAGTTTACCAGCACTTTCATCAAAGGGAATCTCAGCAGACCAGGTATTGGAGTTGATGTACTCTAAAGGATATGCTTTACTGATATCCCAGTTACCCAACTCTGGGCAGTCTCCTGTCACTACAATGATTTCACCAGGTTTGGTATCCACGCCATTGAGTTGGATGCGGACAATTGTTTGTCCTTTGATGCGTTCCCCAACATGGCTGAAAACAAGTATTCCCCGTTCTTGTAGTACTAGGTCATAAATCTTGCCGTCTTTAACTTCATATTTGTTACGAGTCACCACGCAAGTATGCTCACCATCGGGCAATTCTGTGTCTACTTCTCTTAGAGTAACTTCTCCTCCCCGGTTTAAAGCGACAAAACACAGAGAATCACGATAACGGCGCACATAACAGTAAACATCAGGAGTCAAGTATTTCTGCCAATGGCTACCCATTGACACGGCTGGATTCAGTCGCCGTAAACCAGACAGCAATCTGATGCACCAATAAATCTCACTGTCAGTATCCCAATTTTCCATCATTGGGCGGTTATATGGGTCGTTACCGCCATCAGTATCGTTATGTAAATACTGTTCTGTGCCGTAATATATACAGGGAATACCGCGAGATGTCATAATTAAGGCGATCGCAACCTTTAGCATCGCTGGATCGGGATTCAGCGATTGGAAGCGACACATATCATGGTTATCGATGAAGGTAACTAATTCTGTTGCCCCGTTATAACGATAATCCTGGTCAAAAATGTATTGAATTGTTTGGAATCCCATTTCTGAACCTTGCCCTAGTGCGGCTCGAATTGCTACGCACAGCCCAAAGTCTAGAAGTGTCATCCCTGAGTGGTTAACAAATTCTACGGAGCGATCGTCACTAGGATTACTGTAAATCCATTCACCAAAAATAAATACATCTGGTTTGTGATTGGTCATCTCACCAGTGAATTCTTGCCAAAACCAGATGGGCATGTGCTTGACAGTATCAACCCGCAGTGCATCTACACCCCGGTCTAGCCATTGTTTAATTGCTGACTTAATATACTGCCGATATTCTGTATTGTTTTCGTTGAAGGTTGCCAGACCCGCTAGTTCACAATTCTGTACTTGCCAATCGTCTTCCCAGTTTTGCACTTCACCATAATGATGATACCAATGATTGACATCATTATTGAAGTCAGCAATTTTGACTCCATCATCAAATAATTCCCCTTTGCTACCACTGGTATCAGGGCTGCTGTGGTTGCAGACAATATCCAGCACCAGTTTCATATTCCGCTTATGCAGTTCCGCAATTAACCGATCAAAGGTTGTATTTTTTTCTTCTTGAGTAGCGTTTAATGAAGGGTTCTCGCCCTCAGCAATGTAGCGAGGATTAATCCGCTTAAAGTCTTTTGTCCAATAGCCATGCATCGCCGCATTGCTAATAAATAACTGTTCTACTTGCTCAAATAGTGGAGTTAACCAAATGGCAGTCACTCCCATATTTTTCAGATAATCTAATTTATCAATCACACCTTGCAAGTCACCACCCCAGTACTTACCCCATTCTTGTCTATTAGGATCGTACAGTTCTGAATTTGCACCCTCGCTATTATCTGGGTCGCCATCATAAAAGCGATCGACCACAAGAAAGTAAATTGTTTCTTGACGAAACTCAATATCTCTGGTGTAAAGAAACTCCAGGTCAATCTCCGTATCTGATGATGGGGTTTCTATAATAGTTTCTACTTTTTCTTGGGCAGAATCAACTTTGTATTGATCTGGTGAAAATTGGGATGGAGGGGTTTTTACCATAAAAAAACTCGAAATTTTATGTAATTGATACTTGTAGAACCAGCACTACAATGTTTCAAGTATTGTGTGTCACTACAAACATCGGTATTGTGACATCCTGCTCATGGTGTAGGTATCTATCGCTAGCTAGTTTATAATTCTATCGATAGATATAATTCATCTGCTAGAGGATAAAAATAAAGGAATATATAGCAGTCCTATTGGATTTATGAAAAATATAGAGAAGGAAACTAACCGCCAAGTATGCCAAGTACGCAAAGGGAAGAAAGAAGAAAGAGATATATAATTTTCAAAAATGATTTAGGACTGCTATAGCAGTTATTAATAGTCATTAGTCATTGGTCATTAGTGATTGGTACTAATGACTAATACGATGTTTTCGTAGGTGTGGGATAAGTTGACCAACTATTCGCTAATTTTTTTCTAGAAGATTCGCTCCATTGGTAAACTGACCATTGTCACTTTCAATCTGTTATTACTATTAAGGATTTAATTTAGGTAGCAATTATGACCAAGTATGATAAGGTTTTTAACTCATCAGAGACATCAGAAGAATCACTAAGTCCAGAGGAAGCAGTAGCAGCGATCGCAACTGTGACTGCGATCGCTGATTTATCCATTGAAGATGTAGATGCAGAAAGTTTAGCAGGTATTCTCTGGGAATTCGAGGTTTTCGAGGAATACTCAGAAGATGAAATTACCGAAATAGTTGATAGACTCCTCGCCATTGCAGAAGAAGAGGGAATTGGGGCTCTGTTTAATACTGCCAAAGTATCTCTTTCGGATGAATTAGTGCTAGATGGTTTTGCTGCTGGAGTAATAGTGCTTTTAGACGATGAACTTGCCATCCCTAAATCAAAACAAGCCTACCTCAAAAAGCTACAAGCAGCCTTAGAACTTGAGGATGAAGAAGCAGAGGAAATTATTAAGGAGGTAATTGCGGCTTTTAAAGAAGCAGAAGAGGAAGAATATGCAGATGACGACGAAGATGAGACAGTAGTTATAGAAGATTTTAGCGAACAGATATATCAATCTCCATTGGGTAATTTTACAGTCCCGATTCCGGTCGATTCGCAGCAGGGCGGTAGAATTCAAAGCCAGGAAGGAGTGGTTGGATTTTCTGATGATATCGGTACTTTGCTAAGAATTGATTATTATCCTTTTCCTTTAGAACAGTTAGAGGAACTGGAGTCTGTTGGACAAGAAGAATATTTACAAACAATTTTAGTAGACAAGTATGTACCCCAAGCAATTTTTGCCAATGTACCAGATGCTTCTGTGGAGTATAGCGAATATCTGGCAGACACTTTGCGAGGGGCTTACTATGTGTTAATTGATATGCCTAAAGGTTCGACGATTTCTAAGCAAGAAAACAATGGAACTGCTATTAGATTAGATGCGTACCGAGGGCTGCTTACCTTTGTCAGTGGTGAATTTTTGTATATAGTTAGTAGTCAGCACAGCTTTCTTAACGGCGAAACTCCCGATTCCCTTGAAGAAGAGGCTGAAGACATTAAAGAGAGTATTTTAGAGTTTGTTGAAACTATAGAGTTCACTTAGTACAACAGACTCTAGGAATTTGAAACCCACGGAGGTGGGTAAAGTTTCGTATAGCCGCGTTCGCGCAGCGTGCCGGAGGCTCTATTCCATTGCCAGGGCAAGGCTAAAGTCTACTGAAGTAGACTAGAGGTTTTTGCGGGTACTTAGTCATCTTCAGATGACTTGCGCTATTAGCAAGGAACTTTAGTTCCTTGCGGGACATCACTTTTACGTTAGAAGTTGTTTGAAAAGTTCTTGTGATACTAATCGAATGATTACCCCCCCTTAATCCCCCCTTATAAAGGGGGGAAACAGGGAAATCCGGTTCCCTCCCCTTTATAAGGGGAGGGTTAGGGTGGGGTAAAAGAATATTTGATACATAAATCAGGATTTTTCAAACATCCTCTTAAGTTGACACCAATGCGCGCTAACGTCCAGCTACGCGCTTTCGCGTCTCTACGCCAAGATTCATACATAGAGGTTGCTGAAAAAGTCATGAAACAGCAATTTTAAGGGTTGACCAGTTATGCAAGCAAGGCTAAAGATAGTTTTATGCTATCATTTCTGAACAAGATTTAATATAAAGCCCCTTATAAAAGCTTTTCATTTCCCTTCGCGCTCTCTGCGTGAGAAATAAAAAAAGGGATAAGCAAAAAGCCTATCCCTCAAAAAATTAATTAATCAATGTATTAAGTTCCACTTGTCCAAGAATTGATGTACTCAATTTGATCTGCTGTCAAGCTATCAATTGTGATCCCAATAGCTTGCAACTTCAAACGAGCAATTTCTTGATCGACTTCAACCGGAATTGAGTGCAAACCAGGGGCTAACTTACCCTTATTCTTCACCAAGAATTCACAAGCCAAAGCTTGGTTTGCAAAACTCATATCCATTACTGCGCTTGGGTGTCCTTCAGCCGCAGCTAGGTTAATCAAGCGTCCTTGTCCGAGAACGACAACTGATTTACCATTTTTCAATTTATACTCTTCAGTGAAAGGACGAACATCTTTGATTTCCTTAGCTTGTGCAGCCAAGTATTTCAAATCAAGTTCTAAGTCGAAGTGACCGGAGTTACAAACGATCGCACCGTCTTTCATGACATCGAAGTGTTCGCCGCGAACGACGTGCTTGTTACCAGTCACAGTGATAAAAATATCACCTTCAGGTGCAGCTTTAGCCATTGGCAGAACGCGGAAGCCATCCATTACGGCTTCAATTGCCTTGATTGGGTCGATTTCGGTGACGATGACGTTAGCACCCATCCCACGGGCGCGGAGGGCTGTACCTTTGCCACACCAGCCATAACCGACGACAACAATGTTCTTCCCAGCCAACAAAATATTTGTGGCGCGGATAATGCCATCTAGGGTTGATTGTCCAGTCCCATAGCGATTATCAAAGAAGTGCTTGGTATCAGCGTCGTTGACGTTGACTGCGGGAAAGGTGAGAACGCCTTCTCTAAACATGGCGCGTAGCCGTACGATACCGGTGGTGGTTTCTTCGGTGCTACCAATCAAATCAGCGATTTGGTGTTGGCGTTCTTGTACTAAAGTTGCAACCACATCGCTACCGTCATCAACAATAATGTTGGGGCGATGATCTAAAGCTATTTGGACGTGGCGGTTATAAGTTGCGTTATCTTCGCCTTTTTGAGCAAAGACAGGAATTTCATGATCGGCGACGAGGCTAGCTGCTACGTCATCTTGAGTTGATAAGGGGTTACTAGCAATTAAAAGCGCATCTGCACCACCGGCTTTCAGAGCGATCGCCAAATGTGCTGTTTCTGTTGTAATGTGGGCGCAAGCTACAAGGCGTAAACCAGCGAAAGGCTTTTCGATCGCAAAGCGATCGCGGATTTGCTTCAAAACTGGCATTTCGCGTCCAGCCCATTCAATGCGCTGTCTTCCCAAGGCAGCTAGGCCGAGGTCTTTAACCTCGTGCTTTAATCGGGGAGAAGTTGCGGTCATCAAAAGTTACCTCAAAAAATTAAAAAAGCTACGTAAATTTTACGCACTCTACTAGGTTATTGTACAACTGGCAATTTTTGCTTGTAAGAAAGCAAATCGCTAGTCAACAGTCCTCAAAACTAGCTTGACGTTTGATTACCACAATGTCAACTTCATCGCCAGCTTCTTCCTTTTTGTTTTATCTTTGGTAAGAGTAAGACTCTCCTAAGCTTTAAATGCTGTTTATCACTACACTGTCATCTATCTAAAGATAGATAAAAAATAAAGCAACATCAAAATTTCACGATCTCAAAACAAAACCTCAACTTTAGATAGGTACATCTACCCAAAGTAATTACGCAGGATAGTTGAAGTAATAAATTAGTAGATTTTACTCAAGGAGGTGTTTAAGTGCGTTTTCAATTTTTGGCGATCGCTAGTTCAATGGCCATAACCGTTGTACCTATGCCAAAAGCCACAGCCCAGATTCCTTTATTACCTCAGTTACAAGCTCCCAGCAGTGTCAGTAATGATTCAAATGATAGACTTGTCACAGGCTGGATTTATTTAGATGGTCGGCGGTTATTTCAGATCGCAGCATCAAAAGCCAACTTTCCTGAGCGTTCAGAAGATATTCAAAAGAAGTTGCAGAAAATTGGTCAAAATTACTTTCAGTCACCACAAAAAACAGCAGTCAAAGTAGAAGTTCGGAAAGTCAACGAATTACCAGTAATTTATGTCAACGGTCAATATCTGATGACCGTTACTTCTGAGGATGCTGGACTGCGACAAGTAGATATATCCACATCGGCAAATCAAGTCGCCGAATCGTTACAAGAAGACTTGCAAGAAGCAAAGCAAGAAAGACAAACTCAATCTTTAATTAACCAAGGTAAAATTGCCGCGGGCACCGGAGTGCTAATGGTGATTATAAGTTTGGGTCTATATGGCTGGCAACGACGTTCCCAAAAGGATTCAGATTCAGTCAATCCTGTCGCCTCCCAACTCCCCAGAGAACTGCTAAACTCGCCAATTTCACCAGCAGCAAATCAACCAATTACAACACAACTGAATCAACAGCAAAAGAACCATCTCCAAGAAGTCAAAAGACGATTATTTCAGCTAAGTCAAGCCGGAATTTGGGGAGGTGGAAGCTTTTTTATTTTGGGTCTATTTCCCTATACACGAGGGTTTCAGGTAGGAATTCTCAATGCTTTTCAATTTCCTTTGCGATTAGGCATCGTATGCCTGGGAATCTATGTAGCCATCCGTTTGACATACGCCCTAATTGACCGCTTCGCCTCCACTCTGATCAGCAGTGGTGCTTTCCTGACTCCAGAAAGTTCTGCACGGCTGCAACTGAGAGTTTCCACATTTTCTGGTGTGACTAAAAGTATCACTACTGTTATCTGGATAGGAGTAGGCTTCTTGTTAGCCCTGGTATCCTTGGGGATAGATATTGTTCCCTTACTAGCGGGTGCGAGTTTAGTTGGTGTTGCGGTGTCTCTAGCCTCGCAAAACTTAATTAAAGATGCAATTAACGGTTTCCTGATTATTCTAGAAGACCAGTACGCTTTAGGCGATGTGATTAGTGTAGGAGACGTGGGAGGCTTAGTAGAAAATTTGAATCTGCGGATGACCCAAGTACGGGATTCCGAAGGGCGCTTAATCACAATTCCCAATAGTGAAATTAAAGTTGTAGCCAATCTTTCTAGTCGTTGGTCACGAGCCGATTTAACGGTTCCCATCGCCTATCAAGCCGATACAGAAAATGCTTTGAAGTTGATTGAAACAGTTGCTTTTGAGATGAATCAAGAATCCCATTGGCAACGTCAAATTTTGGAACCGCCGCAAGTTTTGGGAATCGATCAATTTGGCGATCGCGGTTTGATTATTCGTGTCTGGTTTAAAACACAGCCCCTCAAGCAATGGGATGTAGCACGGGAGTTTCGCCGCCGTCTAAAAGTTGCCCTAGACAAAGCTGGAATTTCCATTTCTGTGCCTCAACAAGCAATTTGGGTAAATGACGAGCAGTCGTTAAATTTTCAGAGTAACGGCAAAGCTGAAATGAGTACTGAGTCTTGAGTGCTGAGTGCTGAGTAGGGAATCTCGCTTCTTTACTCAGAACTCAGAACTATTTTGCCCAATATCTAATTTTGCGCGATCGCCAACACTAAACCTTAATAAATTCTTATATTAATAAAAAGCTACTCCATCCATAACCAGTATTAAACTGTTCCTGGATTTATGTTTGTCAACACCTTTATCAAACGTCCAGTCCTAACTACGGTCTGTACGTTCATCATCTTATTGCTGGGAAGCATCTGTATTCCGATCCTTCCCATTTCTCAGTTACCAGACCTCGCTCCGGTACAAATCACCGTTAGCTCCAATAACACTGGTGCGGATGCTCAAACAACAGAAAGCACTGTCACCAACATTATTGAGCGACAAATTAATGGTGTTAAAGATGTATCCTATATATCTTCTAATACGGGTAACGATGGTTCCAGCAATATAACTGTTTCCTTCCCGACTAATGTCAATAGCGATATTGCTCAAGTAAACGTTCAAAATAAAGAAACACTTGCTTCACCTCAACTGCCAAATACTGTTCAACAAACAGGTGTCACCGTTGAAACGGCATCGAGCAGTCTCCTTCTCGTCTATGGGTTTTACTCAGAAAATAATGAGTATGACAACATTTTTATCAGTAACTATGTCGATCTGTATATCCTCGATCAGATCAAACGGCTTCCTGGTGTAGGAAAAGCCACGATTTTCGGGGAGCGCAAATATGCCATGCGTCTTTGGCTTGATCCCAACAAGCTTGCCCAACATCAACTAACTCCTCAAGATGTGGCAACTGCCCTGCAAGAACAAAATATTCAGGTGGGTGCAGGGTCGATTGGTAAGGAACCAGCACCAGATAATCAAAGTTTTGAATTTGCTTTACGGGCAACCAGTCGATTTAAAGATGCGGCTGAATTTGAGGATATGGTGCTGAAAGTAACTCAAGGTGGCACTAATACCACCACAAATAACACTACTAATAGCACTACTAATAGCACCAGCAACACTAATAGCACCCTAGTTAAGGTCAGAGATGTTGGTCGAGTTGAACTAGGTGCAGAAAGCTATCTCGCTGATGCCAAATTCACCATCCCAGGAAATGCTCCCAAGGCAGCCGTAGGTTTGGGGATATATCAACTTCCTGGTAGTAATGCCCTGGACGTAGCCCATGCTGTTGAAAACCAGATCAAAATACTAGAGAAGAGTTTTCCACCTGGACTAAAAGGACAGGTGGCATTTGATACTACTCCATTTGTAGAAATTTCTTTAGAAGAAGTTCTACAAACTCTGGTTGAAGCGATTATCTTGGTGGTCTTGGTAATTTTCATCTTTTTGCAAGACTGGCGTACCACAATTATTCCCACTGTTGCCATCCCCGTTTCCCTGGTTGGGACGTGTGCGGCTCTGTTGGTTTTAGGATTTCAGATTAATACACTGACCTTATTTGGTTTCGTCCTTGCGATCGGTCTTGTTGTGGATGATGCGATTATTGTAGTGGAGGCAGTTGCAGTCAAACTGGAGCAGGGCATGAGGCCCTTGGAGGCGGCGATGGAAGCCATGAAAGAGTTGACTGGGGCAGTCATTGCCACTTCACTTGTACTCATGGCGGTATTCATTCCAGTTACATTCATTCCGGGTACTACTGGGATTGTCTACAAACAATTTGGGTTAACCGTTGCTTGCTCTATTGCCATTTCGACCTTCAATGCTTTAACTTTCTCTCCCAGTATGGCAGCTATCTTGATGCGCCCGGCTCAACCTGGATGGGGCCCTTTGGGGTGGTTTTTTGGGCTGTTTAATCGGGGATTTAGCTGGTTTACGCGCCGATATGTCGGGTTTGTTAGCTACCTCACCCATATCAAGCCCATTGTATTTGGGGTTTTCATCGCTGGTTTAGTAGCAACGGTTTTGATGTACAAAGCAGTGCCTACCGGATTTATCCCAGAGGAAGATCAGGGTTACTTCTTTGTAATTGTCCAGGGGCCTGACGGGGTTTCTTTGAAATACACCGAATCTGTTATGGATAGGGTTGTTAAAGAAGTAACATCGCTTCCTGAAGTTCAAGCTAGTTTTATGATTAGTGGCTTTGGTTTCGATGGCAACGCTTCTAATTTAGGCATTGCCTTTGCTAACCTGAAATCCTGGAAAGAGAGACCTGAAGAATCTCAGTCTGTCTATGGAATACTTCAGAGGATGAACAAAAAGCTCTCGACAATTACAGATGCTAGAGCGATCGCTGTAAATGCTCCGCCAGTTAGAGGGTTAAGTAGTACGGGTGGTTTTGAGTTTATCATTCAAGATAAAACCGGAAGTGCGCCGATTCAAACCCTGCTTGATACTGCTCAAAAATTCATTGGGGCAGCAAATAAAAACCCCGTTTTACAACGAGTCTTTACTCAGTTCACCGCAGACACTCCTCAGTTTGACATCCAAGTGAACCGCAACCAAGCCAAAGCTCTCAACGTTGAACTCAGCGACATCTTTGGGGCATTGCAAACTTACTTAGGGTCGCAATATGTAAATGACTTTGTGCAGGGACAGCGACAGTATCGAGTATATGTCCAAGCAGATGGGGTTTTCCGCTCTAATCCAGATGATATTGGCAAGCTGTATGTTCGCTCTGGAAGTGGGGCGATGATTCCCTTAAGCAATCTGGTGAAAGTTACTCCCTTTGTGGGGCCGAAAACAATTTCCCATTATAACTTGTACAGGTCAATCAAAGTTCAGGGCGCTCCGGCTCCCGGTGCTAGTTCTGGACAGGCGATTCAAGCAATGGAGAAACTAGCAGCAGAAGTCTTACCTCAAGGCTTTGGTTACGAGTGGACAGGGACTTATCTCCAGGAAAAAACATCTGGGGGATCTACAGGCTTGATTTTTGCCTTCGCCTTCGTTATTGTCTTTCTTGTGCTGGCGGCTCAGTATGAAAGCTACGTTGACCCGATCATTATTTTGCTGACAGTTCCCCTAGCGGTATTGGGAGCGATGACAGCGATTTGGCTACGTTCTAATATTTTCATGGCAGGTAGCCTCTTCCCCAAAGTGGTGGATGATATCTATTGCCAGGTAGGTCTGGTGACTTTGATTGGTCTAGCCGCAAAGAACGCGATTTTAGTCGTGGAATTTGCCAATCAACAGCATGAGCAAGGCATGAGCTACACACGGGCGGCGGTGAAAGCAGGGCAAGAACGTCTGCGACCAATCTTAATGACTTCCTTTGCAGCGTTGTTAGGATTTTTACCCTTGGTGATTTCTCAAGGGGCTGGAGCCAGTAGCCGTTGGTCTCTAGGAACCGCGCTCTTTGGGGGGCTGATGCTTTCAACGTTCTTGAGTTTGTTCTTAGTGCCAATTCTCTATATTTTGGTTAAGAGCATAGCTCAGGCTATATTCTCTCGGAAGCGATCGGGTGGCTCAAACCCTCCAGATTCTCCTAACGGAGCTTCGGGATCATCTGGACATGGGGATTTACCTGCTGGTTCAAGTCAGCCACAGACACAACTCCGGTCTCAGGAGGATGGGATAATCTAACCTTTTACGCTTAATTTCTCTAGAAAGTGCCTAGTTTTGACGGTTTGTAGTAAGAACTTTAGTGCTTAGAAAATAAAGACTAAAGTCCTTACTACGAACTTACTTTCCCAGCAAACTTAAATTGATACCAATTGGCTTCTCTGTGCCTAGAGAAAACGCTTATATCCATAACATCTTCTAATTCTGATACCATTTTCTGTAATTTCCTGCTTGCTAAAAAAATTAGTCGAATAGAAATTAGGTACTTAGATAAGGAAAAATACAATGGGACTTAGCGAAGGACTTTTGAACCCGACCAAAAAGGCTATGGTCATAGATGACTGTTGCAACATGATAGAAGGACAGCTTGCATCCAAGTCGGGTATAAGCGGTATCGCTTTGAAAACTGCTTTCGCGGCTCTGAAGGGAGTTAAGCCAGGGTATATTCCCTACGTCGTTGAACAGATACTACCACAGTGCTTCACGGCACTCGATCCCATCTGGAGTCAAGGTGTAGAGAAAGGTAATCCAATTGAATACTTAAGTGCGAATCGCTCCCATACGGCAGATGCGCTACTGGGTGTAACCGATGCTAGAGTCAAGAACGCCAAGCGCCAAATCGTGCGAGGAACCTATGAAAAACTTCGCGGTTCAGCCAAAAAGCACGTAGAAGAAGCAGTGCCAGACTTAGCCAAAGTAATCGAGAATTACACTAAGGTCTAAACAGAAGGAAAGAATCATAATAAACGTATGCCGCCGTTGATGTTTCGGTGGCTGGCATACGGGGCAAATATAGCCTTAAAGTACTGTTAGCAGTAGCCGTGAGCTTAGTCCGTGCGGAGTATAAACACAGTACAACAAGGCAAAAGTAAAAAGTTAAGAATACTTATGCAACAGGTTTTTTTAGCGATTTCAAATCATAGCTTTATTTTCGCCGTTGTGTAATAGTTGCTTCCTTGCTCTGAGCAATCAATACTGTCCTAACCTATCTAAATTTCCTGATATTTTCCGAATCGGCTTGAAACAACAAATAATCAGAAATTATCTGAATTATTGTTTTAATAAACTTGCGACTTATGAAAAAATTTACTGTTTATCGATACCGCACGTATGGACTAATTGGGTTAATATCCTTAACCGCCATATTAAGTACAGCTACATCTGCTCTAACACAGTTAGCAGACGATTCCCCAATTGAACAAACTTCTATATCTGCTTTTAATTTAATCTGGCCGACTCAAGGGTTTATTTCTCAAGGCTTTCGCAAATATCAACATGAAGGAATTGATATTGCAGGGGCATCTGGAACTCCGATTGTTGCTGCTGCATCTGGTACAGTCATCAAAGCAGGTTGGGATGATTGGGGATTAGGCAATGCTATAACTATTAAACATCTTGACGGCAGTATCACTGTCTATGGTCACAATCGCCGTTTGTTGGTGAGCAAGGGTCAACAGGTCATTCAAGGTCAAATTATTGCTGAAATGGGATCTACAGGCAATAGTACTGCACCTCATCTACACTTTGAAGTCCATCCAAATGGTCGAATAGCAGTTGATCCCCTTCGGATGTTGTCATCCTTAACTGCAAGTATTAATTCTGCTTCTAAAGTTCAGCAAGTGGATAACCCTAGCCGACCAGTCTCGACACTCCCAGTAGCAAAACAAGTTTCATCTTCACATCCTTTAATAGGTTTTGCAACTGTTAGCACTGATACTAAATGCAACGGAGTTACCATTCTTGAGGGTGAGACTACAAGTATTCGTGTAAAAGTCTGTGAAGAAAATGGTCAGTTATTTTATATTGGTCAGTTGAAGCAAGACCCAAGTAAGCCGATTAAAATCGCAGCTTTGAATATTGGTAAAGGTAGATATCGAGCAGATAATGGTAGTTTTTATTATTTAGTTAGTCCTGAAAAAGTGGAAGTTTGGCGAAATGGCACTGAGATGCGTTCTGACAGGTTTTATACTTTAACAAAATCGCCACAAAGTTAACATTCAATATTTGACTGTATTATCGTTCTTCCATCACCTTCTCTAGATAAAAAATAATCTAAATATTTTCTACGAAGATAACAACATTGCGAATCCTGGTTTTGGAGACTTAGCCCTTTTTTACATTTACCTTAGCAAGTGCAGGAACTGTCAATATCAGGACAGTGACATCGGGAGATACAATTCTCGGACTCTTTGACAGCGCTGGGAATTTAGTGACCAGTAATGATGATGGTGGTGGTGGCAATTCGTCATTAATCAACAGTTTTCTGGGTGCAAGTACGTACTCCATTTCAGTGAGTAAATATAATCTCTTCCCTGCCGATGGCGGAACTTTCTCCGGTAGCCCCTTGGTACCTGATTTGTCTTATACGCTAGGAGTAAGTGTTGCATAAGAATACAACACGTAGTTGATGAGCAGAAGTTATAGTAACAATTGCTACTATAACTTCTGCTGCCTTTGATTTATGTGCTTGCGGTTGAGTATTTCTGAGTCTTGATTTAAATTCCCAACTAAACCTTTGCTTCCAAAGATTTGAGTAACTCGGTATTCACACCTGATTCACGAGTCAGGGCAATTTTACCCGTGCGGGCGATTTCTCTTAGACCAAATTTTTGCAACACCTGCACGATCGCTACCATTTTACCTGGATCTCCCACAACTTCTAAGGTGAGAGAATCTTCCGCCACATCCACGACTCGCGCCCGAAAAATTTGAGATAGTTCAATAACTTCTGAGCGATTGCTGCTACTAGCATTCACTTTTAAAAGCATCAATTCTCGCTCGACGCAAGGGGTTTCGGTAATATCCTGTACTTTAAGGACATTGACTAATTTATATAGTTGCTTGGTGAGTTGCTCGATAATGCGATCGTCACCAGGTACAACCATCGTAATGCGAGAGACTCCTCCTTGTTCAGCAGGGCCAACAGCAAGGCTTTCAATATTAAAACCGCGACGGGCGAATAAACCAGAAATGCGGGAAAGAACACCCGCCTCATCTTCTACTAGAACCGAAAGGGTATGTTTCATCTTCGCCAACAGAGGCTAGAACAGGATTTGAGTAATGCAGACACTAGTACCGCTTTGCATAATTCACTCATTCAAAATTCAAAATTCCTTGAGTTTCAAACTCTTGACATTTTGTAAAATGTATGGTGTTTTTGCTGTGATGTACTACTGCACTAATTGTCAGTGCGACCTTTTATTGTAAACTCAATAGTTACACTCATCGCATTTTCTAAAGATAAATTGGGCAGAAATTATTCTGTAAGGAAGAATTTCAGGGAATTCATCTCTTTTCATTGGTAGATGCGGCATTTTTGTAAAGCTTTTACACTCAACTTTAATAAGCCTCTAATAGGAGAAAAATTTTTATGGGTTGGTTACAAAGATTATTTGGAATGGAAAAACCTGAAAATGCAGAAGTAAATCCTACTCCGCAGTCAATAGCGCCAGATACTAGTAGTAATGTTGCTACACAATCAATACCCCCAGAACGTTTGGGATTAAGCGGCGAATATGACCAAAGTGGGTTAGCAAAGCGGGTGGCGTTGGCATTCGATCAAGATCCCCAACTTGATGATGTTGATACCCTTTGGGTTGCTCAGACTGGTAGCACTGTGGTGTTAAAAGGCGAAGTTCCCAGTCAAGAAATTCTCAATAAGATGGTTTCTGTAGCTAGTTCGGTGAATGGCGCTACAGATGTTGATACGAATCAAGCCACCATTGGCTAGGCGTTAAGTAATGCCAAATTCAATAGTGGCAAAGTATTGGGTGGTGCGATCGCACCCATTGGATAAAATTTAGGGAGTAACCAATGGTTGGCGATGCTTGCGGCGGGCTACGCCTACGCTAACCCGTCTCTCAATCCAATCTAAAATAGCTTGGTTGACTAATTCAGGACATTCATCATGGGGACAATGACCCACGTCTTCTAAATTCAGCACTTCCAACTTCTCGTTGTACTGGGCGAATTGGCTAGCCAGAGATGGGGGAACAAACCGATCCTTTTGTCCCCAAATTAACAACATGGGAATTGTTAAGGTTGGTAACACTATCTTGACACTGGGACTAAAGTTAATTCCGATCGCAGCTTTGAACAAAGCACTAAAAGCCCTCGCCGAACCTCGGTCTTGGGGAGGGCCAGCTAAAATTTCTATCAATTCATCGGTAATCGCCTCTGGGTTAGCGTAGGCAAAACTAGCCCAGCGCCGCAGCACCCCAGGACGGCGCACGAAGTTAAACACGGGTTTCAAAATCAACGGCGAAGCGACAATATTTTTAATTGCTCTAACAAGCGGTTGCAACACAGGTGGGATTGCTTCTTGCTCTAGTGAAGGGTCGGGTAAACTCATCATCACCATACCCAGCACCATATCGGGATGAGTAGCCGCCGCAGCCATAGAAATCAGTGAACCGTTGGAATTGCCTACTAAAATAGCTGGTTGACGGATAAATGTTTTCCAAAAGTCGTAAACCTGCTCAACCCAAAGTTCGATGCTGTAATTAGCTGCGGCTTTTTCGGAAGCACCGAAACCGAGCATATCAATGGCGTAAACGGTGTGATGTTCAGCCAATACCTCTAAATTATGCCGCCAATGACCAATGGAAGCGCCAAAGCCATGTAACAATATTAGGGGTGTTGTGTTCTGGTGATTTTGGGCAGAGCGAATGTAAGTATAGCGAGTTTGCCAGCCGCGCCAAACCCAATCCCTTTGATTACCAACCCGCTCTTGCCAGTGTAGTGTAGTGGTCACAGGTTCCTTTAATTCATCAGCGTGAAAATACCATTATAAAACTTTGATTTTTCACCTTGGATAGCAAAACAGGCATTGCATATTTACGGGATTTGCAACATACCTCCATACAAGATACAAAACGACTTTAATCTTCTTAAATGCCCCAATAAATTGGGCAACTTGGACTCCAAAAGATAATACTCATCTGCAAACTTGCAGAGCTATTCACCCAAGACAGATAAACAGCAAATTTTATCAGTCAAAACCATGACTTCAATCCCTTCCCAAACTCGAAAGCTACCCAATCAAGCAATAGAAGCAAAAATTTTCCACTGGTGTAACATCATTAGTCTGTTTATCATGCTCACCAGTGGATTACAAATTTACAACGCTAACCCTGTATTTGGTGGACGCGCAGGTTTGCATATTCCTCCAATATTTACATTAGGAGGTTGGCTTGCAGGGGGTAGACACTGGCATTTTGCCGCAATGTGGTTATTCTCACTAAATCTCTTATGGTATGGAATTTACATTTTAATTACCCAGCGCTGGCGACATCGGTTTGTCGGTGCTAATGACTTCAAAGCCTTACAAAAAAGTCATAATTCTCAGCGCTTAATTTATGCTTGGCATCGAATTGCATATACAGCAATTATTCCGATCTTACTCCTGGCATTATTTACAGGAATAGGAATGTATAAACCTGCTCAATTTCCCTGGATTGTAGATTTGTTTGGCAGTTGGCAAGCATTGCGAATTGTTCACTTGGCCTCAGTGCCAATGGTTATCTTATTTGTAGTAATTCACTCTCGATTAGGGCGTAAGGCTGGTGGTACTGAATTAACAGAATCAATGTTTTTATAAATAATCTTTTTTTAAACAAAAAATATGAACTTTTTTGATAAATTGAATGGGAATATCTTACAAAATCAAAGCTTATTATTTGTAGGACTCGATCCAAATCCAGAAATGATGCCTGTGCGTTATGAATCTGAAGAACTCATTGCTGGTTTGGAGAAGTGGTTACAATTCATTATTACTGAAACTTCTGATTTCGTTTGTGCTTATAAACCGACACTTGGCTTTTACGAAGCGTTAGGTATTCCCGGTTTAGAATTGCTTTACAAGACTTTAGCAGCTATTCCAGCGCACATACCAGTTATTTTAGATGCCAAACACAGTGACTTAAATACTAGTACCATCTTTGCCCAAACTGTGTTTACAAAATGGCAGGTGGATGCAATTACTCTCAGTCCCTATACAGGACAAGATCACATAGCACCTTTTTTGGTCTATCCTGATAAAGCTGTGTTTATTTTATGCTGTACTTCTAATCCAGGTGCAGAAGCTTTACAACAATATCCTACAAAGGATTCACCCCTTTATTTACAGGTGGTGAAAGAATCAAAAACCTGGGGAACTCCAGAACAATTGGGTTTGGAAGTGGGAACTACCAATCCTGAGATTTTAGCACTGATTCGAGCGATCGCACCTGAACGAATTATTATGGCGCGTAGCATCTGGGCAGAGGGACTAAATCTGAAGCAAATTTTAGAAGCGGGCTTGAATGCTAATGGTGATGGTTTACTAATTCCTGTTCCTCAAGATATGTTGGCAAAACCAAAATTGTCTGAAGAAATCCAGTCTTTACGGGCAGAAATTAATCAAATAAAAACTGAAATTATTCACGAAAATTCTACATGTTCTGTGTGGTTTCCTGATGTTTGTTTCCTAAATCAACATCCCCACCAGGATTTGATTTTACAACTTTATGACATTGACTGTATTATGTTTGGCAGCTTTGTTCAAGCATCAGGAGCTATATTTCCTTATTACATCGACTTACGCAAAATTATTTCTAACCCCCAGGTTTTTAATCAAGTTCTCACTGCTTACGAGGATATTTTGAAGAATCTCAATTTTGATAGATTAGCAGGTATTCCTTATGGTTCTTTACCCACAGCAACTGGTTTAGCTTTGCGCCTTCATTGTCCGATGATTTTCCCCCGTAAAGAGGTAAAAGCCCACGGAACGCGGAGAGTTATTGAGGGTAACTTTCATCCTGGTGAAACGGTTGTAGTGGTTGATGATATTCTTATCAGTGGTAAAAGTGTTATGGAAGGAGCAGGAAAGTTGGAATCAGCAGGATTAAATGTTAATGATATTGTGGTATTGATCGACCATGAACAAGGGGTGAAAGATAGGTTACAGCAAAATGGTTATTGTAGTCATGCAGTTTTAACTATCTCGGAAATTACTAATACTCTCTATCAAGCAGGGCGAATAAATGAGGAGCAATTTTTAGCTTTTGTTGAAAGTTAGGAATTGGGCATTGGGGAGGATTTTTCTCATTTGTTTGCCGTTGATTGAGTATATTGAATTTCCAGGTAAAATCTAGTAACTAAAAAAAATTGGCTATTAAATTCATTATGAATTTTTCACTCAATCAACTAATTAAATGGTTAATTTTCACGTTGCTATTTCCTTTAGTGTTTCTTAATGGTTGGCTGGCATTTTTGCTAGTTAACAATTTTCAGCCTGTTGTCACAATTCTTATATTAGCTACTTTATTTGCATTCGTTTTAAACTATCCCGTTACCATTCTCCAAAAGCGGGGAGTTAAACGCAGTTACGGAGTAGCATTAGTTTTTATATCAGCATTGGTAATTATCGTTGCACTAGGTATCACTTTAGTTCCCATTGTTGTAGAGCAATTTCATGAGATGGCTAAAGTTCTTCCCCAATGGATTGATTCTAGTGAAGAAAAGCTTCAGATTTTAAATGATTGGTTTTCTCGGCACAAATTAAATGTAAATTTGAGTCAGTTATTAACAAGAGTAACTGACCAATTACCCAATGAATTAGAGTTTGTTTCCGATAAACTTTTAAGCATTATTATAGATGCGATCGATAGTGTTTCTGATGCTTTAATTATAGTAGTGCTAACTTTTTATCTGTTGTTAGATGGCCCAAGAATTTGGGAGGGGATATTTAAGAAGTTATCGGGTAATTTTGCCCAACAAGTAAGCCAGTCTATTCAGCAAAACTTCCAAAATTATTTGATTGGGCAGGGAACTTTGGCTTTGCTGATGGGACTTTCAGAGACATTAATGTTTTTAGCTTTTCAAGTCCAGTTTGCTTTACTCTTTGGTTTGGGAGTTGGACTTTTGAGCTTAATTCCCTTTGGTGATGTCATTAGTTTGATTGTAATAACTCTAATATTAGCGACACATGACTTTTGGCTAGCAGTGAAGATTTTGGCAGTAGCTGTTATTATTGACCAATTAATCGATCAGGCGATCGCACCAAGGCTTTTGGGCAGATTTACTGGACTTAGACCAATATGGGTGTTAATCGCTTTACTTGTCGGAACCAATATTGGTGGAGTCTTGGGTTTGCTAATCGCAGTACCTGTAGCTGGTTTTATCAAAGATACAGCAGATGGTTTTTCTAAATTTGATGATTCCGAAAATGTAGTTGATAGTAAAGTAGCATCAGAATTGTTGCCAGAGGAATCAGTATAGAAATGAGTTGTTTATAAAAATAAGATGCTATATCTACTGCTAACACTAAGAGGAACATCTCACTATTGCTCAGTGTGGTAAATTAACCCTTGTGACAAGGATTATATTTTGAAATCAGTATAAACACCTGTGGGTAAGTGGGTATTGCCCACTAAAAATAAAATTGCATAAAAAAGCCCCCAGCATTTCTACTGGGGGTAAGAAATAATACCATTTCACTTTATGTTTGTCGGAGATGCCCCTGCTTGTACCTCTACTTAGATGAGAGGCTACAGTATTACTCAAATAATACAACAAAAAGCGATCGGGTATAAAATTAGCCAACATTTGCCAAGAGCAATTCTCGTTTTTCTGATTTTTGCACTCTCACTTGAGAGTCATCATCAACATCGATAAACGCTGTATCTCCATCTGCAATTTGACCAGACAGCATTGCTTCGGCGAGAGAATCTTCCAAAAGGCGCATAATTGCCCGACGTAATGGCCTAGCGCCGTAGCTGGGGTTATAGCCTTCTTGGACTACAAGTTCTTTGAAGCGATCGCTAACTTCCAGAATAATTCCCTTTTCTGTCAAGCGTTTAGAAACTTCACGAAGCATAATCTCAGCGATTTGCTTCACTTCATCCCTAGAAAGTTGGGTGAAGACGATAATTTCATCGAGACGGTTCAAGAACTCAGGACGGAAGTAAGCTTTCAATTCCTCATTTACCAAGGTGCGGATGCGGTTATAACTAGCGTCGGCTTGAGTGTCGAAGTCAAAGCCTAAACCACTACCGCCTTTTTCAATCACCTTGGAACCGATGTTGGAAGTCAAAATGATCAGCGTGTTCTTGAAGTCCACTTTCCGACCTTTGGCATCGGTAAGATGACCGTCATCCAAGATTTGCAGCAGCATATTGAATACATCGGGGTGTGCTTTTTCGATTTCGTCGAATAGCAGCACTGTGTAAGGTTTCCGCCGCACGGCTTCTGTAAGTTGTCCGCCTTCGTCGTATCCGACATAACCAGGAGGCGAACCAATTAACTTAGAGACGGTGTGGCTTTCCATGTATTCGGACATATCTAGCCGAATCATTGAATCTTCTGCACCGAAGAAGTAGGAAGCTAATGCCTTCGCCAATTCTGTTTTACCGACTCCGGTAGGGCCAGAGAAGATAAAGCTAGCAATGGGACGATTGGGATTCTTCAAGCCAACACGGGCGCGACGGATACCACGAGATACAGCCGAAACTGCTTGCTCTTGACCGATTAGCCGTTGATGCAGAGTGTCTTCTAGGTGGAGAAGCAATTCTGATTCAGATTCGGTTAGTTTGTTGACTGGTACGCCAGTCCAAGAGGCAACGATTTGGGCAATGTCTTCTTCGTCAACTACAGTGGAGTTGACAGGTTGCTCGTTTGGTGTAAGCGTTGCTTGCACTTGTTCGGCGAGTTTTAACTCTTGGTCGCGTAGGGTTACAGCTTTGTCAAAATCTTGGACTCTGACTGCTGCTTCCTTTTCTTTGGTAACGCCAGCGAGTTCGCGCTTGAGTTCCTTATTGGGAGAACTTTGAGAATTCCGCAGACGAACGCGAGAACCAGCTTCATCAATTAAGTCTATTGCCTTGTCGGGCAAGAAGCGATCGCTAATATAGCGGTCTGATAATTCTGCGGCGGCGACAAGTGCCGCATCCAAAATTGTGACTTTGTGGTGCTGTTCGTAAGCACCGCGCAAGCCGTAAAGAATTTGTACGGTTTCCTCTACCGAGGGTTCCCCAACCATAATTGGTTGGAAACGACGCTCTAGGGCAGCATCGCGCTCGATGTGCTTCCGATATTCATCAAGGGTAGTAGCGCCGATGCACTGGAGTTCACCCCGTGCTAAGGCTGGTTTGAGGATGTTAGCTGCATCCAAACCACCTTCTGTACCACCAGCGCCGACCAAGGTGTGAATTTCGTCAATTACCAGAATGATATTACCGACAGTGCGAACTTCTTCCACGACTTTTTTGATGCGTTCTTCAAAATCGCCACGGAAGCGAGTTCCAGCTACCAATGACCCCATATCGAGGCTGATAACTTGCTTGTCCTGTAAGGTTTCGGGAACATCTTGATTGATAATACGTTGAGCTAGACCTTCTGCGATCGCAGTTTTACCAACTCCTGGTTCACCAATCAACACCGGGTTATTCTTAGTGCGGCGACCGAGAATTTGGATCGCTCGCTCAATTTCTTTCTCACGACCAACTACGGGGTCGAGTCTGCCTTCTTGCGCTAATTTGGTCAAATTTCTGCCATATTCTTCCATCGTTAGTGGTTGGGTGCGCTTTTGATTACCACTACCAGCGAAAGCCGGTGCATTTTCACCCAAACGGCGAACTATGGCACTACGAACAGTCTTAAAGTCAACCCCTAGATTTTGCAGAACTTTGGCGGCTACACCTTCACCAGCCTCGGTTAATCCTAAGAGTAAATGTTCAGTGTTGATGTAATTTTGTCCCAGACTATGAGCTTCTTTAAAAGATTGCTCGAAGAGGCTTTTTACCTTGGGAGTGAAAGGAATTTCTGGTGGTACAAAGCCAGAACCCCTACCAATTATTTTTTCTACCTCGCGGCGGGCATCTTTGAGGGTAACGCCTAATTCGGCCAGCACTTTAGCAGCAACCCCAGTTCCTTCTCCCATCAAACCCAGGAGAATTTGCTCAGTTCCTACGAAGTTATGTCCCAGGCGACGTGCTTCCTCCTGAGCTAACATAATTACTCTAATGGCTTCGGAAGTGAAGTGTTCAAACATAATGGGTTATTGCTCCCTCGCTGCTTGGACTTTGGGTGAGATAAATTTCACCCTCATCTAAAGTTTTTTGTATTTTCTTAAGGACTAATGTAACTTTATTTAAAGTTAAGTGGCAGTGGTGAGAGCCGTAAGACATCAGGTGTACTAGCCGTCTAAGAGGATTTAGGAGAGACGCGATTAATCGCGTCTGTACAAGAGAAGAAGTGATTAATCGCGTCTGTACAGGAGTTCTCAATTTTACAATTAGTTTTTCAGTGGAGAAGATGATTTTCTTTTGCCTTTTCTGCTCCTCTGCTCTCGGCTAAACTTAAAACTCAGGACTCAAAACGGGCTAAATGCACCGCTACCGCTAACGACACTCAGGACTCACGATGACTGAACCAACGGTTGGTAAAGACCAACAACATCCTCTTTATAACCGCGATCGCCCTCTTATTGATATTTTACTCGTTCAAGAGGCGACAGACTATAATTTAGCAGAATTAGCCAGACTGCGAATGCGTTATCAAGGCTTTCCAGGGGCAAGAGACATCCAAAAAGATTTGGATAAAGTCTTGCAGCAGTGGGGTTTGACCGAAGCCGAGCTTTTTGAGAAAACTCGCCAAATTCACGATTTGGGTGGTATTTACAAAAGTCGCGGCAAAAAAGATGAACAGGATTGGAATTAGGGAATTGGGCATTGGGCATTAATTATTCCCTTGCACTTCCAAACTCTTGTACAGACGCGATGAATCGCGTCTCTCAGTCCAGATATAGCCTACAAGACCTTGCATTGCCCATGATGCCGTAACAAATGGTCACATAGCACCAAGGCGACCATTGCCTCAACCATTGGAACTGCACGCGGTAATACACAAGGATCGTGTCGTCCTTTCGCTGCTAATAATGTTTCTTCACCCTCACGAGTGACAGTTTTCTGCTCTTTTCTAATTGTTGCTGTCGGCTTAAATGCCACTCGCAAAATGATATTTTCCCCGTTAGAAATGCCGCCTTGAATACCGCCAGAACGATTTGTTACTGTCCGAACTTCACCATTTGGATCGATATAAAATTCGTCATTATGCTCAATTCCTGTTAGCAGGGTTCCCGCAAAACCGGAACCAATTTCAAAGCCTTTGCTAGCAGGGAGAGACATGACACCCTTAGCGATATCAGCTTCTAATTTATCAAATACTGGTTCGCCTAAACCTTTCGGCACATTTCGCGCTACGCATTCTACGACACCACCGATAGAATCGCCTTGTCTACCAATTTCCTCAATTAATTCAATCATGCGATCGCCACATTCAGCATCAGGACAGCGAACGATATTGCTTTCTACTTGCTCTAAGGTGACAGTATTGGGGTCAACGACACCCTCTAAGTCTTTGATGCGCTTAACGTAAGCAATAATTTCGACATTGGCAACTTGACGAAGAATTTTTTTAGCGATCGCACCTGCTGCTACTCTGCCAATTGTCTCACGCGCTGACGACCTACCCCCACCTTGCCAATTGCGAATGCCATATTTTGCATCATAAGTTGCATCTGCATGAGAAGGACGATATTTCTCAGCCATCTCGTCGTAATCTTGGGGACGAGTATCTTGATTATGTACCAAAATTGCGATCGGCGTTCCCAGTGTTTTGCCTTCAAATACCCCTGATAAAATCTTGCAGGTATCCGCTTCTTTGCGAGGAGTCGTAATTTTACTTTGTCCTGGTCGCCTTCTATCTAGTTCTACTTGAATTTCTTCCGCCGAAATTTCTAGTTGTGGAGGACAACCATCTATGACAACTCCCACACCACCGCCGTGAGACTCGCCAAAAGTACTGATGCGAAATAGATGACCAAAAATATTGCCCATAATTTTGAAGAAAAAGATGATTATGTATTCACTTTAGCTAGAGTTATTACAAAAGTTTGTCTTTGCTTTTTGTAGAATTTTTCGCTATTTTCTAGTATTTATCCAACAGTATCTCTGAGTTTTTATCCAATTACATTAGGACTTACGTAAAACTATATGCTATGGGGTTTAATGCCCTGTGGGTACTGCGTTCGAGAACTCCTAGATGTTTATAAAAATATAGTAAATTAAAAAGCGCTCTCCTTTTTAGGAGAGCGCTTTTTTTAACTATTTAGTTAATACTTCAGAATTAACCGTTGATAGCAGGAGCGGTAAGAGCTACAGGAGCAACATCACCAGCAGCCAAATCTAAGGGGAAGTTGTGAGCATTGCGCTCGTGCATGACTTCCATACCCAGGTTAGCGCGGTTGATGACATCCGCCCAAGTTGCAATCACACGACCTTCAGAGTCAATGATTGATTGGTTGAAGTTGAAACCGTTCAAGTTGAACGCCATTGTGCTGACACCCAAGGCGGTAAACCAGATGCCGATTACAGGCCATGCTGCGAGGAAGAAGTGCAGTGAACGGCTGTTGTTGAAGGAAGCGTATTGGAAGATTAGACGACCGAAGTAGCCGTGTGCCGCTACGATGTTGTAGGTTTCTTCTTCTTGACCGAATTTGTAACCGTAGTTTTGAGATTCGGTTTCTGTGGTTTCACGAACCAAGGAAGATGTTACCAAAGAACCGTGCATTGCAGAGAACAAAGAACCACCGAATACACCTGCTACACCTAGTTGGTGGAAGGGGTGCATCAAGATGTTGTGTTCTGCTTGGAACACGATCATGAAGTTGAATGTTCCTGAAATACCGAGGGGCATACCATCTGAGAAGGAACCTTGTCCGATGGGGTATACCAAGAATACTGCACTTGCTGCTGCTACAGGTGCTGAATATGCGATCGCAATCCAAGGACGCATACCTAAGCGATAGGATAGTTCCCATTCACGACCTAAGTAGCAGAATACGCCGATCAGGAAGTGGAAGATTACCAATTGGTAAGGACCGCCGTTGTACAACCACTCATCTAAGGATACTGCTTCCCAAATTGGGTAGAAGTGCAAGCCGATGGCGTTGGAGGATGGTACTACTGCACCGGAGATAATGTTGTTTCCGTAGATTAAGGAACCTGCTACTGGTTCGCGGATTCCATCGATGTCTACTGGTGGTGCGGCGATGAAGGCGATTACGAAGCAAGCGGTGGCTGCTAGTAAGGTGGGGATCATGACTACGCCGAACCAACCGATGTAAATCCGGTTGTTGGTGCTGGTGATCCACTCACAAAATCTATCCCATACGTTGGCGCTTTCGCGGCGTTGTAAGGTTGTTGTCATTGTTTTATAAGTGCGGTTAGTGATTTATGAATCAGGCTCGTTTGTCTTTGCCTGTGAATACACTTTACAATGCTTTACATTTTTTAATCAAGTTTTATTACTTCAGTAAAGCTGATACAATTCATTAGTTTTTCTTATGAAAACGTCAGGACACGCCGAAGTTCTCTTTGGTATGACATCACAATAGTTGTAGAAATTCTGCTTATCAGTAATTCGGTACAAATAAACCTAACTATGTAACAGAATGTAAAAAATATAAGACCCTTGCAATTGCTTCATTCCACTTCGTTACATTCGCAATGACATACATTGAAATTTTCACGCCGACTTACTTCTTGTCTGCTGTTCTGGGAATAATAGCTTTGTAGATTACCGCTATTCCTAAAAAATTAACCCTCAGCTTACGACTGGGGGCTTTTTTTGTTTGGCAAAATGGCATATCTCTAAATTAGACGGTTGCTATGGTATTTGAGTAGGATACATTCCATGCGAAAAAGTACTGACTTGCATTACCCCTGGCTAACCACCAGGGGTTTTTATTAGAACTATTATTGAGATATTGCACCATTTCCAATAACCGTAAGCTTTGCTACTTGGTAAGTAGTTGGACAAAAATATTTACAGTCATTGCGAGTACAGCGTTGCAATCCCAACCGCAAGTGAATTGCTTCATTACGCAACCCTTGGAGACGCTACTGCGTTAAGCGAAGCTATGCCGAAGGCTTTACGCTTCATTCGCAATGACATTGTGTAATTAATTCTGTCCAAGTACTTATGAGTAGTAATTCTAGAATTCCCTGCTTTTCAGAATTAATCAGGGATAGCGATTTTTATTTAACTACGGAAGTGTCAATATAGGCTTATGTCAGAGTGAAAAATCAACTGCAATAAATTAACAATGATAGAAGCTAAAAACGTAATTGGTGGAAACCTAGAATCCTGCTGCACTTCTCCTATGACTGGGTTTTACCGCGATGGTTTTTGTCGCACAGGTGGTCAGGATTTCGGGTCGCACGTTATATGTGCCGAAGTGACCGTAGAATTCCTGGAGTTTACAAAATCGCGGGGGAACGACCTAAGCACAGCTGTTCCTGATTTTAATTTTCCTGGATTGAAGCCTGGCGATCGCTGGTGTTTGTGTGCTTCTCGCTGGCAAGAAGCTCTCGAAGCTGGCGTTGCTCCACCCGTTATTCTCTCTGCAACCCATGCTAGAGCCTTGGAAGTGGTTTCTTTAGAAGAATTGAAAAAACATACCGTAACTTCGTCTTAATTGGGAATTGGGGATTGTTAACTGTTTTAACGATTTCCTTAACTGTCTTATCTGTCCTTGCATATTAGTTTTGATGCTGAGATTATAAAGATGTTTTAGGAATATTTGTACATTAAGATAAATCAGAAATGACTAGCAGATTTAGCTCAGAGCAATACTCTCCAGCCTTGTTTGACATTAGTCAGGACATCATTGGTTCATTACCTCTAAGATTAGTTAAACAGTGGTTAGAAAGCGAGCAAACCCAAGAAACAGCCTTGCAGTTACTAGAACCATATAAAGTCAAAGGTTATAGTGTATCTTCTGATTCTGCTGGACTCACAAAGCTAACCAGGCAAAAAGGCTTGCTAGAAATTTTGGCAATCATTAACCAGCCCAAAGAAATTGTTTACAGCTTTGGTAGCGCTATTGGTGGGCAGGGAATTGGGATTTGGGCCGCAGACAATACACAAATGTTTTATCCAGCATCAGTTAGTGCTGAAACTCTTTTATCAACACTGCTATCAATTCAGCGCGAAATTAGTAAGCGTTGTCAAATTAAAATTGGTCTCGGCGCGCACTATGGCGAGTTTTACTATATTAACGGTGGCTTGTATGGATTAGAAGCTGATGTGATTGAAGAGATTGCTGAAAATGATACAGAAGGTGGTGAAATAGCTATTAGCCAAGACATTTATGAGCTACTACCAAGTAACCACAATTTTACTCTGGTTAAAAAAGGCGAAATTACAACAAAAATTGGGAATCTTTTCCGGGTATTAGATGGGCCAGGTTTATCTGAAGAACCGCCTTTAAATACTAAATATCCAATTCCTTATTCTGAAAGTTTTTATGCTGATTTAATCGAATATGAAAATAGGTTAACTGACACAGAATTGGGTAAGAAATTAGCAAGTAAGTACTTGCAAAATCAGGTAGTTGTCTTAATTGAGCGGGAAAGTCAAGAGGCTGAAGCCCATGAGTCAGGTATGTTCACTAACCTATCGCTTGCTGCTAGGTTAAAAGATATCGGAGCGCGGCTCGTTAATCAAAACAACGGCATAGAAATTAAGGTCGTTGGTACTATAGGAATTTATGTTTTTGATGAGGCTATGGCAGCCCTAAACTTTGCTCAAACATTTCGTCAAGAGCTAGCTGCACAAGGTCTTGCTTCTCGAATTGGCATTGATGCTGGCCCAGTTTTAGTTTTTGATTTAGCTGTTGGTGGCAAAGATATAGCTGGAAATCCGGTAAATATTGCTTCTAAAATGGCTCAAGATAAAGGAAAATTTGGAAAAATATATCTCAGTTATAGCATGAAAGAGTTAATAGAGATAAGCCAATTTACTGAAATCACGTATACAGTTTCTGGAGTGGAAATTACTATATATGAGGGCTAAATAACTAATAAATGTAAAAGGTAAAAATCAAACAAATTATTTTTATTGAATGCAATTTTTAGGAAGATATCCGTGATGCAATAATACTTTCACGTCTCACGGATGCTCCTAATTTCCTATTTCCCATTCCCCAGTTCAAAATCAACTTACTGGAACTTGAACAGGTAGTTTTAATACACTGGCAACCATAGCAATCAATTTAGTGGGGTCTATTGGCTTAGATAAATGCTGTTGAAACCCTGCTGAAAGCGCTTCTAAGCGATCTTCTTCTCGCGTGTATGCTGTTAAAGCGATCGCTGGGATACATCCACCTCTTTCTGGTTCTAAACAGCGCAATTTCCGAATCAGTGTATAACCATCTTGCTCTGACATGCCGATGTCGCTAATTAGGATATCTGTTTTTGCTTGTTCAAGTATTGCAAGTGCTTCATCAACTGATGCTACCGCAGTGGCAAAAGCTCCATACTCCTCAAACATAAAACTGAGAAAGTTACGGGTATCTGCTTCATCATCTACAACTAAAACTCTTAATCCAGCAAGGGGTGTCGATGCCACAGAGGAAGAAATTTCTCCTGTGGCTTCTCTATTTCCCCTATTGCCTCTATTGTCTTGTAGCAGTGGCAGCCTGACAGTAAAAGTTGCTCCTTGTCCACTGCCTGGACTTTGGGCAAATATTTTACCCTTGTGCAGTTCTACTAAATGACGGACGATCGCTAGTCCTAATCCTAATCCATTGTGCGATCGCGTTGTGGTGCTGTCTGCTTGCCGGAAACGCTCGAATACTTTTGGTAAAAACTCGGAACTGATGCCAATGCCTGTATCGATAACTTGAATTTGGGCGTATTTTTGAGTTGTTTGTTCTTCACCAGGGATTACTGACAAATGCACTTCTACCCTGCCACCTTTAGCGGTAAACTTAATCGCATTAGTTAGTAGATTCCATACTATTTGCTGTAACCGGGCTGGATCGCCATAAACTGAACCGACTGAAGTATCTAAGACAGTAGTTAATTGAATTTCTTTTGGGTCTGCTAGGGGACGCACTGCTTCTAAGGCTGCCTCCATGACTGAGATAAGATTTACCGCAGACACATTTAATCGCAACTGTCCACGGATAATCCGAGATACATCTAAGATATCTTCAATTAGTTGCATCTGAGATATAGCATTGCGTTCAATGGCCTCTAGGGCGCGGGAAGTGGCTTTCTCGTCAAGTTTCTTAGAGCGGAGAATTTTTGACCAGCCCAACATTGAGGTTAGGGGTGTGCGGAGTTCATGGGAGAGAACGGCGAGAAACTCATCTTTCATCCGATTTGCGGCTTCTGCTTCTTGTCTTGCGGTTTGTTCTCTAATTACTTGAGCGCGGACTTCTTCTGCTTGCTTGCGTTCGGTAATATCTTCGAGAGTGCCGACATATCCCAATAATTCCCCTTGACCGGAAAGCATTGGTGATGAGCGAACCTGAACCCAACGGACGATGCCATGAACAGTTTGAAAGCGAAACTCTTCAGAGTAATCACGACCTTCACAAATGTAGTTAGACCAACTGGCAACTGCTCGTTCTCGATCTTCTGGATGAACAGATTCTAACCAGCTTTTTTCTAAACTTTCTGCCGCTTTCAAGCCACAAATTATTTGATAACGAGGATTTGTATATCTACATCCCCCTTCAGTATCAATTTCAAAAATGCCGACGGGTGAACAAGTACTTAGCGATCGCAATCGTTCTTCACTTTGCCTGAGTGACCCATTCACAGCTACCAGTTGTGCTGCTTGTTGCTTGATGGCTTCTGTTTTCTTAAATAGTTCTACGAATACTGTGACTTTGGAAGTCAAAATATTGGGATCTAATGGTTTGAGTAAATAATCAACTGCACCCAAGGCATAGCCTTTAAACAGCATTTGGTCGCTGGTACTAAAGGCGGTAAGAAAGATAATTGGGGTGTGACGCGATCGCCCCCGATTCCGAATTAAGGTAGCAGTTTCAAAGCCATCCATCCCTGGCATTTGCACATCTAGCAAAATCACGGCGAAGTCTTGATGTAGCAGACACCTCAAAGCTTCTTCCCCAGAAGTAGCTCTCACCAAATTCTCTCCTAGTTTTTCCAGGATTGCTTCTAGTGCTAGCAAATTTTCTAGTTTATCATCCACTAGGAGGATGTTTACTTTGGATTCCATCTGCATGGGCTTATTTCCGTGATGAGTGACAAAGCTTGACCATTTGGGAAGCAATGTTTGAGAGTGTCAAAATCCAGTCTACTGTAACAGCAGAAATTGCTGCTTCTGGCATAATATCGCTCTGGGCTGTGGCAGGTTCTTGTACGATAGTTATTCCTCCCCGCGCTTTTATTTTCTTAAGACCTTGCATACCATCTTGATTTGCTCCTGTCAATATTACACCAATAACTTGGTCGGTGTAGACATCAGCTGCTGACTCAAACAGCACATCAACAGATGGTCTGGCATAAGAAACCGGCTCATCAGTCGAAAGAGCAAAGTGACCTGGTTCAACCAATAAATGATAATCTGCTGGAGCTAGATAGATATGTCCTGGCAGGATTTCGTCTTTGTCTTCCACTTCTCGAATCGGTAATGAAGTAGATTCTTGCAATAACTCCTGGAGTGTGTTGTTAGATTCCTTGTGACGGTGTTGCGCGATCGCGATCGGCACTAAGAAATCTGCTGGTAACTTTCCCAGAATAATTTTTAATGCTGATAATCCGCCTAAAGAAGTACCAATCACGACAATTTTAAACGACACTTGTTTAGTCCTCACAGGAAGCATCTCACCTTTGCAAATATACCTGGCGCTTAGAGGTTGTTTGAAAAGTTGTATGTTGTGATTTTAATCAAATTATTACCCCCCTTAATCCCCCCTTATAAAGCTACGGTGTATACACAAGTCGAATTACCCCCCTTAATCCCCCCTTGTAAAGGGGGGAAACCGGAAAATCTTGTTCCCTCCCCTTTACAACTACGGTGTACACACAAGTCTTTGAGAGTGGTCTCATAGGCTTTTGATCCCCCAACCCCCCGATAAATTGGGGGGCAAAAGTCTCTTAAAGTCCCCCTTTTTAAGGGAGATTTAGGGGGATCTCCAACGATTTTGGGTTTCTACAGAGATGTGTGTACACCGTAGCCCCTTTACAAGGGGAGGGTTAGGGTGGGGTAAAAAAATATTTGATACATCAATCATGACTTTTAAAACATACTCTTAGAGTTCGCAGTTTATTTTCACGCAAACTCAAGGAACTTGAAACCGAGGTCGGTGGGTTTTGTCTGTATAGCCATGAATGACCTTCGCCAAGGCTATACCTTGATTTGCATTTATACAAGCTATCCAAAATTATATATTTTTGTCATAAGCATTACAATTAAATATTTTATCATTGTGAAAGGCTTGACAGAAAAATATTGTATTTAGGGGCATTTTTAATCTTAATTAAATGCCAGAATTGCTACATTATAGAAATAATTTTTAGCTAAACAGCTAACTTTTAAAACTTTAATTATTATTGTTTTGACAATTCACAAAAATTTACTTAAGCTAAAAGATAGGTTAAGCAAATCAATAAACAACAGCAATTTTTTTAGCTCCACCAAGAATTGCTGTTACAGACTATTGGCATGAGGAAATTAATCACAATCACAATTATTCCCTGTAGGTAAGCTCACGAGATTTAGCTGCAAAAAGCTAAGACATGATTAAGCGTATTGCACCGCGCACATATTGAACATATTCCGGTCAATTATGGATGGATACTTGTGATGAGATTAGTGAGTATCCATCAATCATGGAAGTTTGACTAGCGATTTGAGATTAGGGTCTTCTGGTTTATATCTCGTCAGAGGCGGAATAAATCTAAAATCCAAAATTGATTGACCACGGTGCATTAGATATGTCCAGGAGAATACAATGCTTGAGTATTTTACATCATTGAACGACCATAATTTGCCCTATCCAGATACGGTTCATCCCATCGTTGTCCACTTCGTAATTGCGATGGTATTGTTTTCGTTTTTCTGCGATGTAGTTGGCTATTTTACTGGTAAATCCAGTCTTTTTGAGGTGAGTTGGTGGAATATGTTAGTTGCCACGATCGCCATCTTCGTTGCGATCGTTTTTGGACAGTTTGAAGCGGGTTTAGCCCAACCTTACAGCCTAGCTAAATCGGTGCTGAATTTGCATACGCTGATTGGTTGGTCGCTTTCGGGAATCATCACGGCGCTTACAGCTTGGCGCTATGTAATTCGTGCCCGTAACCCGCAAAAATTGCCAATTTATTATTTGGGAGCCGGACTATTTTTAACCCTAATAGTTGGCTTACAAGTATATCTCGGAGATGAGCTTGTTTGGGTGTATGGATTGCATACCGTACCAGTTGTGGAAGCAGTAAAGGATGGTCTGTTGCGATGAACTCAGAATTGATCGATCAATTAACCGGCTCTCTTGGCGCAAACGGATTACCTTACACCATTCCCATTCATCCCAACTTAGTCCATCTGACAATAGGTTTGTTCATCATTGGGATGACCTTTGATATCGTTGGTGTTCTGTTCCCCTTCCAAAAATGGGTCTTCAAATTTTTGGCAATTACCGTGGAACGTCAGAATTTCTTTGATGTTGGCTGGTACAACATGTTAGCTGCCAGTATCATCACATTTTTCACGGTGGCAGCAGGCTTTTATGAAATGCTGTTGGCAACACCACCAGCCGATATGAAAAGTGCCTGGGGATTGCAGGCAATGCAAACCATGATTTGGCATGGTGTGGGTGGTGTGTTCTTATTAGCGTTGATTGTTGGCATGACCATCTGGAGAGGGTGGCAGCGCTCCGTTTGGGGCAGACAAGAATATAAACAGTCAGATAGAGAAGTGCAGTGGTTATACCTGTTCGCAGGCATAGCAATCATGTTCATTCTGTACATCCACGGCACACTAGGAGCGCAACTAGCCGCCGAATTTGGTGTACACAATACAGCAGATAATTTGCTGCGATCGCACCAAGACCTCAACACAACACTCAAATAATTCAATTGTCCTTTGACCAATGCCCAATGACCAATGACCAATGATGAACATCCAGAAGATTTTAAATATTTTGACGCTGCTTACAGGCGCGATCGCAGTGACTGTTATCAGTCTCTGGATCGGCAAGCAGTCTTACTCCTGGCTTCCCCCTCAAGCGGCAGCCGAATCCGTACTAATTGATGATTTGATTAGCTTCTTAGTAACCCTTGGTGCTTTCATCTTCTTGGGAGTAACAAGTACTCTAATGTATTCTGTGATCTTCCATCGGGCAGTCAAAGATGACTTCACTGATGGCCCTTCCATTGAAGGGAATATCACCTTAGAAGTTGTTTGGACAGCAATTCCCATTCTCTTAGTGTTGTGGATTGCAGGTTACAGCTATCAAGTTTACGAAAAAATGGGGATTCAAGGCCCATCGGAAATAGTTCACCTGCATAACCCATTGGGAATGGAATCAGCTTATGCAGAAGCAAAAGATGCCCCAGCTTTAGCTGAACCCGTCGAGAAAATTGACGTACTAGCTAAACAGTGGGCGTGGGTGTTTCACTATCCCGAAAGAGATGTTACGAGTACCGAATTGCATTTACCTAGCGATCGCCGGATACGTTTAGCATTGCGATCGCAAGATGTTCTCCACGGCTTCTATATACCTGCATTTCGCCTCAAGCAGGATATTATTCCCAACCACGCCATCGACTTTGAATTTACTCCCATCCGCCCCGGCAAATACAGCTTGACCGATTCCCAATATAGCGGCACATACTTTGCGACGATGCAAGCGAATGTCATCGTCGAATCTCCTGAAGATTATCAGCAGTGGTTGGCTAAAATTGCAACCCAAAAGCCATCTCCAGCAAAAAATCAGGCAGCTGCTGAGTATGCCCAAACATCCCATCAATCAGTTCAAACTGGTTGGGTTACAGTTCCACCTGCTGCACCTCCTCTAGTCAATTCACCTGGTTGAAAGGAAAGTAACCATGACTAATGTTCCTATTGAAGGTATGCTTCTCCCTAACGAGAAGCCTAACCACGAATCTCCAGGTAACTGGAAAGAATACTTCAGCTTTAGTACTGACCACAAAGTAATCGGTATCCAGTATCTCGTTACCTCCTTCTTCTTCTTCCTCGTCGGCGGTATATTTGCGATGGTGATGCGGGGAGAACTGATGACACCCGAATCAGATTTAGTCGATCGCACCGTTTATAACGGTATGTTCACCATGCACGGCACTGTAATGCTGTTCTTGTGGACATTTCCTTCACTGGTTGGTTTTGCCAACTATTTAGTACCCCTGATGATTGGGGCGCGAGATATGGCATTTCCCCGCCTCAACGCCGTCGCCTTTTGGATGGTGCCAGTAGTCGGAATTATCATGATGGGTAGCTTCTTTATCCCTGGTGGCCCAGCCCAAGCGGGTTGGTGGTCTTACCCGCCAGTCAGTCTCCAGAATCCCACAGGTAACTTGATTAATGGTCAAGTTCTCTGGCTCTTAGCGGTGGCAATATCTGGCGTATCCTCAATTATGGGGGCAGTAAACTTTGTCACCACCATCGTCAAGATGCGGGCCCCAGGCATGGGTTTCTTCAGAATGCCGTTGTTTGTCTGGGCAGTATTTAGCGCCCAAATCATTCAATTATTTGGACTACCTGCATTGACCGCCGGGGCTGTAATGCTGCTACTTGACCTCACGGTTGGTACTGCATTTTTTGACCCTGCCAAGGGTGGGAATCCAGTTATGTTTGAACATTACTTTTGGTTTTACTCCCACCCCGCCGTTTACGTGATTATTTTGCCTATCTTCGGGATTTTCTCAGAAATTTTCCCAGTTTATTCACGTAAACCCTTGTTTGGTTATAAAGTAGTTGCCGTTTCATCGATTTTGATTGCGATCGTCAGTGGTATCGTTTGGGTACACCACATGTACGTCAGTGGTACACCAGGCTGGATGCGGTTGATCTTCATGCTGACGACGATGTTTGTATCTGTCCCCACAGGAATTAAAGTATTTGCTTGGGTGGCAACGATTTGGGGCGGTAAATTGCGGCTAAATACCCCAATGCTGTTTGCCTTGGGCGGATTAATCATGTTTGTGTTCGCTGGCATCACAGGCATCATGCTTTCCTCCGTGCCGGTTGATGTTCACGTCAACAATACCTACTTTGTAGTGGGTCACTTCCACTACGTCCTCTACGGCACCGTGACGATGGGCTTATATGCTGCCATATATCACTGGTTCCCCAAAATGACCGGGCGAATGTACTCCGAAAGCTGGGGTAAAATCCACTTCTGGTTAGCCTTCATCGGTACTAACCTCAACTTTTTGCCTATGCATCCCTTGGGATTGCAAGGGATGTTACGCCGAGTTGCTTCCTACGCCCCAGAGTATCAATTCTGGAATGTCATCGCTAGCTTGGGCGGATTTCTCTTAGGAATATCCACTTTGCCCTTCATCTTCAACATGGTGATTTCTTGGATGCAAGGTGAGAAAGCACCTGATAATCCTTGGCGGGCAATTGGATTAGAGTGGATGGTTTCTTCACCACCGCCAGTAGAAAACTTTGAAGAAATCCCCATCATCATCTCAGAACCCTACGGCTACGGCAAATCAGAACCCTTAACAGCCAATCTTTCCAACCACAACCCAGATTAACGCAGAAGTACGCAGAAAAAAACCTCTGCGTCCCTCTGCGCTTCCCTTTGCGTTCCTTTGCGTTTCAAATTCCCCTCAAACAAAAGCAAAATGGACAGTTATATCAATTCCCCTGAATCACACCACGCAAGCGCAGAACATACCCATGACGAAGAAGGCAACAAGATGTTTGGCTTCATTGTCTTCTTACTGTCTGAAAGCGTCATTTTCTTGAGTTTTTTCGCCGGATATGCAATCTACAAAACAACAACTCCTAACTGGCTACCAGCTGGTGTTTCCGGGCTAGAAATAAAAGATCCGACAATCAACACGATAATTCTTGTCGCCAGTAGCTTTGTAATTTACTTAGCAGAACGCGCCCTGCAACGCCATGATTTAGTGAAATTTCGCCTGTTTCTGTTGACAACAATGGCGATGGGTACTTACTTTTTGGTTGGACAGGCGATTGAATGGAACGGCCTCGATTTTGGCTTCACCACCGGGGTATTTGGTGGGACATTTTACCTGTTAACGGGTTTCCACGGTTTGCACGTTTTCACCGGCATTCTGTTGCAGTCGATTATTTTGGTACGTTCTTTCATCCCTGGCAATTACGAGACAGGCCACTTTGGTGTGAATGCAACTTCGCTGTTTTGGCACTTTGTAGATGTTATCTGGATTATTTTGTTTATCCTCATCTACGTTTGGCAGTAAGGGATTTCCAAGAGATAAATGATCTAACGAACCACAGAGACGCAGAGAAGCCAGTGCGTTGGGGGAGTTCCCCGACTTGTAGCAACTGGCGCAACACAGAGAGAGGAGAAATAGAGAGGATTTTTGCGTCGGTTTGGGGATATTTTTTTATTTGGAAGTCCCTAAATAAGAATGAGGGAGAAATTTCTCCCTCTACTTATGGCAGTTCCCAGTCTGGTGAGGTACGTTTTTAAAGCTACTAACCTTGGTAAAAAAGATTTGGGTGTATCTCACTTGCTTAGGAAACGCTATATTTCTCTTTACACTAAATAACTCGTATTTGGGACGATCGCAAAAAAGGCATACTCATACCAAGCAGTCCAAATAAAACTGCGAATCCATCGCTGGCGCTTTTCGGGAGTCAATTCATATTCAAATGCGCCACTAGATACATCAATGGAAGATAAATGAGAGTTGCAACCACAGCCGTGTTGATAAGTAAAACCGTATTTAGAAGCAATACTTTGTACCTTCATCTGAATCGCAAACACCTTACCTGCATGGAGTATGGCATCCCAAGAACGTTTGTGTTCGATATCGCGGGGGTCAAATCTTAAGGCGCGTTCTTCAAAAACATAATCGCGGTAAATTGGTGCTAGATGCACATGATAGAAGCTGGCGGGTAGTTCATAACCAAATTCATTAAATAAATCTATCCCAATGCGAGCCACTTTGACTTCATCAGCGTACTCTGTCCCCTTTGACTCCAAATCGCGAAGAACTTTTTCAAAGTTTGGATAGCTGTCTTTGAGAAAGTCTTGCCCAAAAAACTCTAGGGTTTCCCATGCTAGTTGGGCAAATAGCTGAGAGAATGAAGGTATCAAGTGAGCTAGTTGGGGGCGATCGCTAAACAAGTCAACGTCACCATGCTGTAATTTGTATAGGAACAACTGCGCCATCTCAACATAGCTTTGGGGATGGGAAAGTCCGACACTCGTGGTTCCTCTAGCAATGTCTTGCCATATAGAAGGTAGTTGAGAAACGTGAACCGCATTTTCTCCAGCAATGACTGCAACAGGAGGACATTCGAGAAGTTGCATCGACAATCTCCTTTAAGACTTCAATGTGTAATTTACCTTAAGCGATCGCTAAGTGTATCTTCTCAACACAATTAAAAATGTTTGACAGACCGTCTTTTGACAGAATTGCAACTTTGTTATCTCAAAAATACTTAGGTTAAATCTAAAATCTAAAATCCAAAATTTTTAAGCCCCAGCTATTTTTTTATATAGTTTCTCCCCTTTGACTATCTCTTCATAGTGCTGTTCATAAGATGTAAACCTGATGGATTCTTGTTTTCCTAAACCCAAAATACCAAAAGTGCAGAGGCTATTATAAAATAGTTCGTGTACCCGCTTTTGAAGTACCTGATTGAAATAGATGAGGACATTACGACAAAGGATGACATTAAACTCATTAAAAGAACTATCAGTTGCTAAATTATGCTGGGCAAATACAACGTTTTCTCTTAGGGATGCTCGAAAAATAGCATTATCATAAGCTGCTGTATAATATTCTGAAAATGATTTTTTCCCCCCCGCTTTTAGGTAAAGCTGAGTATATTCCTGCATCAGTTTTATGGAAAAAATACCAGTTTTAGCACTTTGTAATACCTTCTCATTAGTATCAGTTGCATATATCCGGCAACGGTGATAAAGTCCCTCTTCTTGTAGTAAAATTGCCAATGAGTAAACTTCTTCACCCGTGGAACATCCAGCGTGCCAGATGCGAATAAACGGATAGGTTTGCAAAAAGGGGACAATTTGATTTCTGAAGGTGTTATAAAAGCTAGGATCGCGAAACATTGAAGTTACATTCACCGTCAAAGCAAGCAAAAATCGTTCTAAATAAGCACGATTGTGCAGTAACCGCTCTTGTAAGGCAGAAATATTAGCTAATCCCTCCAATTGCATGAAGCTCTGAATGCGGCGCTTGAGCGAGGAAAGAGCATAATCGCGGAAGTCGTAACCGTAATATTGATACACCCCTTCTAAGAGTAAATGTATTTCAATATCCTCCAAGGTAGGTTTTGGCAAAGTCATAGTACGAATTAGCATATATGCTGAACCAGCTATTTAAATATGCTGGCAATACATGGGTTAAGCTGCTTGGAGTTAATCAAACAACTGTTTTCCAAAACGCTTCATCTAGCAAAAATTATTTATATTCTAGGATACTAAGTTTTTAGAACTCAAATGCATCTTACGCCGAAAATAGCTTGCTGGATCTATGAAATTTGATAACGGTGCTAATTATGGGTTTCAGTTTAACCTAATTGCTGTTACTACTAAAACAGCGATCGCTATTATTGAAATCCAAGCTAGCAATCTAACCTGGGAACGCAGATTTTTAATCTCTTGGTAAGGATTTTCTGTCGGTGGTATGGGATATGGTTGAAGTTCTGCAACTTCAACAGCTACTTGTTGAGGTATATTTTCGGTACTTTCAAAAGTTACCTTCGAGTGTAGCCAATTGGTAATCAGTTGGGGACAGTTTTTCTTAAACCAATTGAAAGCCAAAGTTCTAAAAACTGGTTTAGACATTCGGGCAATTAATTTCATCACCCTGTTTAGAGGTTTCAGGCGAAGCTTTTGGTTGATCAGATTGACTGAACCAACATCATAGAGAGAATCCAGAATTAGTTTTACAGTGGCTTCTTCACTGTTAATCAAGTTTTGCAGTAAAAGCATAACGTCGCGCATCCGCTCTGCTTCAACCTGCTTTTCTGCTAGTGTTTCTGGAGGATTTACTGAAGGACTTACGTTTGTATTTAGGGCGTTTTGTCTTACTATCGTCATATTGGTAACATAGCAGCCAGAATAATGTCAGTACACCTATCTACCGAGAGAAAGGTTTTTTATCTAGAGAGAGAACATAAAAGCCAAATTTTGTTTGTGAGACATATCACTATATAGTCCCTGGAAAAAAGCTATTTGTCTAGTTCTTATGAATCTTTTATCGACTTCTTTTTATAACAAACCGCTTCAGACAACCAGCTGCGGCAATATTAAGTGGTGAAGATGTTATTGCCTAGTTTTTCCTTGCTCATAACACAATACGCTTCAGTTAAGGATTTTGGATAGTAATTTTAAACTCCATCATCAGATAGATAAGATTTTGATGTTAGTTTATTAAATTGATTCAAGGATACGCTATTTAGCTATTTATACGAGTCAATTTATGGAAAGTACAGAAACAACGCAAACAAGTTCAACACCCTTTCCAAATATTCCACCAGTTATTGAAAGTAACGACAGTGAATATGTGGATAGTGGCGTACCTAGCACAGTTGCGATCGCAGGACATCCCCTACATCCCCTGAGTGTAATCTTCCCCATCGCCTTTTTAGCTGCCGCTTTGGGAAGTGACATCGGCTACTGGTTAACTGGTGATTTCTTTTGGGCTAGGGCTTCGCTATGGTTAATCGGACTCGGATTAGCTGGAGGTTTACTCGCAGCCGCGATCGGTCTCAGCGATTTTGTGAAAATTGAACGAGTTCGCAAGCGCACCGCCGGTTGGGTACATTTGATCCTTAACGTTTCTATCCTAGTTTTATCACTCATCAACTTCCTTCTACGTTGGGGCGATGCTGAATCACGAATAGTACCTTGGGGACTGTCAATCTCCCTCCTTGTTGGTACGTTAACTAGCGCTTCCGGCTGGTTCGGTGCTGAACTCTCCTATCGCCACAAAATCGGTGTAGTAGGCGCTGGTAGCAGAAGATATCCCTAAACTTACAAATTATGAAGAAAGAGCAGTGCAGAGGCTAAAATTTTCGTTAGTCTTTAGCCTTGACAAAATGCTCCAACATCGTAATCAAACAATATTTATTATTATTTCTATGCTCATCGTTGTACCGATGGGCATTTTGTCTAAGTTTTACAGTGGGCCTGCCCATCAATGGTTTAATGACTACGGTGGAGATATACTTTACGAAATATTTTGGTGTCTCTTTGCATTTTACTTTTTTAGAAGTCGAACGGCGATAATCCAAATTCCTATATGGGTTTTTGTCATCACCTGTATAGTAGAATTCTTGCAACTTTGGCATCCGCCACTATTAAATGAGATCCGCGCCACCTTGATAGGTAAATTATTACTTGGTACTACCTTTGTTTGGTGGGATTTTCCTCATTATTTATTGGGTTGTGTTTTAGGTTGGTTATGGCTGCGACAATTACAGAAAATAGGTTATGCAAAAAAAAGTCAAGGTTAAACCTAATTCAAAACAGCAAAAAATTGAAGAACAACCTGATGGCAGTCTGACTGTATATTTAAAATCATCTCCAGTTGATGGTAAGGCTAATGAAGAGTTAATTAAACTCCTAGCCAAGAAATTTGATGTAACCAAATCTGATATCAGAATTAAGTCGGGTTTGTCCTCTCGGCAAAAGCTGATAGAAATTGATACAGATATTTAGTTGCTGCTTAGTAATAAGTTCTTGAAAAATACCTCTTTTAAAAACACCCTCTACCAGAGTCAATAAACGAGAGAGACATTAATTTGTAAAATCGACTTTTTATGATTGTGTAATGCTGATATATCTTGGTTGAGCTTTAACTCTTTCTATCCAAGCTTGGATAGCAGAAAATTGTGTTAAATCGAACCCACCTTCGTCAGCTACATGAGTGTAAGCAAATAAGGCGATATCAGCAATTGTGTAACGCTCTCCTACAAAAAAAGTGTGAGAGGTTAAATGTTTTTCCATCAAGCTAAGTGCTGCATAACCTGGTTCGCGTTTTTCCTTGATAGCCTGACTATATTCTTCAGCTTTACCTAAAATAGAAATCCAAAATCTTGATGTAGCAATAAAAGGTTCATGGCTATACTGTTCAAAAAATAACCATTGCAGCACTTGCGATCGCAAAAAGCGGTCATAAGGTAAAAATTCTGTCCCCTCACTCAGATATACCAATATGGCATTTGATTCTGCTAAGTATTTCCCTGGCTCAATTTCTAGAATAGGTATCTTTCCGTTAGGATTTTTTCTTAAAAATTCTGGTGTTCGTGTCTCGCCTTTCAAAATATTAAGCTCTACGCTCTCAAAAGGCATACCTAGTTGTGTGAATAAAAGACGTATCTTATAACCATTACCGGAAGGTAAAAAATCGTACAAACGCAGTAGTTCCATGCTAAAATGCAGCTATCAATATTTTGATAAGTGAAGGTTTAAAATACAATATCTTACCAAAATATTTTCACAAAACCGGATAATTTCTTGTAAAATTCAGCTTTTAAGTACTAGATAAAATTATTTGAAAAAATAAAAATATTATTGATTTATAGATTGAGATATTTACTTTAGTTAGTGGTCGAAAATAAAAGTATGTGTGGAAGATTTACTCTAAACCAGTCAGCAGAAGTTTTAGCTCAAGTTTTCCATGTCGAGCCAGTTCTGGATTTAGCAGCCGATTTTAACATCGCACCTACGCAAATGGTTGCAACAGTGTTACAAAATCCTGAAAGCGAAAAGCGTGAATTTAAGCAGTTGCATTGGGGTTTAATTCCCTCATGGGCGAAAGATTCAGGAATATGTGCAAAGCTAATTAACGCTAGGGCAGAAACTGTTGCAGAAAAACCCGCTTTTCGCTCGGCTTTTAAGCATCGTCGCTGTTTAGTATTAGCTGATGGCTTTTATGAGTGGCAACGCCAACAAGGTAAAAAGCAGCCGTTTTATTTTCGTCTGCAAGATGGACAACCCTTCGCCTTCGCAGGTTTGTGGGAGAGATGGCAACCTCTAGAGCGATCGCTTGCTCACGAGGAAATAATCTCTTGTACAATTTTGACAACGGCAGCCAACGAATTACTTCAACCTATCCACGAGCGGATGCCAGTGATTCTAGAGCCAAAAGATTACGATTTATGGCTAGATTCCCAAGTCCAAACGCCCCAAACCCTACAACAGCTATTGCGTCCTTACCCAGCGCCAGCCATGATTGCGTATCCAGTTAGCACCTTGGTTAATAACTCTCGGCATAATAGCCCAGACTGTATCATTCCACTCAGTGAGGAGAATACCCCCACAAATCAGTTAAATTAGCTATTGAGTGTGCTAGAGGATTGGGGAGATGAGGGAACAATGCCCAATGCCCCATACCCAATGCCCCATGCCCCATACCCAGAGACAAATATGCCAAGAACACAAAAAAACGATAATTTTGTTGACAAATCCTTTACAGTGATGGCGGATATCATTCTAAAGATCCTGCCAACTAACAAAAAAGCTAAAGAAGCGTTTGTTTATTATCGAGATGGCATGTCCGCCCAAGCAGAAGGGGAATATGCTGAAGCATTGGAATACTATGAAGAAGCTTTAACACTAGAGGAAGATACCAACGATCGCGGTTATATTTTCTACAATATGGGGCTAATCTATGCTAGCAACGGCGACCACAACAAAGCTTTAGAACTGTATCACCAGGCAATTGAGTTAAACCCACGTATGCCCCAAGCCTTGAACAATATCGCTGTGATTTATCACTACCAAGGTGAAAAGGAAAAAGAATCTGGAGATAACGAGGCTGGCGAAGCACTGTTTGACCAAGCCGCAGACTATTGGATTCGAGCTATTCGCATGGCTCCCAATAACTACATCGAAGCCCAAAACTGGCTGAAAACCACCGGGCGATCGCAAATTGACGTATTCTTCTAAAAGTAATGAGTTAGGAATTATGAATCATTAACTCCTAACTCTTGTGCAGACGCGATTAATCGCGTCTCTAATCATCACTTCTCACTCTTAATTAAAAAAATATGATTGACCAAGAACAAGTCCATAAAGTAGCTAATCTTGCTCGTTTAGAATTGACTCCAGAAGAAGAGGAGCAATTCACTACCCAGTTAGGAAGTATTCTGGATTATATTCAACAGTTGGATGAACTGGATGTCAGTAATGTATCCCCAACAACACGGGCAATTGATGTTAGTAACATAACACGAGAGGATGAATTACAACCCTATCCTGACCGTGAAAGTATTCTTAACAGTGCGCCAGAGCAGGAAGGCGAATTTTTCAAAGTTCCAAAAATTCTTAACAGCAATGAGTAATTAACAACACTGTTGAGCAAAGAAAATAATTGTAAAAAACTCAAGATTAATTATTTGATATCTGAGCAATCAAGAGGCAATTATCGGACTTACGCAAAAATCCTCTCAAACTCTCATTTCTCCGTGACCTCTGCGCGGCAGTCGCTCATGGGGGAAACCATACCAGATGCTCCACTTGGGGAGACCCCAAGACTGCGCTGCCTTGTCTCTGTAGTTCTTTTTCTATTACCCATGCGTAAGTCCTAAAGAAATTAAACACGATAAATCTCCAGCTTTAATCTATTTATCAAAAAGCTAGTTATACAGGGATTTTAAGTAGTCAGCAATGCCTGTGATGTTGTTTGTCAATATCAATTGATGGATTCTATTAAGTATTTATACTCAATACACTTGGCAAACATTTAAGATATTCTTGTAATATCTATACTACGTTTTGAAGTACAGAATGTGGGTTATAACAGAAGCCGATATTAGGATACACTGGCTTTTAAATACACCAGAGATTCAGCAGCTACAAACAAAGTCGTTGCTAGTAATTTCTTGTCTAATATCCTATGGCTTTTTGCTGTATCTTATATTTTTGCATCTGCCAAATCTTCTGCCAAGAAATAAATTTCACAGGCTTTTAGTCCAAGTCCACTGAAGTGGACTGATATCCATGCCACCAATAGAGTTTAGTCTTCTTAAAAGGACTTTAGCTATTAGCTATAGGTTTCTAACCTATGGCAGTTTTTGAGAGGACTGTAAAATATATTACTCCAACCTCTGGGGAGCCTCTCTCAAAAAGTTTCTTAGCATCTAAAAAAGACTCCCACTGTTTTGAGGGTATAGCCTTAGAATATTTACAAGCTTTACTGACGAATTAGCTCTCTCTAGAAAAAGTACCCTTTTTGCTGTCTAAACTGACATTCTACCTGTTTTTATACGGATTTGTGTAGCTTAACAAATCAACGGATTCATTAATATTAAGCCTGTTTTACTATTTAGTTTCTTACCTTGACCTATTAGATAACTAGAGTGTTCATTTCACTTTGTTCAATAGTTTTTAGCCCTTATCGCTCCCATGCTGACCCATCACCGCAAGCCCGTGTGCTTATCACTCATTTCCACTGACCTACCAATCTGGTCTGTTGTCGAAACCGCCGCGACATTGTATCAAAAAGATACTGATAGATTCCATTTGCTACTGACTGCACCGCCGCTAATTAGCTGCGAAGTAGAGAGTGTAGTAAGTCCAGAGGAAACACTTCCCAAAAGTAAGAGCAAAGCTTACGCCCCTAACAGTCCGAGAATTTTGTGGCTGGAAATTTCCCCTTACCGAGTTATCATGACTATGCAAGGTAACGCTCAAGTGAGTTACCGTCACTTTTGGGAACAGGGCGTTTATGGTATTAGTCGCTATTGGTTGCCAACTGAGTCATTGCAACCTAACGATCCTATTCGTTTACGAAATTTTACTACTAACTTAACTCTCAACGGACATCCCTTGCCAGAAAATTTGCGTCTCGAATATGAATTGTGGGCAGAAAAAGTCCAACTAGGATGCTACATACTTAATTTGGAAATTAAACACTGATAGCCATAAGGAGAGGGAGCAGAGGGGAAGTTGAGTAAGTCTTTCTCCTCTACCACCTGGCTCTTCCAATGTCCCATTCAATCGCTCCTAACCAAAATAACTGGGTTGATTTCCAGGTTTCCATTTAATATTGCAACCAACACTTGGCTTTTGCTCCCTTGTAACAGGTTTACTTGCCAGAACTGCTTCAATGGCTGCGCGTAAGTCTGCACCAGTTACAGGTTTACCATTACTGGGGCGACTATCATCTAATTGTCCCCGATAAACAAGTTGGCGTTGATCGTCAAATACAAAAAAATCTGGTGTGCAAGCCGCCGTATAAGCTTTTGCCGTTTCCTGACTCTCGTCGTAGCATAAGGTAAAATTAAAACCTTGTTCTGTGGCAAATGCTTGTAATGATTCTGGCGCATCATTTGGGTAATTTTTTGCATCGTTCGCACTGATGGCAACGATCGCTAAATCACTTGTAAAATAATCTTTTCCTAACTGCACTAATTCTTGTTGAATGTGCTTTACAAAAGGACAATGCCGACAAATGAACATTACCAAGAGTGCTTTTTTATCGGCAAAGGTGGAAAGGGAAGTTGCCTTTCCAGATACTACTTCCGGTAGATGAAAATCTGGTGCTTTCGTGCCTAGTGGCAACATTGTTGAAGCAGTTAAAGCCATAGTTCGCCTAATATTTTTACCTGATAACGATTTTTCCTATCAGTATATTTTTACTCTAGCACTAAGTTTTCCATAAATTAAGAGACGGTAAATTTACCGTCTCTTATATTTGTTGAGAATTACGTTATGTAAATTAGTTTTTACAGGCTTGCCAAAACACCAACGATACCGTGTCCTGTAAATACTTCTAATGCTATCAGAGAGACAAAACCAATCATTGCTAAACGACCGTTGAGAATTTCTGCATAAGGGGTGAAGCCAGTACGATTGCCTTGTTCATCTATATAAACTTTTGGCTCGATCGCAAAGTTGTTCAGTTTACCTTGGTCGTCAATTATAGCAGTGCTTGTACGCATGGATTTTTCCTTATTTTCTCTGTTATATAAATAAGTGTAACAAAACTATTAATATTTGTAAAGTATCTTAATCTGCTAATGTAGAAACCCAAGGCAGAGATATGATAGTGGATCGAGTTGAAAGCTATGTCTAACCAACAGGCTGCGCTCCTTATTTGTAAGCACTTTCAGTCACAAATCCATTATCAAAAACTAATGCATCGATTTCGAGTAGAGGTTATTGCCAAAACACCAAACCCGCAGCAGGTGATTTATGCCGCGATGCACCAGGACTATACTGATGGGTTCGTGTTTGATGAGCGCAACTCCTGGCCTTCAGAGTCACAAAGCGGCGAAGTGATTGTCAAGCGACTTTTAGCGGGTGAGAGGGGACACTATGGGCCTTTAGAACATCCTCAGATTGTTTTCAACTGTGGTTACTTTCCCCACAGTGTCATGCAACAGGCTCGTACTCATAGGGTAGGAGTATCATTTGATGTTCAGTCTTTTAGGTATACAGGCAACCAATTTATTGATGTATTGGAAGGAAAGAAAGACATAGAAGATGTTTTTTATCTACGACCAGTTGGTTATTACACTGATAGGCAGGGTAAAAAATACTACTACTCGCCAGAGCAACGAGCAGCAGATTTGGAGTGGTGTCTAGAAGCAGCTAAACGATATCAAGCGGATTTTGAGGCTGGAATGTCTGAAGAACACGCAAGAGGTAAAGTGCCTTTTGATTATCGCCAGCATTTTGTAGTTAGTTTCAATTTAAGGTCTTTCTTGCATTTTTGTGACCTAAGAAATAAGAAAGATGCTCAACTTGAAATTCAGAAGTTGTGTGAAATGATGTGGCCTCACTTTGAAGATTGGGCACCTGCGATCGCACAATGGTATGAAAAGCAGCGTCTGGGTAAGGCCAGACTTGCACCATAATCATATTTTGGGGCTAGAATAAAAAATTAATAAAATGCTTTCATGCGTCGAGACTCAATATTTTACAAACTGTTTCAACAGTCTCCGACATTACTCTTTGAACTGTTGATAAACCCTCCAAAAAATGCAGATAATTATCGTTTTGATTCAGTCGCCGTCAAAGAACCGAAATTTGAAATTGACGGGGTATTTCTACCACCTGAAAATGATGGTGCTGGAGTTGTATATTTTTGCGAGGTACAGTTCCAGAAAGATGAACAACTTTATGAAAGAGTATGGGCTGAATCTTCTTTATATTTCTACCGCAACCGTGCCAGATTTAGCGATTGGCAAGCAGTGATAATTTATCCGTCGCGCAGTATTGAACAAAGCGATATTCATTCTCATCGGTCATTACTCAACGGCGGACAAGTACATCGGGTGTATTTAGATGAATTAGGGGATATTCGTCAATTACCTATATGGGTGGCGCTGATGGTATTAACTACAGTGGATGAAGAACAAGCACCAGAAGAAGCAAGGTATTTGTTAACAAGAACCACTCAAAAAGCGCTATCACCATCGAGTCGCGCCATAATTGAATTAATAACGACGATTATGGTGTACAGGTTTGAACAATTAACTCAAGCGGAGGTAGAGTCTATGTTAGGCATCACACTTAAGGAAACGCGAGTTTACCGAGAAATTAAGGAGGAAGGACGAGAGGAAGGAAGGGAGGAAGGACGAGAGGAAGCAACAGCTAATCTAATTCTTCGGCAATTGACTAAGCGATTTGGGGAACTTTCTCAGGAAATACGCTCCTCAATTTCTGGTTTACCTTTGCCTGTTTTGGAAGATTTGAGTGAAGCACTGTTAGATTTTACTATTTTGGCCGATTTACAGATTTGGCTAGAAGCGCGATGAAGGTTTAAACTATCTCATAGAGACTTTTGCAGGACGATGGATATTAAGAAAGTTCTATGCGATCGCTAAATTATTTCCTCTGAATCAGATATCATTTACTCTAAATGCGAGCCAAAGTTACAATCTCCAACTGATCCTGATATTTGCCCTGACGAGCTTCATAACTAATAGCGCAGGGTTCGCCTTCTAAAAAGAGTAATTGCACCACGCCTTCGTTCGCATAAATGCGACAGTCAGCACTAGAAGAGTTAGAAAATTCTAAAGTTAAATGACCTCGCCATGCAGCCTCAGCCGGCGTTAAGTTTGCAATTATCCCACATCTTGCGTAAGTAGATTTACCTATGCAAATTACAGTAATATTCTCAGGAACTTCCAGCTTTTCTAGAGCAACCCCAAGTCCATAAGAGTGTGCAGGTAAAATAAAGTAACTGCCATTGTCATCAGTATGCAGTGCTGTTGGCTCTAAATTCTGGGGATTAAAGTTTTTGGGATCAACTACAGTTCCGGGAATGTGGCGAAAAATGCGGAACTCAGCCGAGGAAAGGCGTATATCGTAGCCATAAGAAGATAAACCATAGCTAATTACAGGTTGAACAGCTACAGACTCATCTTTTTGTACTTTTCGGATTAGGCTTGGCTCAAAGGGCGAAATCAAACCCTGTTGAGCCATTTCAGTAATCCAGATATCGTTCTTAATCACAAGTTCGCTGCCAACGTTAATTCAAATAGACTTGATATACTAGCACGAACTGAATATTTTGTTTAGGGTCGATAACTCCGACGAATCTCGGTAATTTGATCTGCTACATCCAAGAGGGATTTAGGCATCTCTGGCCCAGTGAGAATAATATCGACGTGGGGAGGGCGTTTTGCTAGAAACGCTAAAACTTCGGTTTCAGAAATTAAACCAAAGTTAATCGCCAAACTTAACTCATCTAAGACAACGAGAGAATACTTACTTTCACACACTACCTGTTGTGTATATTGCCATAGCTTTTGTAACGCTTGGTTTTCCGTATCATCTAAATGTGGTGTATCGATACAACGAGGCAAATCACAGCGAATCCAATCTAAATTTTGTCCTAATTGTATGGGTCGATCGTGTCCTTGACGAATACCTCCTTTGAGAAACTGCACTATTAATACTGGCGTTCCTTGTCCAGCTATTCTAAGTGATTGAGCTATAACGCTCGTAAAAAAATTACGATGTGAGCTAGTGAAAACTTGCACTAACCCTTCAACTGGATATGGCAAGGTAAGGGTTGAATTGATACTTTGAGTTTCTAGCTGGGCAACCATAGATTTAAGTTCAAAAAGATACAATCATTAAGTTTTTTGCTGTCAGTAATTAGTACAAATCGGCCTGTATAGTCAATCTGTTTTTCATAGGTGTGGTGGATTTGGCAAATTGCATTCTTAGTCAAACACTACGCTTGGTTGAAGTCAAGAGTTGTTTTGATTGAAGCTTACGTCTTTTAGCTGAAATTAGTTGTAAAAATTAAAACATAAGATTTACTGTTCCAATTATTTTAAAAAGCTGGGTATAACGTCTGAGAACCCCTAAATGTTAGATTTGCCGATTGTTTGGGCAAAACAGACTTAGCAAGTAGTGAATTTGACAGCATGAGGAGTAAATTGTTGTGAGATTGGTGATTCTGGGAGGTTCAGGATCGGGGAAAAGCACTCAAGCACAAAGGCTTGGCAGATACTTTGATATCCCTCTGATTTCCACAGGTGAGATTTTACGGGAAGCAATATCTGGCGACAAGCCCCTGTCGGAACTTCAATGGTCTCAAGGCGATCCCCGGACTTCTCTTTCGGTTTACGCTAGTTTGAGTGAACTAGGTTATTACGCACGTCCCTATATACAAAAAGGGGAGTTAGTTCCAGACGAAATGATCGTTGATTTGATCCGAATTCGCCTCAGACAACCAGATATTAACTGCGATTGGGTCTTAGAGGGCTATCCTCGTACTGCCTTCCAAGCTGAAGAATTAGATTTTTTATTGGATGATTTAGGACAAAAGCTAGATTGGGCAATTTATCTCCAAGTACCAGAAGCAGTGATGGTTAGTCGATCCTTGGGGCGATCGCTACCAGATGACCAACCAGAAATTGTGCAGCGCCGTGTAGAATTATTCTACGATCGCACCATTCCCATCCTAGAATATTATGACCGTCGTCGCTGCCTATTGACAATCAATGGCGACCAGTCACCAGAAATGGTGCAGCAAAATATTTTGACTTTACTTTCAGTTCCTTAGAAGAATAAGGAGACGCGATTCATTGCGTCTGTACAAGGTTTGGAAGAATTCTTTTCAATGCCCAATTCCCAATGCCCAATTACAACACTAAGGTAATCTTAAGGCAGTATTGTAAAACTTGAGGCAACTCCAATGGCTTGGCAGCGTCCAGACGGCCGTCTTTCTTATGAACTACGTCCGATCAGCTTTTACCCCAATTTCACCCGCTTTGCCCCCGGTTCTGTTCTCGCAAGATGCGGTGATACTCAGGTACTTTGTACTGTTAGCCTTAATAAGGGAGTTCCGAAGTTTCTCGAAGGAACTGGTAAAGGCTGGCTAACTGCTGAGTATCGGATGTTACCATCTGCTACTCAAAAACGCCAAGAAAGGGAATTATTGAAATTATCTGGACGGACGCAAGAAATTCAACGTCTAATTGGCCGCAGCTTACGTGCAGCAGTGGATTTTGAGGCACTGGGAGAACGCACGCTGACTGTAGATGCTGATGTGTTGCAAGCAGACGCTGGAACTCGAACAACAGCCATTACAGGCTCCTTTGTAGCGTTGGCTCATGCGATTTCTAAATTGTTGCAGGAGGGCGTGTTAGAGCGATCGCCTCTGTGTGGACAGGTAGCAGCAGTTTCCGTAGGATTACTAGAAGGGGAGCCATTTTTGGATCTAAATTATATCGAAGATGTGGCTGCAACAGTAGATTTTAACGTGGTGATGAATCAACACCTAGAAATCATTGAAGTCCAAGGAACAGCCGAAGAAGGCAGCTTTAGCCGCACTCAGTTGGATCAATTGCTAGATGTAGCCCAAAAAGGAATTCAGGAATTGTTAATCGCCCAACGCGAAGCGATCGCTAATTGGGAAACGTTATTTGTGATTAATTAGTTTTATTAATTTTTAATAAGAATTAATAAATGTATCCTCTATGGTATTAATCAACCAAGTATCAAGTAACTGGGTGTAAATAAAAATAATTATGAAAGTAGTTAGTAGTTAGTACGACTGACTACTGACAACTTACTGTTGAAGGTGATAATGAGCATCTACATTTTTCCAGTCTACTTAATCCATGATGTTAAATGTTTCAAAAGTTAAAAAGGAGGATTGTAATAAGTTCGGTATGGTATTGCTGGAAGCCAGCAATATGATGATGAAGCCATGAACAAAACCGTTGAAGTTCTACCGGATCAGCCAGCGCTGGTTGCACGAGCGCTAAAATTAATTCTTTCCAAGTTAGAAACTGCCATTGAACAGCGAGGGCGGTTTACCATCGCCTTGTCTGGCGGTAGTACACCTAAACCGTTATACGAAGCGATCGCTACTCAAAAACTGCCTTGGGATAAAATTCATATATTCTGGGGGGATGAGCGTTACGTAGCACCAGATCACCCCGATAGCAATGAACTGATGACGCGTCGTGCGTGGCTAGATCGTGTTGATATCCCAGCAGCTAACATTCACGCCGTACCAACTTTAGAAGCCAATCCAGAACTGGCGGCTGCTAAGTATGAACAACATCTCAAAGAATTTTTCAATTCTTCTAGGGTCGAGTTTCCCGCGTTGGATGTAGTATTACTAGGAATGGGTGATGATGCACATACTGCATCTTTGTTTCCCCACACAGAAGCTCTCAAAGTGTGCGATCGCTTAGTTACTGTAGGTAACAAAGATGGAAACCCCAGAATAACTTTTACATACCCCTTCATCAACTCTGCTCGCAGTGTGATTTTTCTAGTTGCTGGTGCTAATAAAAGACCAGCTTTGGCGCAAGTCTTTGCACCTGTAGCCGATGATTTCACTTACCCATCCCGTTTAATTCGGCCCCAAGGTGAACTTTGGTGGCTGCTAGATTCAGCAGCAGGTTTAGAACTTCAACATTAATTGGGCATTGGGAGTAGGGAGTGGGGAATGGGGCATTGGAAATTGGGCATTAGTATATTTATTCTTTCTTCCCCTGCTCCCCCATCTCCCTTATCTCCCCCATCTCCCCCTGTGTCAATTCATAGTTACATTAGCAGTAATTGCTAGAATCTAAAGCTAGGGCCGCTCTCTGCTTGCCAGTCCTAACTATATTTATGATGATCTTGAACAAAGGCTAAATATCGATGATTGTCTGCCCTAATTGTAATCATCCTAACCCTGATGGCGCTGTCCAATGTGAAGCTTGTTATACACCGTTACCCGCAACTACTAACTGTCCCAGTTGTGGGGCAACTGTGCAAGCAGATGCTGCATTCTGTGGTCAGTGTGGCTATAACCTTCACTCCGCAGGAGTTCCACACGTTCATCCTACGGTAGCTACAACAGTTACTCCCGATGTTCCTGTGGAAGTACCGCCGTTAGTTCCACCAGATCCATTGTTAGAACTTTTACAACCAGATGCTTTGGGAATAGGTGGTTCTAGTAACTCCCATCCTCCCGCTTCATCTTTACCACCAACAGAAGTGACAGTTCCACCACAGGTAGCTGTTACAGAAAACAGCCCCCCAGAACCAGAGCCAATCGTGGCCGCTCAACCTGTAGTTTCTGTAAAAAGTATTCCTACTCCACCACCGTTGGAACTAGCGCCAGTCTCTGAAGCTGAACTACCCCCGCCAGAAATACCAGCGCCAACTGCAACTGTTGCCAGAACACAATTGCAGCAGGTTACAGCGCGGTTAATCCACGTCCAAAGCGATCGCCTAATTGAATTACCGCAAAATCTCTCTGTAATTCATATCGGCAAGCAAAATGACCGGATTCCGCCAGATATAGACGTTTCAGGATTTCCCAATTCCGAAGTTGTCTCGCGGATTCATGCAGATATTCGTGTTGAGGGAGACGCTCACTATGTAGAAGATGTGGGAAGTTCTAATGGGACTTACATTAATAATTTGCCCCTTTTACCAGGGAATCGTCATCGATTGCGACCAGGCGATCGCATCAGTTTGGGTAAAGGAGACTTAATCACATTCCTATTTCAACTTTCTTAACTGATTTTCCATCAATTGTGACATCAGTATAAGGATTTTCTACCCATCCTCCAATATTCCTTTTGGAGGATAAACAAATGCACCGGATCGAATAAGCAATGAATAACTATGTTTGTTGTTCATTTTAGGTAATTGAATACTGTGTAGTAACTCCCCTTTATGGGGAGTATTATTAACTTTAATGATGTGGGAATATTTGCAGTCTCAAAAGTCACAGTATTGGAATAGCGATCGCTTTTCATCGCAAACTAAAATTTAGTAAATAAAGTAGATAAACAATTATTAATTTGATTAATTATCTCAATAATTTTATCTTCATTATTTTGATAACCCTGTTCTCTAGAGACTGCTAACGCTTGCTGATAAATTTATTTTTCCCAATTATTATTTTGGAAGTGATATTTGGCTGTTGTAGGAGGAGTTGTTGCATTGCCGAGCAATTCCACTACCTCAAGAATTACACTAGGATGGATGAAAATACACCGCCAATCTTAAATTTTGAGTTTTCCAGAAAATCTAAATAGGACTGACGCATAGGTGACGGAAAAACGAACCACAGAGGCAAGGCAGTGCGGTCTTGGGGTCTCCCCAAGTGGAGTATCTGGCGTGGTTTCCCCCATGAGCGACTGCCGCACAGAGAACACGGAGTAATAAGACTTTGAGAGGTATTTTGCGTAAGTCCTATAAAATCCAAAATCTAAAATCTCAAATCCAAAATAAAGTGACCTATGAGGGAACCAAGTAAAAATTTTGAACCCTTGCTGACTAAAGAAGCCCCGCTAGTTGTTGAGCGCATGGGGTTAACCTGGCTAATTGCAGCAGCGATCGCAACTGCTTTACTATGGCAACTACCAGGAGGGGATTATATCTTATATCCGTTTACAATTCTGGCAACTTGGTTTCATGAAATGGGTCACGGCTTAATGGCACTTGTATTAGGCGGACAGTTTCAGAAATTACAGATTTTTAACAATGGTTCCGGTGTCGCAACTTATGGCATCCAGTCGTCATCAGGGCCAATAATCCCGGCAATAATCGCAGCCGCAGGGCCAATGGGGCCACCTATTGCCGGTGCTGCTTTGATTTTAGCTTCTCGCAGTTTTACAGCAGCAACCCTCTGTTTGAAAATATTAGGGAGTTTTTTGCTATTTTCCACATTAATTTGGATACGTTCGTGGTTTGGGTTGATAGCAATTCCCTTACTAGGTTTAATAATCTTGGGTATCGCCTTCAAAGCCCCTCGCTGGGCGCAAGGATTTGCCATTCAATTCCTTGGTGTGCAAGCTTGTGTGAGTACGTACCATCAACTCGATTATCTATTTAGTAGTTCTGCTGGCCCCCTTGGACTCTCTGATACAGCGCAAATGCAGCGATATTTGCTCTTACCTTACTGGTTTTGGGGCGGATTGATGGCGATCACATCCTTGGTGATTTTAGTCCAAAGTCTCCGTGTTGCCTATCGTTCGGAGTAATGCGAATTATTTCCTAAATATCTTGTAACCTAATATCTAATAGTGAAGCTGTCAGGCTTCAAAAATACAATACTTGTAATTACCCAAGGTCATTGCGTTTCGTACGATCGCATCTGTGACTGGGTAACAAAACCAGGGCTAAATGACCTTTGCATATTAAATTTTATGAAAGCAGTTGGTATTGACTTAGGCACAACAAATTCCGAAGTGGCGATTGTCGAAAATGGCCAAGTGCGAGTATTGCCAGGCGAAGATGGCGATCTGATTTTACCTTCCTGTGTGGGGTTTAGTAACACGGGGAAAGTGCTGGTAGGGCGAGAAGCACTCCGTCAATATGCTGCGGCTCCTGAACGCACTGTGAAGTCAATTAAGCGTTGGATGGGAACTGACCACAAAACTACTTTAGGAGATAAAGAATATTTACCTCATGAAGTTTCCGCGATTATTCTCCGGGCCCTAAAACAACGGGCTGAGAATGCTTTGGGAGAAACAATTACCCAAGCAGTGATTACAGTTCCAGCCTACTTTACAGATGCTCAACGCCAGGCAACTAAAACTGCTGGCGAGATCGCTGGTTTGGAAGTACTGCAAATTATCAACGAACCAACGGCGGCGGCTTTAGCTTATGATTTGCGCTCCGAAGACACAGAACGGGTTGTGGTTTATGACTTGGGAGGTGGTACTTTCGACGTGTCAGTAGTCGAAATTACAGGGGAAGTCACAGAAGTACTAGCTACTCATGGTAACAACCGCTTGGGTGGAGACGATTTCGACAGGCTTTTGCAACTCTATCTCGCGGATCTATTCCGCAAACAGCATGGTGTAGATGTACCAGATGATGCGGCTACCCAAGCGCGTCTCCTTCGAGCCGCAGAACAGTTAAAAATTGACCTGAGTTCCCACGCCTTTGCTACAGTTCGGGAAGGCTTTTTAGGTAGTAAAGGTAAGACTGCACTACATTTAGAGACAGAAGTAGCGCGAATAGATTTAGAAAAATTAATTCGCCCCCTATTGACAGAAACCCTAGAGGCAATTGACCGCGCCCTAATAGATGCCAATATTGAATCCGACGAGATTGACCGGATTATCCTAGTTGGTGGTTCCACACGCATCCCTCTAGTGCAACAAATGATCTCAGAACATCTCAAACAAACTCCCAGCGATGGCATTCAACCAGACCTTTGTGTGGCATTAGGAGCCGCTTTACAAGCTGGGGTGCTGGTAGGTGAATCTGTAGATGCCATTCTTGTAGATGTAATTCCCCATTCTCTGGGCATTGCTGCGGTTGTGTCTACACCAATGGGTATTATGCCAGGTTACTTCAGTGTGATTATTCCCCGCAACAGCGTTGTTCCTGTTTCTCGCTCTCATGTTTATTCCACCGTGTTTGATGAACAAGAAGTGGTAGAAATTGAAGTTTTTCAGGGAGAAAATGCGATCGCTGAAGAAAATGTTCCTCTCGGTTCCTTTAGAGTCGAGAATTTACCACCCAAACCAGCAGGAGGTATTGAAGTCGAGGTTCACTTTGACTTTGACCTAAATGGCATTCTCACTGTCACCACTACCGAGAAAGGCAAAGGACAACAAGGAACGCTAGTAGTAAATAATGCAGGGATCGAGAAACTTTCGAGCCATGAATTGAAGCAAGCAAGGGCAGATTTAGATGCCTTGTTTGAATTTGATGAAACAATTGAAATCTCAACAGAAAATCCAATCTCAACAATAGATATCGCTCCAGAATTAGCAGCACTTTTAGACCGCGCTCAACAAACACTTCTGACCATAGATTCTGAACAAGCAGAGGAATTACAAGACTTATTAGCCCAGATTGAAAATGCGATCGCTAATAAGAGTGCAGAACTACCTCAGTTACAAGAAGAACTCTCAGATTTTCTTTACTACGCCAGTACGAATGATGAATAGGGAATAGTAATTATGCAATGTCCTGTTTGTGGAGCAATTTATCGTCCGGTAAAGGGGAGCAGAATATCTGTTGAGCAGAAAAATAATGATTATACCCAAGAGACTACTATTACATCTCCCTCATCTTCTCCCACTCCCTACTCTCCAACTTGTAGACGCTGTAAAGCTGACTTATCTGACTTGCTGAGTCTGCACGACCAAGCCATCTGGTATCATAGACAAGCACTGCATTTTTTATCAAAAGGGCGCTATCCAGAAGCAGTAACCCACAACAATCAAGCTCTCGCTTTGTATTACAGCAATGCAGACTTTCACGCCTTGGCTGGGAAATTATCGGCATTACAAGGAGAATGGAGAGAAGCGATCGCATCTTGGCAACAAGCACTTAAGTTTGACCAACAAAATACCATTGCTGCTAATTCTCTACAAACAATCGAGTTAATGGCAAAAAATGATTTGTGCTGATTTCCATCAAAAAAGCCCTCAGAAAATTTCTGAGGGCATTGATTAATACCTATGTTACTTATAGGACTTACGCAAAAACTTTCTGAAACTCTTATTTCCTTGTGTCCTACCCTTCGGGAAGCCACTTTGTGTCTATGCGTCCTTCTCTAACGAGACGCTGCGCGAATGCGGTTCGTTTTTTCATGATTTTGCGTAAGTACTGACTTAATTAAGTGCGGAAATGTCTTTTACCCTGCCTGTGCTTGGCAATTTCTTTCCGCTTACGTTTTTCAATAGGCGTTTCAAAGTGACGATGCTTCCTCATATCTGGAAAAATCCCAGCCTTGGAAACTTCTCGCTTAAATCGGCGTAAGGCTGATTCAATGTGTTCATTGTCACCCACTATTATTTGGGTCATTATCTCTCCTGCTAATTTGACTTAAGTGAACTACTCAGACTTGCCTACGGCTGAAGTCTGAGCTTCCCAATTCATCGGGAATAGCCATCAACGAAGAGGCAGGGGGAAGGGGGCAGGGAGCAGGGGGAAATGACCCCTTCCCCCTGCCGTGGAGCGGAGCGGAAAATGGGTCTGAGTCCCCCAATAAGAGTTAAGTGGTTCTCGTTCAGGTGGGGTCGAATCCCCCTTTCTGAACCTTCTCCCCTGCTCCCTGCTCCCTGCTCCCTTGCCTCTTTTTCAATTACTCCGTAGTTTTTTTGGTCTGACACTCCCTCCAAGGGCAGGAGTCCTGGTTCCCAAGACCCAAATCTTTCTCTTGCGACATATACCTATTAGCTTGGTTTTCGCTCTCTTGAAAAGTTGCTCCTCTACAGCGCTTCGCGCATCCTGCGGCGGGGGAGACCCCAAGACCGCACTTTTCGCTTGTGGCATTGATGGTCAAGACATTAACCACCTTACCAGAAAATCATGGGGATGTCTTGCAAAGTTGCTCGAATTTACCTTGATATCATATCCGGTTAAACACTTGTCATTGCGTACTCCGTTGGAGAACCCGTTCGCGAATAGCGTCTCCGAAGGAGAAGGGTACGGAGTGAAGCATAAGTCCTTCGGACACGCTTCGCGAACGCAGAGTCCTGGTGATTGCTTCTCTACGAGACGCTGCGCGAACGCTCCACTTCGTTGCGATCGCAATGATATACCGTAAGTAATTTGGCGGACATGATATGAGATGCGATCGCAAGTTAATCTACCTTAATTTATCAAACCGCCCTTCGGGTGACGCTCGAACGCAAGAGGGTGTGGCATACCAGACTTGCTTTGTGCATACTTTTACGGACAAGTAAGGTGTAGGGGCAATTCATGAATTGCCCCTACGGGTGTACCTCACATAAATGAGAACCGCTATATTCAAATATCTTGTTTGTATACTTCTAATAATTTTGGAATGTAATCATACCCATCTACACCAATAACGGCAATGATTTTAGGCCGATGTTGCTCTAAGAATTTTTGGAAAGCTTGTGCCCCAATTTGTCCTTGTAAAATTGTCAGTAATCCTGCTGGTTGATGCCACTCACTAGAAGCAATTTGCTCCAAAAGATACATTCCTAAGCAGCCAGTGTAAACAGTTTTTTCCGAATTTTGTAGATGATAATAAGCTTCTGCCAAATAAGCTAAGTTCCGCCCCTGGAGATATAAATCGCCAGAAAATTGTGCTGTTTTAAAGCCATCTTCAAGATATTTAATCGCCGTTTGGTGTTGTCTAATTACTAGATACGCAATTCCTAGACTGCTGACACATAAAGCTTTACTTTGAATATCGCCTAATTTTTCTGATAATTTTAAACCTTGTTCCAAATAGTTAATTGCAGCTTCATAAGTTTCGGGTTCGAGGTTTTCCACTTCTTGAGCTTGCATGACTTCGCTGTAACCTAAATTTACCAGGGCGTTTGCTTCTCCTGTCTTATCCCCTGCTTGCCGACTCAATATTAATGCTCGTTGACTATAGTTAATTGCCTCAGCATAATTTTTCTCTTGGACGTAGGTGCGGCTGAGGTGGTTGAGATTGGCAATTTCGCAAGGACGATCGCTTGCATTTCTGGCAATCTCTAGCGCTTGCTGATGAAAATCAAGTGAACGCTGATATTGTCCTAAAGCTCGCTGAGAATAGCCTAAAAGTGTCAAAATCCGCGCCTTTTCTTGGGTTCCCTCGTCGCGTCGCAATGGTTCGTCCAAATAGTCTAGGGCATCTCGCAAATAAGTACCAGTAAAAGAGGCAAAAATCCCGCCGTAAAAGGGAAAATATGGACGCTGGGCAAAGGTTCGTAAAATCTGGAGCATAATTTGAGAACAGGCATCGCCGTATACAGTGCCAATGCTGCCAAAACCACTTGCTAATTGACTCCAAATCACTGCAAAGGTCAAAAAGGTGGAAATGGACAATTTTGGCCCGGCTTTGACATCATAAGCTTGTTGGTCAAACCAGTTAATTAGTCCCCGTTGCAAAAACTGTAAAATCAATGCCATTTCTACCCAATCTCTGAGGGTGATTCCCCGTTGTCGCTGGGCAAATTCAATTACAGATTGTTCCATAGCCAAAGTCCGAAGCAGTGCTTGGGGTAACTCACTATTGAGTTGTTTCGCCCAACTTGCCCAGGGGCCGCGTTCTCCGGGTACGCCGCCAAATCCCAAAGCTTCTTTTTGCTCATACATCCAACTGAGTAAGTTGTCTTGCAATCGCTGCCAAGAAGCTAAACCACGGGTAATACCTTCAGAAAATTGTTGTAAATCCCCATCTACCTGGGCAAATTGCTGTAATGATTTTGATAATTGCTGTAGCTGTTGCAAATTTAGCGGATACTTCTGATTAGGATCGGTAACTCGTAAAAATGCCGCCAGTCGCTCATCTACGGCCGATGTGGTAATTTCTGCAACTGCGGAAGCGATCGCAACTGTTGCTTTGTTTTGCTCTTGCCAGCGTTGCCATTGACTTTGAATAGTCTTAATCGCTCTCAAACTGCGAGTAGCTTTAGCTTTCTTGAGTTCGTCTTTTTCGTTGTCTACTTGGCTTTGGAGGGCATTCAGGCGATCGCTCAAAACTAGCTCAAACACTTCCCCTGTACCGGAAGTTATGCTTTTAACCAGCATTTGATACACCATTTCAACAGAGCTAATTTTGCCCTTGAGGGTGGTTTCGACAATTTCATCGATTAAGGCAAGATAGCGATCGCGCAATGGCAGAGAGTCTGACACTTTAGCTACTAGGAAACGTCACATCAATTCTAATTCTAGTCTTAGCGCACAGGTAGAGAAAATTCTGTTTCTATGATTTGGTAACTTGTATTACTGGAATTTCAATCCAAAATTCTGTACCTAACCCCGGCTGAGAATCACATTTAAACATACCACCGTGTTTATCTACAATAATTTGATAACTAATTGATAACCCTAAACCAGTGCCTCTTCCCACCGGCTTAGTAGTAAAAAATGGGTCGCAAATTCTGGCCTTTATAGTTTCTGGTATTCCTGGCCCATTGTCTGCAATGCGAATTATTACGCTTTTAACATTACCATCCATTTCTGCGATCGCAGTCCGAATGGTAATTTGACTGCTATGAGGTTGTGCTGTAGACACTCTATAATCTTCTAGAGCATCGATCGCATTGCTTAAAACATTCATGAATACCTGATTTAGCGGCCCAGCATAGCACTCTACTAAGGGAAGCTCACCATATTCTTTGACTAATTTAATCGTGGGACTCTCCGGTTTTGCTTTCAAGCGATGCTGCAAAATTAGCAACGTGCTATCAATCCCCTCATGAATATCAACCGGCTTCATTTCTGCCTCATCAAGGCGAGAGAAATTCCGTAAACCCAAGACTATCTGCCGGATACGATCGATGCCGATTTTCATGGAAGATAGAGTTTTGGGCAAATCCTCAATCAGAAATTCTAAGTCTATCTCGAATGCGCGATCGCGAATCTCAGGGTTTGGGTTAGGACAGTTTTGCAAATAGAGGTCTAGTATACTGAGTAAATCTTGGGTGTAATCATTGACATGATTGATGTTGCCATAAATGAAGTTTACCGGGTTATTAATTTCGTGAGCAATACCAGCTACCAGTTGACCTAATGAGGACATTTTCTCAGTTTGGATCAGTTGGGTTTGAGTTTGCTTTAAATCATGGAGAGCTTGAGTTAGCTTTTGGGTCTGCTCTTTAGTTTGATTATGCAGTTGGGCTTGTTGGAGTGCAACCCCAAGCTGATTGGCAATTTGAGTAATAAACTTAATTTCTGAGGCTTCCCAATGGCGGGGTGCAAAGTTCTGATAAGCTGCCAGTAAGCCCCATAGCTGTTGCCCAATAAATATAGGTGCGATCGCATAAGCCTTGGCTTGAATTTGCTCTAGAACTGCAACATGACATCGAGAATGTCCAACTTGATAGATGTCATCAACTGCAAAGGTTTCATTGTGACGATATCGCCCACCTTGGGTTTCCTGCAAATAGCTATCTTGCCAAACTATCTTAGTATCAGAACATACTAGCTTTACCCAGCCATCATTTACAAACTCGGCAATATATTCACCACTCCAATCAGCTTGGAAGCGGTAAACTGCTACTCGATCCGCTTGTAGTGATTTACAGATTTCTTGAGTGGTTGTCTGAAAAATTGCATCTAGGTCAAGAGATTCCCTAACTTTTGCCACAACTTCAAACAATACCCGTTGTTGTTCTGCTGCTTGTTGTAAATCTAATGTCTGTTCTCGTGTCTGATTGAGTAATTCAGCTTGCTGGAGTGCTACGCCCATTTGGGCAGCAATCTGATTGAGAAAGTTGACTTCTGAGACTTTCCATTGCCGAGGCCCAGTGTGTTGATAAGTTGCCAGCAAACCCCAAAGTTTTTGCCCAACAAAGATCGGTGCCAGCACAAAAGCATGAATTTGAAACTGCTCTAGATTATCGATATGACACTTAGCAAATCCCATTTTGTAGATATCATCGACTGCAAATGTTTCATTGTGGCGATAACGTCCTCCCTGTGTATCTTGTAAGTAGGTGTCATTCCAAATTGTATTAATACCTAATTCGGACTCATTCGACCAGTATGGACTAGCAGCCTCGAAATCACCGACAAATTCACCACCCCAATTAGAATCGAAACGATAAACGGAAACGCGATCGGCTTTGATTAATTGACAAACCTCTTTAGTTGTGGTTTGAAAAATAGTATCTGTGTCCAGCGATTCTCGAATCTCGGCAATAACTCTAAACACAGCCTGTTCTTGTTCAGCTGTCCGTTGTAACTCAACTGTGCGTCTTTTAACTTGTTTTTCTAAGTTTTCATTGAAGACTTGTACTTGTTGCTGTAGTTCATGCTGCTGAACTGCGGAAGCAAAGTGTTTACCGAGATTTCTAGCCAGTTCAATCTCTTCATCTGTCCATTTTTGAACTTGGGCTTTTTTAGATTCGCGCCAAACCTCAAAGGATCGCCTGGGGTAGAGTTGTCTGCGATCGCTATCATACTGCCCCGCCCATAGAGTTTCTGTATCTATTTCGTTGCGGAAAATACTTAAGTAGCCTAGTAATTGCTGACGATACAGGAGTGGGATTGTTAATATGCTACGAATTTTAGTTGGTTGAAAAGCAACTTGTAAACTTCGCAAATCAGGGGTACTGTATATATCTGAAATCGCCCAAACATCGTAGTTACTAGACTTATAGAGTTCTTGCCAGATACTATACTGCTCTATGAGTGGATATATAGTTTGTTCTGGCATTACAGGTTGCTGTCCACAGATATAAAGCTTGATACAAGTATTTCCTGGTATTAGGCATTCTGTTAAACTGGTTACGTTGCCATTGTGGAAATCAAAAGCTGCATTTCTAATGCAAAGTCTGCCACCAACACCATTAAAGGCAGCAACAGCTGCTTCTAGGGCTGGTTGTAATACAATGGTCGGTAGTGAATGTAGCAGGGTAGCAATGCGGTTAACGATAGTTTCTCGTTCGGCTGTTTTGCGGACTTGAGTGAGGAGAGAACTTTGAGTGATCGCTACTGAGAGTTGATCGACAACCATCTGTAGGGCTTCTAGTTCATATTCTGAAATCAAACGCCCTTGGGAATTATGAGATACCAGAAGCCCCCAAAGCCGATCTTGATAGAGAATAGGCGCTATTACAGAAGACTTTACTCCCATTGCCGTCAAATATTCAGCATGACATGGATCTACAGGGCGGTAACGGATTTCTTCTGATATAGTTTCTCCATTTTCCAAGTCACGCAGTTGACTTTGACCAATTTCTTGAGCATCAACATTCACAACAGAACGCACCCGTGATTTGATAAATAGCTCACGGGCGCTGAGGGGAATATCGTCAGCCGGGAAATTCAACCCTAGTAAGGACGGCAAACGATTGTTGTAGATGGACTCAGCAATGACCTGGCCACTGTCATCGCCATGAAATTTATAAATCATCACTCGGTCAGTTTTCAGTAGCGATCGCACCTCTGCCGTTGTCACCGTGATAATTTCTTCCAACTCTAAGCTGCGGCGGATATGGTTTGTAATCCGACGTAATAAACTTTCTTCATGGCGATATAAGGACAAATCTTGTTCGGGGTTGAAGGTCATTGCTTATAGCAAAATCAATTAATAATTTGCAAACTGACATAATTAAATCTAAAGCCATTTTGATTTTTTTTTAATCAATTTGTCTTCAGTAAAACTACGGGCAAACCATTAATCAAAATATTCATTTACCTTTTATAAAAATTTACCAAAACGTCATAAAAAAGACGCTAAAAATTTGCGTCTGTACTAGCTTAAATTAAAGATTACTGCTTTTTAGTTTTGAGTTTTTGACAACTATTAGCAAAGCAAAAAAACTTAAACTCTTATATTGTCACTAAAGCGAATTTTTAGATAGTCGTCTTCCATCTTTGCGCCTCCTGGTTGTAGTGCTGCTAAGGCTTGTGGCAAAACTAAGTTCCGACGGTGGTTGCCAATGGTAATGTTTAATTCGTCTCCATTCTTACTGAGATGAACTTGGTTTTTAGGAATACCAGGTAAATAAATTTCCAAACTGTATTGTTTTTCTTCCTGTACGACTCTCATAGTCGTTTCTTTGTAGTAAACCTGAGTCGGATCTTCATCTTTATAAAGAGTTTCTTTCAGGCGTTCTAATGCAGCTAATCCACACATCTCTTCAGAAAAAAGTGGGACTTCTTTCACAGGTAGAGGATGAAAATTATCATGAATTTCCTGGCGATATTGCTCCTGACTTTCCTTCCAGCGTTGGAAAAATGGGTCTTGGACTTCACGGGGAATAATTCGATTAGCCACAACTAAATCTGTTGCAACATTATACAAACTCAAATAAGCATGGGCCCGCAGAGACTCTTTAATTACCATTTTTTCGGGATTGGTGACAAGACGCACAGAAGTTTGAGTATTGTCTGTTAATACTTTTTCTAGGGCTTCAATTTGTTCATAAAACTCATAAGGTGCATCCATTACCTCTTTATCTGGTAGCGAAAAACCAGCAATTGGTCTAAAAAAAGGTTCAACCAGAGGGCGAAGTGCCACCGAGATGTTTTGAAATGGTTTGTAAAAACGGCGCATATACCAGCCACCAACTTCAGGTAAACTCAGCAAGCGTAGTGCAGTACCAGTTGGGGCTGAGTCGATAATTAAAACATCAAACTCACCTTCGTCGTAATGGCGTTTCATCCTTACCAAGCCAAAAATCTCATCCATGCCTGGTAAAATTGCCAATTCTTCTGCCTGTACACCGTCTAAACCCCTTGCTTGTAAAACTTGGGTAATATAACGTTTTACAGCACCCCAGTTTCCTTCTAGTTCTTGCAGCGCATCCAGTTCTGCACCCCACAGATTTGGGCGAATTTTTTGGGGTGCATGTCCTAGTTCTATGTCAAAACTGTCTGCCAGAGAGTGAGCGGGATCTGTACTTAAAACCAATGTCTGATAGCCCAGTTCCGCACAACGGAGTCCAGTTGCAGCAGCGACGGAAGTTTTGCCCACGCCACCTTTACCAGTCATCAAAATTACACGCATGGATGGTTTTGTCCTAGCTGAGGATTTTTTACATTTATTTACATTATCGACTGTTTAAGGAAAACAAATGCTGTTTCACTACGTCTTGGCGTGAACAGTTTGAGTTGTTCATAGTCATTGCGGTCTTTTTTGACCAAGGGCATGATAGTCTAATGCTTCTTTTAAGATAACGTGAGTTCAACGAGTTACTGTCCGTTGCCTAATTTAGTCCAATCAAAAACCTCTCCTTGGTTTGACTACTCAAAACTATCCCTCTCCGAGTCGGAGAGGGACAATCTTGAACTTGAGTTCAAGATTGGGAGATGTTTATAAAAAAAGTAAAGGTTCAAAACCTCGCCCCTTGTGGGCGAATAAATCCTTGTATCTTAAGGTAAGTAGAAACCCCACCCCAATTGTCTGGCTTAGTTTAATCCCCCTCCCTGCTTCCCCTGCTTCCCCTGCTTCCCCTGCTCCCCCTGCTCCCCCTGCTCTCTTCATTAAAGGTGGGTAGTTTACTTCTTATTCCAAAGACTAATAAATTCTTTATAGACGGCTGGGGTGATCTGACTCTGTAGGTGACTTAGGGCATCTCGATGATTTTGATTATTGTCATCATAATAAGTAAACAAATTCGTCAGCTTGACAATCTCAGGATTTTGATCGTTTGTGCCCCTCCATTTGTTAGTAACTTTGTGTAAAACATCCTTGGGTAGATTTTGTTGTAAGTTATTTAGGGCTGCGATGTAAGAAGGATTTTGAGGATTCTTTTTAAATTGGAAACACAAATCTATCAACTTAACTTGTGTCTGGGGAGGCGACTGGGGTTTATCTGTGAGAGTAGGTTGCTGGAGAATTTGCCGCTGTTCAATAGTGGCAATGCCATTTTCAGTTAAACCCTGAGATTTCTGAAATTTCTTGACTGCGGTATAAGTGGCTGGCCCATAAAAAGGCTTGTCTGAAGGGATTTCGGTATTGGTTGCGAACCCGTGAAACTTCAATCGATTCTGAAGTCCTTTAACTGTCTCTTCCATTACACTTCTAGTCTCAGCATCGGCGTTACCATTAACCACAAGTCTTTGTGAGTATTGTTTCTGAAACTTTTTAATGGCTTCTTCGGTCGGATCGTCTGTTAAAGAGTTGTTATTCCGCTTCCAGGGAGCGAATTTTGTCAGATCGGGGTTAGGGTCAATTTCAGGAGCTAAATATCCCAGCCCAATCAATAGATGACGGATGACTTCAGGGCTACTAACGGTCATACTTTTTGCTTCCTTTGCGACTAAACTACCATTTAATGTATCTTGTTTTACAAAAATTAAGTAAGTAGAAATAAATAAATCTAACATATCTTGTTTGCAAAGCGGTTCAAAATTTAATTAGTGTGTGACGACAAGCTGCAACTATTGGAGAAGTTTGGCTAGGTTACTACACACCGGGAAATAGAAAAGTAGTTTAAAGTCTTGGTGCGCGATCGCTTATTATCAACTTATTGATGATGATACTACGCAATAGACACCTGATGAAATTAAATATGCGTTATCCACAACCCTTGTAGAGACGTAGCAGTACTACGTCTCTACATTCTTTTTTGCAGATGTCTTTTGACACCAGTTTGCAAGGAATTCTGCGTGCTTGTGTCTTAGCGAAGCGGTTCATTGAGAAGATGAGATTGGCAGAAATACTTCATCAAAGCTGTTTAGTGTTTACAAGTCAGGAAACACCAAAAGGAATTGAGCGACTGACAGGGGAAAAGTTACCAATTAGAGCGATCGCCTACTGTGGATGCTCTACCTCATCCGAAAGCCACTAGATTTAAAGACAATTTTGTGATTATAAAAAGTAAATAACCCTTTATTTTCGTTAGAGTGGGATAACAATCAAAGTGTGAGGATTGATACTACATGCGAATCTTGTTAGTGTATCCGATATTTCCCAAAACCTTTTGGTCTTATGAAAAAATCTTGGAGTTAGTTAATCGCAAGGTTTTATTACCACCTCTAGGTTTAGTAACAGTAGCCGCAATTCTGCCCCAAGAATGGGAATTCAAGCTAGTCGATCGCAACATTCGTCCAGCAACAGAAGCAGAATGGGCATGGGCTGATGTAGTCATTCTCTCCGCAATGATTGTCCAGAAACAAGATTTGCTTGACCAAATTCAGGAAGCAAAAAAACGTGGCAAGCTAGTCGCAGTTGGTGGCCCTTATCCTACCTCTGTACCGCACGAAGTTGAAAATGTGGGCGCAGATTTTCTGATTCTGGATGAAGGGGAAATCACGCTGCCGATGTTTATTGAGGCAATTCAACGGGGAGACACATCTGGCACTTTCCGCGCCACAGAAAAACCTGATGTCACAAGTACACCAATACCCCGCTTTGATTTATTAGAATTGAATGCTTATGACATGATGTCGGTGCAGTTTTCGCGCGGGTGTCCTTTCCAGTGCGAATTTTGCGACATTATTGTTCTCTACGGGCGCAAACCACGCACCAAAGCCCCAGCACAACTATTGGCAGAGTTAGATTACCTCTATGAATTAGGTTGGCGGCGGGGTGTATTCATGGTAGATGATAACTTTATTGGCAACAAGCGAAATGTGAAATTGTTGCTAAAAGAGTTAAAAGTCTGGATGGCAGAACATAAATATCCCTTCCGATTTGACACGGAAGCTTCAGTTGACTTGGCACAAGACGCAGAAATGTTGGAGTTGATGGTTGAGTGCGGTTTCTCAGCGGTGTTTTTGGGAATCGAAACACCGGATGAGGATAGTTTGCAAATGACCAAGAAGTTTCAGAATACTCGCAGTTCTCTAACTGAGGCAGTGCAAACCATTACCAAAGCGGGATTGCGCCCAATGGCTGGGTTTATTATCGGCTTTGATGGCGAAAAAGCAGGTGCTGGCGATCGCATTGTCCGCTTTGCTGAACAAGCGGCTATTCCCTCTACTACCTTTGCCATGTTGCAAGCGTTACCTAACACCGCGCTTTGGCATCGTCTGAAAAAGGAAGGACGACTGCGGGAAAATCAAAATTCCAATATTGCCAACATCAATCAAACAACATTGATGAACTTCCTTCCCACCCGTCCCTAGAAGAACTTGCTAGAGAATATATTGAGGCATTTTGTACCTTATACGACCCAGTAAATTACTTGGATCGCACCTATCGCTGCTTTTTGATGATGGGTTTGCCGAGTTGGAAAGCACCAGCGAAAATACCAGAGTGGATAGTTGTGAAAGCACTGCTGATTGTGATTTGGCGACAAGGAATCAAACGAGAAACCCGTTGGAAGTTCTGGCATCATTTGTTTAGCATTCTTAAGCACAACCCTGGAGTTATTGAGCATTACATTTCTGCTTGCGCTCACAACGAGCATTTTCTAGAATATCGCCAAATAGTACGCGATCAAATTGAAAGTCAGCTAGCTGAATATTTAGCACAAGGTGTAGAACAGCCTTATGTGCTGGTGAAGGAAAAAGCGGAGGCGGTAGTTAGTTAAGGGTGGTAACGCTTCATAGGTAATATTGACATTCCCACGGTTGTGAAGATTTCGCTACGCTCATCTTCACACAAAGCCGTGGGATTCTTGCATCTTCGGGATTCTGAATCCCGTATATGTCTATGAGCAATTACATTATATTTTTTCAGTAGATGAATTGCTGTTTTAGCTAAGATGCATTAACCCTTTACAAATGAGGGGTTTTAAAATGTTGAAACTTTCAGTTACCCTGAAAAGATAAGCGATCGCTTGTCATCTAAGTACATCGATGGTTGTAATAAACCCTAAATTCCTGTTATCCCTGTTGGGGATGACTTAGAGCAGAAATAAAAACTGATGATTAAGTATCACTCGATAAAAGTAAACTGGCTTGTGGTTGAGGAATAAATTTTTATGAAGGCGATGATTCTCGCGGCTGGTAAGGGGACTCGCGTGCGTCCAATTACGTACACTATGCCTAAACCAATGATGCCCATTCTGCAAAAGCCAGTGATGGAGTTTTTGCTGGAACTATTACGCCAACACGGATTTGACCAGATTCTGGTCAACGTTAGTCATTTGGCTGAGGAAATAGAAAACTATTTTCGTGATGGTCAACGGTTTGGGGTGCAGATTGCCTATTCCTTTGAAGGCAAAATTGATGACGACGGGAAACTAGTGGGCGAAGCAATCGGTTCAGCTGGAGGGATGCGACGCATTCAAGATTTCTCACCCTTTTTTGATGATACCTTTGTGGTGTTGTGCGGTGATGCTTTGATTGACCTGGATTTAACTGCCGCAGTGAAGTGGCATAAATCCAAAGGAGCGATCGCTACTATTATTACAAAATCTGTCCCCAAGGAAGAAGTTTCTAGCTACGGTGTGGTAGTTACTGATGAAGAGGGGCGTGTTAAAGCTTTCCAAGAAAAACCTGCAACTGAAGAAGCTCTCAGCACCAACATCAATACAGGTATTTACATTTTTGAGCCAGAAGTTTTTAACTATATCCCCTCTGGTGTAGAATATGACATTGGTAGCCAATTGTTTCCCAAATTGGTAGAAATAAAAGCTCCCTTCTACGCCATCCCTATGGACTTTGAATGGGTAGATATTGGGAAAGTACCAGACTATTGGCGAGCGATTCGTGGTGTATTGCTGGGTGAAATTAAGAATGTCCAAATCCCTGGTCATGAAGTCGCCCCTGGTATCTATACTGGCTTAAATGTTTCTGTCAATTGGGACAAAGTAGATATCACAGGCCCAGTTTACATTGGCGGGATGACGAGAATTGAAGATGGAGCGAAAATTGTCGGCCCAGCGATGATTGGCCCCAATTGTTGGATATGTAGTGGTGCAACAGTCGAAAACAGCGTGATTTTTGAATGGTCGCGCCTGGGGCCAGGAGTCCGGTTAGTCGATAAGCTAGTGTTTGGACGTTATTGTGTAGATAAAACTGGCGCTGCGATCGATGTTCAAGCTGCTGCTTTAGATTGGTTGATTACCGATGCCCGTCAGACACCACCATCACATACCCCTGTTGAACGACAAGCCATAGAGGAATTGCTGGGGACAAATGTGAATTAGGGAATAGGGAATGAGGGGGATGAGGCAGAAGGGGGAGATGAGGGAGCAGGGGGAGCAGGGGGAGAAGGGGGAGCAGGGGAGAAAGAATAAAGAACTAATACCCAATTCCCAATTCCCAATTCCCAATCCCCAATTCCCAGTCCCCAGTCCCCAATTCCCAATCCCCAGTCCCCAATTCCCAGTCCCCAATTCCCAATCTAACTATTTAGATACGTATATCTTTGGAGACTCTGCTCATAGGTTTGTAGTAATCGCTGAGATTCTGCTAGGGTGATGCGCTTCTCTTCTAGTGCTTTCTCACAACGCTGGCGGATGTTTTCTACCATGTCTTCGGAGTCGTACTGGACGTAGCTTACGACTTCGCTCATGGTGTCACCTTTGACAACGTGTTCAATTTGGTAGCCTTTAGGCGTTAATTGAATGTGAACGGCGTTGGTATCGCCAAATAGGTTGTGCAAATTGCCCATGATTTCTTGGTAAGCTCCATTCAAGAACATCCCTAAATAATAGGGTTCTCCAGGCTTGTAGGTGTGTAGTTCTAAAACCGATTTGACATCGCGCAGGTCAATAAAGCGGTCGATTTTACCATCACTGTCGCAGGTAAGGTCTGCTAAAATTCCTCGCCGGATGGGTTCTTCATCCAAACGGTGAATTGGCATGATGGGGAATAGCTGATCGATCGCCCAACAATCTGGTGCTGATTGAAACACTGACATATTAACGTAGTAGATGGAAGCCATGATTTTCTCAAGGTCTTCGAGTTCATCGGGTACGTATTCTTGCTGTCTGGTAATGTTCAAAATTTTCTGGCAACAAGCCCAGTAGAGCCGTTCGGCTTTAGCTCGTTCTCTGAGGCGTAAAATTCCTAAGTTGAAGCGGCTGATGGCTTCTTCTTTGAATTGAGCCGCGTCGTGATATAACTCTTGGTAATTCTCTTGGTTAATAGATTGGTAGCTTTCCCAAAGATAATTAATAATTGGGGATTCTCCGTCTTGTGGAGGTTCTGGTGAATCAAGAGGGACATCGCTGGTACTAAGAACATCAAAAATCAGCACCGACTGATGGGAAGCGATCGCTCTTCCACTTTCACTAATCAGTGTTGGTACGGTAATTTGCCGCTCTGCACAGGTATCTTTTAACTCTGCTACTATGTCGTTGGCATAGTTTTGCATGTTGTAATTTTTCGATGCATAGAAGTTGGTTTGGGAGCCATCATAATCTACGCCCAAGCCGCCACCAACATCAAGGTATTTCATATCTGCCCCCAGCATGGCCAATTCCACATAAATGCGGCTGGCTTCTTGAATGGCATCTTTAATCACATTGATGGCAGAGATTTGTGAGCCGATGTGGAAGTGCATCAACTGCAAAGAATCGAGCAAGTTTGCTTCTCGTAATTTATCTACAGCCTCAATGACTTCCGGCATTGTCAAACCAAATTTAGCGCGATCGCCACTAGAGGCTCCCCAACGTCCCATACCTTGGGTACTGAGTTTAGCACGAACACCTAATATCGGCTTAATACCTAACTGACGATTGGCATCAATTACCAAATCAACCTCTTCAATCTGTTCTAAGACGATGACTGGTGTTTGTCCTAGTCTTTGGGCTAACATTGCCGTTTCGATGTATTCTCGGTCTTTGTAGCCGTTGCAAATTAACAATGCTCCTGGTGTATCGAGGACAGCCAGAGCAATCATTAATTCTGGCTTGGAACCAGCTTCTAAACCAAATTGATGGGGTTTGCCAAACTTGACTAAATCTTCAATCAAATGCCGTTCTTGGTTGCATTTGACAGGAAACACACCCCGGTATACACCAGGGTAGTTGTAGCGGGCGATCGCTTTGGCAAAACAAGCATTCAACCGCTCAATTCGGTCTTCCAAAATATCCGAAAAGCGAATCAACATCGGAAGTCCCAAGTTGCGCTGTTTCATGGAGTTAACCAATTCAAACAAGTCAAGAGAACCACCGCGATCGCCCTTGGGTGACACGGTGACGTGACCAGCAGCGCTAATGGAAAAATAGGGTTGTCCCCAACCTTCAATGCGGTATAATTCTTCGCTATCCTCAATTTTCCAGGAGCGAGGTAAAGTTCCTGTGGTAGTACTAGGTGGTAAAAGTTTCTTTTGTTTATGATTTTTCACTTCAGATTTTTGTCCATTGGACAGTACTGGTACCACCTCGTCAGATGTAGCAGTTGACTCAACACCCATTTCTTCCTAACCTCTGTTTTTCGCCCACGACTTAACAATTTAACGCATTCATTTGGGAACGTATATGTACCCAAAGATAATTTCTAAGATAAACTCTGATTGGTCAAGAGTCATTGAGAATTGGGAATTGGGCATTGAGCATTGAGCATTAGTGCAAAACCCTTGCACAAAGGACAAATGACAAAATAAAAACTTTATTAAGCTTTGGGAGATGGCAATGGAACGTACATTTTTAGCAATTAAGCCAGATGGAGTACAACGGGGATTAGTGGGGGAAATTATCCGTCGTTTTGAAACTAAAGGTTTTACCCTGGTTGGTTTAAAGTTCTTGAAAGTCAGTAAGGAACTGGCTGAACAGCACTATGGTGTTCACCGGCAACGTCCATTTTTTGCTAGTCTAGTGGAATTTATCACTTCTAGCCCAGTAGTGGCGATGGTATGGGAAGGTGATGGCGTTGTTGCATCTGCCAGAAAGATTATTGGTGCTACGAACCCCTTAACATCCGAGCCAGGAACGATTCGCGGTGATTTCGGCATCAATATTGGTCGCAACTTAATCCACGGTTCTGATGCTCCAGAAACTGCGAAACATGAAATCGCCCTATGGTTTAAAGATGAAGAATTAGTCAATTGGCAACCACACATAACCCCTTGGTTGCACGAGTAAAACATTAGGGACTGGGGAATTGGGCATTGGGCATTGGGCATTGAGCATTGGTTATTTCTCCCCCATTCCCCATTCCCTTTTTATTTTGAGACTTCGCTCTTTTCTGGTTCTAACTCCGGCACTTCAGTGTCAGCACGCTTAGAAAATCCCCAGCCTAAAATCAGGAAGATGGCAGCAATCATGATCCATTCTGGTGGAACTAAACTATCGTTCACCACTTTCAACAACAGCCGCAAGCCCACTAACGCTACAGTTACATACCCTGCGTCTTCTAGGTTTTCATATTCGTCTAGCCAACGGATAAACAATCCTGCCATGAATCGCAGAGTAATAATCCCAATTGTTGCACCTGTCAGCACTAGCCATTTTTCTTGGGAAACTGCGATCGCAGTTGTCACGCTATCCAAAGAAAATGCTAAATCTGTAAATGCAATCACAGGTATCGCTTGCAACAAGGAATTAAAACGCGGCCCGTGATGGTGATCGCCTTCACTTTCTTGAGAGGTAAAGTGTTGAAATACCAACCACAGCAGATAAGCAGCGCCCAATAATTCAAATTGCCAGAATTGTTGTACCCAAGTGGCTGTGAGAATCAGGGTGATTCGCAGCACATAAGCAACGACTAAACCAAAGTTGAGGGCTTTACGCTCTAGTTCCTTGTCTTCCAACCCCCTTGCGATCGCAGCGAGAGCGATGGCATTATCGGCAGATAACAGCGCCTCTAAAAGCACCAGAATCAGCAGAACTATTGGGGCTTCAACGCTGAAATGAAAGTCGAGGTAATTAAAAATTTGGTCTAGCATTCCGGGTTTCTCAAGCAGAAAAAATTAAAATTTGACAAGAACAGAGGTTTTCATGTTAAAAAGCGCAATAAATTGCTACTCTAATCCAGCTTAACGTGGTTGTGGTGCATTTTGAAGGGGGTTTAATGGATGCGATCGCAGGGCGAGTGGGGTAATTGGCGTATAAGTCAATACAGCCAAGGGTTAAACATTTAGTGAATGCGATCGCAATGGACTGCTGTCAGTTCACATCTAGAATTAGAATATCAGAACAAAAATATGGTAAGAATTTATGAATATTTCCTTAACAAACGAGCTTGAGCAGTTCATTCAAAGTCAGGTTGCAAGCGGGAAGTACAACTCAAATGAGGAAGTGATTCTTGCAGGTATTAAGCTGTTGGAGGAACGGGAACGTATTTACAAGGGTCGGTTTGAGGAACTGCAAAGAGAAATTGCGATCGGGGTTGAGCAACTCGATCGCGGAGAACGACTCGACGGTAGAGAAGTAATCGAGCAACTGCGTCAAAAGAACCAAGCTTTGAGAAAGACTCAGGGGCAATAATGAGTTTATATTTTCTATCGCCTCAAGCTAACCAAGACTTACAAGAAATTAACGATTACCTGTTTGCTGGAAATCCAGATATTGCAGATAGATTTCTCACAATCATCACTCAAAAGTTTGATATTTTAGCACAGTTTCCCAGTATGGGACGTAGACGGGATGAGCTTTTACTTGCGTTGCGTAGCTTTCCAGTTGATGATTATTTGATATTTTATCGCCCAATTGCAGAGGGGATTGAAGTTGTGCGGATAGTAAGTGGCTACCGCGATTTAGAGACGCTGTTTTTAGATGATGATTTAAGTTAATAATTTTCACTCTATTAAAAAACAAATCTTCTTACAGTAGGCTTTAGCTTCCCGTTCTAGATATTCAATTTCTCCTTTCCACCGCTCAAGCCTATTTTCTCGGTCTTGTAATTCAGATGTTGTAGGGTTTCTGGAAGGGTGGGTATTTGGATTAGGCAAAATTCCATTATTTGCAAGCCAGATGCGGGAAAATACCTGCCAAAGAAAGATATGATCGTGCTTATCGCCACCTAGACAGCGAATACGTTTGACTGAAAGTGTTGATTCACTAAAAAGGATTTGCTGATTTTTGGAATTTTTAGGAAACAGACGCGTCTCACCACCTCTTCCACGAAAGAATTCGACTACAAACCACTCACCAAAATCAAATATACAGACTTCTGTCGGGTCGCTACCATCATCCTCTAACAGATCAACATCATCTTGGATTTGATACCCTATGGCAATTTGTGATGTCTTGGGTAACAAGATGCGAAGCCGTTCAAAGCGGTTACTGTAATTAGTCCAAAAGTCCCTGCGACTACATAGCCGATTTGCCTCGAAGTCTGGTAAATCGAGCTTGTTCAATATTAGATTTACTAACTTTTGGAAATCACCATAATTGATACCTCCAATCCACTCTCGAAGTCTTTGCCTTGCTGGATCTGAAAGTTTATACCAATTTTCACCATTTCTATAGTTATGTCTCAACCAATCAACCAGTAAAGAATGATTGTTTGCTATATCATTGGAAACATTAGTTAGCAAATGATTAACAGCTTTTATTTGCTGACTCTCTGAGATTTCATCCAAACAACTTAACAGCCATCTTACTTGCTGCTGATTTGGAGAGCGAATTGTAGTAAAATAGGGGGTTATATCTTCTATGAATTTGCTGAATAATGGAATCCAAATAGGTAAATATTCTTTGATTTTATTTAGTAATTCAGTTCGATTAATACGCTGTTCACAAGCAATTTTCGCTAATTCTATACCTGCTTTTGTACTGCGAAACGCTCGAATAATTTGAACTGGTAGTAGGTGACTAACTAAGTCAGAATTAGCAAAGATATCAAAAGATTCAGCTAAAGAGTATGCTAACACCTGTTCTTGCCAATCACCATAATAAAGAGCTAAACGCCATAATAGCTGATGTTGCAACCATGAGTTATAAATTGCTACCTTCCAAATGGCTGCTGATGTTTTCCTAGATCGGTCAATATTTTGCTGATCCCACTGTGCTTTAGCATAGATGCAGTAAATCCAGTCCAACTTACTTAGTTGATCGGCTTTACCCTGTTCAATTGCTTCCAATACTTTATCAACACTTGGTATTGATATTGTTGCATCTGGTAACTTACTTGCAAGTTGAATAAGTTGATTAGGACTACACTGGGGAGTTTCAGGTACGGAAGGAATGGAAAACTGAGAATTCAATGTTTTAGCTCCTTTCCAGAGAGGTTTTGACGATATCTTTTTTTAACTCATCACTGCGAAACTGAAAGCGGAAAACTACCTTGCGATCGCTTGGGTTATCACGTGTTTTGTCAGATTCAATTTCTCCACGACCAGCAGCTAATATTTTCTGGCTTAAAGGTGCTTTTGTAGGGAAGTTCATATCATAGAAAATGTATTTGTAAACTGATGCCGATCGCAACAAGCTTAATTGTAAATTAGTTTTATCGTCTCCATCTGAGCTAGTGTGACCTTCTATAACTACGCGGCTAATTTCCTGCTCAAATTCTGGTTTTGAGAAAATCACCCCACTGTAAACGGGAATAAAGCGGCGTAGAAAGGCTTTACCGTCTGGTTTAAGCTCGGTACTTCCCTTTGCAAAAAGAATTGATTCTTGGATACTTACATCCCCAGTTTCTGGGTTAACTTTGACATTAATATTGTTGCTTTTCATTTGTCCGACGACATTACCAATTACTACTCGTTTTGGTGCATCTTTTTCTGCAAGCTGGAGTAGTACAGTGATAAATAGCAAAGCAAAAAACATTAGTAAACTAGACATCATATCGGCAATAGACAAATAGATACTAGAATCATCATCGGGAATTTCTGTATCCACAAATTCGTCGCTGATAAAATCAGCCATTGTAATTACTCCATTGGTAATTTAGTATTTCTTATTTGCTTGCTGCTACCAGCACTTCTGCTGTTTTAAGCAAATCTCCACAAACTCTAGCCATAGAAGTATCTGCTTGTTTGAAAAAGCTTTCCTGTAAGTTAACAGTCCTTTGCATAGAGCCTTCAAGATGACTCTGCCAAGACTGAAGACTAAGGTCAAATTTTTGATTCAAATTTATGTATGAGTTGTCAACTATTTGCACTTGCTGGGCAATACCGCTAGCAAGCTTTTCTAGTTGAATTAGTCGGTGTGCATCGTTTAATCCAGCCGCACAAACTAACTTGTTAATTTCTTCGACAGATTTCTGAATTTTAGTCATACTTTCGTCTACTTCTTGAGTCAATTTACTACGTCTTTCAAATTCCTCTCGGAAGACCTTATCAAGATTGTTCACAACCTCAGATAATCCATTCCTTTGGTTGCCTAGCGTCCCCTCAAGTAAACTGTTTTGTTCTTCAAAGAACATTTGTAAATTCGCTTGATATTCTTGCTGGAATCTGGTTAGATCATCTTCTACTGTTTGGCGAGTTGCTGTAAGTTTTACATCAATATTTCCTAAAGTAGCCAAAAGATTATCCTTCGCATCATTCATCAATCCAGAAGCTTGATCGCCCACTGTTTTTAGAGTATTAGTTTGCTCATGGAAGGTTCTATTTGCTTGGGTGAGAATATGGATAATTCCAGTCCGAGTAGCTTGAAGCATCTCTTTTTCTACTGCTGCGCGTTCTTGTAGCGCTGTTTGCAGTTCTTCTCGAATTCCTCGGAAGGTAGCGGCAGCTTGCACTGCACTGGCTTCAAAAGCACTTCGCTGGGCTGTCATTCCTTCGATACTGTGAACTACACCTCGATTAATTTCGTGGGCTGTTTGTTGTATAACTCCCGTAGTTTCAGTTTGGAATTGACTCAAAGTTTGCCCCATATTGTTAGCAAATCCTTCAAGCATCTTTTGTTCTACTAGTGCGCGTTCTTGTAGTGCTATTTGCAGCTCTTCTCGAATTCCTCGGAAGGTGGTAGCAGCTTGGACTGCGCTGGCTTCAAAAGCACTTTGCTGGGCTGTCATTCCTTCGATACTGTGAACTACGGCTCGATTAATTTCCTGTCCTGTTTCTTGTAAAACACCTCTTGTATCTGTCTGGAATTGATTGAGGATGTCTCCCAAATTATTAGCAAATCCTTTAAGTTCTACCAAAGTTTCTTTTTGAAAGTTCTCAATTGTCAAGATGGAACTTGCCAAATTTTTAGAGATACTACCTAATTCTCTATGCAGTGTTAGCACTGCGGTGGAAGCTTGCTGTGTTAACTCTGCACTTTTATCGAGTCTATCTGCAATCGGTTCAAGTACCTGAACTCGCATATCCTTGATGAGTTCTTCTAAAACTCTCTGTCCCTGATTTTCTTGGAGTTCTCGGAGTTGTTTCTGCTCTTTAAAAATCGCTTCTAAAGCTGGAAATATCTGCTGACGCACGGCTAGGCCAATAGTTTGGGCTGACAACTGATTTAAACCTGCAAATTGTTCAGCAATACTGCTACCTACAGCTTGTCCAATGGCTTCTGCATTTAGTTGTTTTAGTCCGGTTAGGTTTTTTGCTACGAGACTAAGTGCTTCGGCTACTTCGCGGTTGGCATTTTGTTCTGCAATACTCCTACCTACGGCTTGACCGATGGCTTCAGCACTCGGTTGGTTTAACCCTGACAACTTATTTCCTACACGGATAAATGCTTCAACTAGATCGCCATTGCTATTATCTGTTGTTTTCAAAGTAGCGATCGCATTGAGTTTATGCCGTAAACTATCACGCCGTTTCTGCCGTCCCGAATCACATACAAACAAAACTAAGGTGAATACACTACCAGAACCAAGCCCCATCATGGAAGTAGAGAAAGCTGTTTTCATTCCCACCAATAGCTCTTTACTGGCAGTCATCAGTTCTTTAGGATTTTCTGTAGATAAATTGATTCCTTGGAGTCCCTGTTGTATACCATAAAAGGTTCCTAAAAGTCCAATAGCAGTACACAAAGTTGTTACAAAACGTAGGGAACTACGAGGTATTGGGCGGGCTAAGACAGATGGATACTTTATAAGTATAAAATTACTATCCTGTTGGAATTGTTGCTTAATTCTGTTTAAATCATCGGTTTTTAAATGCTCTTTTAACCAAGGGCGAATTTTATCTAAAATCTTTACATTTTTACCATTTTTCAAATTACTCAAAAATTTAATAGAGGCTTCAGTTGTGCCACACTCTGAGAGCCAATATTGCCATAATGTGTAAAGCTCGATAATAGTTGCGACTATTAACACAAAAGCAATTGCCCAATGAAAAGGTTCGTTATGCCAAATAATGTCCCAAACTTTTGCCATTTCGACGCTGCACCCCTCTTGTTTATCTTGGTTATATCTTTTTAAATTGCTGTAATTCTTTATCCGCAAGGACTTCTTCAGCTACCCGCATTGGGAGATGTTCTGCATCGAGGCGGCCTCCTATAGGTTTTTGGAGACGTAAGCTGTAAAGTGGCTCACCCTCTGCGTTTTTGTCCTCAATTAGATAAACCTGTTCTGGTGCATAGCTTCGTAATAAACGCACCTGCAAACAGGTTTTCAAATCCCGTGAAGAAATAGATAGGGGTGAATCTTGTCCAAATAATTCACAAGCCACTTTCCAAGCGTGGTTAACCGCCACAATTTCTTTAACTAATTTCTCTACCGAGGGGTACAATATTTTTGCAGTTTCACTAATCAATGCTTTTGACCTACTTGCCTAAGCTTCAATAGGTCTATAGTTCCCAGAATAAAAATTTATTTAACTTTTTTTAGTAAAACTATATTGATAAAAGTAATTTTTGATACAAAACTGCTCTTTGCGCGTTGAAAAAATGTAGAGTGTGTTATCGCGTTAGCATAAAGCATCGAAAACCTGAAATGGTGCGTTACGGAAGCCGTAACACACCATACAGCTACAGAAGTAGCAAATTCTCCGCGTACCTCTGCGCTTACCTTTGCGTCCCTCTGCGTTTCAATTTCCGCCCTCAATTCGCCACAATTTTACGCAAAACTACCAATCGAATTATTCAAGGTGTGTCATTAAGTTCATAGTTTACTCTACCACTACGCAACTCAAAATCTCACAAAATCTCTGCCAACTTTACTAGCAGACTGTTTACTAAATCCAATAACCTAATATCATCTGTATCAATACTATTTTCTTCACCAGCTAACATATTTTTCACCGCAGCTAACCTGTCATTAGGTTCAGAAATTCTCCAAGATTCTTCTAAGTTTACTGCAAAATCAAATAGCGATCGCTCGCCTAAATGCTCTCTTACCTTCACAGCTACACTATCATGACTTACCAAAAATTCTTTGATAGTATCTAATTGAGAATTACCCAAAATTTCATCATGTCCCCAATTTTCTAGCCAGTCTCCATCTACGTCTTCAACGTAAAAATTTACAAAATCAACTCCGTAAGTTAGCCAGTTTTGCTGCATTTGTCGCGCTGTTGCTAAAGCTTCAGCAAATGTATCCACTTGATTGTTGCAATGAGTTTCTCTTTTGTTAGCCATAAAAGCTCTAATTAGCACGTAAGTATGTAGGCTGAACACAAATCTGGAATATCAAATTCCTTAAAGTTCACGAAAATTTTAAATATTTGCCACCAGAAAGGTAATCACTGTTATACAGGGCCACGTTGACTAACTGGTTGACAAAATTGGCATCCTTGGGATTGTAACTTAAGAACAATCCTCTCTCTATATCCCACGATCGCAGTGTATTTTGCCAAGCTTGGTACTTTTGGTAATTAAGTTCTTCAGAGACACTAGTAACTTGAATGCAAAGCGGTTGATTGTTACGACTACTAACAATTAGGTCTGTTGCCATCGATAGGTCGGCGATATAACGCTGCCAAAAACTACCTTCTCGACTAACAACATCTTGAGCTATTGATTTAATGATATCATCATCAACCTGATTAAATTCACCTGACATCAATTTTTGTTTCCAAATATAAAACTTGGAGTCACTTGCATTAATCCATCTAGGAAATAGATAACCATACCAATATCTCTCAATCGGTGTCATCAACTCGAATTTTGCTTGTTGTTCTTCTTCCGAAGGTAAGGATTTGATTATCAGCCAAATGGTAGAATCCGTAATTACCTCTAAGAGAAATGCAATCACAAATGGTTTTGCAGTCAGGGAACCTGGCTTGATATTCTTTACCCAACGATTAATCTCATCTAATCTTCTCGCCAAATCACGATCTACCGAGGAAGCTTGCAGGGTAAGGGACTTTAATTTATCCTTAATCTCTGTTGCTTGCAAACGATGCCCTACTTTCAGAATATAACGCTTTTTTTACACATTTATAACTAAATTTTAACTTGAAAATGTACTCAATTAATTTCCTGATGTCATTAAATATTCTCTAAGTCGATGCCCTGTGTGCGTAATACTTCCCTCAATCGAGCAAGTTTTTGCTCTGCTTGTTGGGCACGTTCTTCTGCCTGGTCAGCACGTAAACGTTCTTGTTCAGCTAGTTCCTCTGATGATAATATTAATTGATTTTCAGTAGTGAAGAATCTTAATTTACCTTCATATACTCCCAAATAAAGTTCTAACTGCTGGCTCCACAAACGTCCATCAGTAGTTACTTGGATTTCTTGATACTTCCCATCAACTAAATGAAATCCCTGAAGTTCCATTGTTACAGGGTGAAACCAGAAATAATCTGGTGTACGGAAGGTATCTTGATAAACTTGTTTTTTTAAACCTTTATCAACTGCTGTCGTTGAACTTGACAAAATTTCTACAATCACGTTGGGATATTTGCCGTCTTCTTGCCAAACTACCCAACTCTTACGATCTTTTTTCTGGGTTCCCAAAACTACAAAAAAGTCTGGGCCTCGGAAATGTTCTGATTTTTTCTGGTTAGGACTATAATAAACCGTCAAATTGCCAGAAGCATAAAAATCTTGCCTTTCTCGCCACCATAATTTTAGGATGCGAATCAGCAAATCAATTTGGTCACGGTGTAAATCGCTTTCCAAGGGTGGTTCGTCACTCAGTATATCACCAGGAGGAAAAATTACTTCGTCTTCTGAAATACCATTAGAGATCAATTCTAGGGTAGCAGGTTCAGACATCCGCGATCGCTCCACAATCTATTTACTGAAAATTTGGTAACTTACAGATGGCTTTGAAAACTTGCAATAACTCAATTGCATCTGGAGATTCGTTTAAACTTAATAATGGCATTAACTGATAAGTTGGCTGCTCATCACGTCTTAAATGAATAAATTGATAACGCAGTCCGTTAGTTGCTAGTCCCCAAACTGATGTTTGTTGATCTAAACTTTTAAAAGCATAAGTGAGCAATTGAGGTAAACCTTCACCAACTTCAACTGCACTATTTTTAGTTTCAATCACTACAACCCAAAAGGGCGGCGCAATCTTACTTTGAGGACTGTTGATTGCTAAAATATCCATCCGTCCGGTAATTCTTCTGTCTTCATCTTCAACTGCGATCGCAATGCTGTCTTCCATTGTCAACCGAATCGGCACATCGTAAAACCCTGCTAATCGCATTAATGGTGCAATTGTTAAAAATTTAACCAAGCCTTCAGAAATTTTCCCTGCGCTTAAATAACGACGGAAGTCGTTTCTGATTCGCAATAAATCCTGCTGTTCAAAGTCAGAGAGTGGTTCTAGAGTTAAGAAATCTGTAAATAAACCATTGGAAAGTTCTTCTAATTTAAGAAGACGATGAACATCGTTGAGAGATAGACTGCTAGCTTCGACGGTGAGCGTCATAGTTTCAGGCGTTATTTGTCAAGACTACTTATATTTTGCAACATTCGCGCTAGATATAGGAATCCGATTTGATTCCTGAAAAAATCTAAATATATGTAGGGTGTGTTAGGCGTAAGCCGTAACGCACCAAAAGCTTCGGGGGAGGTGCGTTACGCAACGCTTTCACAACGCCAGTGACGCTACGCATAGTCGCTAACGCTCAAGTCGGGAAACCCGCCCACACGACTGGCTCCCCTACGTGTATTTCAATAATCAAATAGGAGTCCTATAGACTGCAATGTAAGGTCTTTACATTTTTTGATCGCTTGCTTTTAATAGATGGAAATGAATGTAAACTAAATAACTCGGCAATTTCCACCTAGCTTAACGAAAATCTAAACACCGTGTAGCACAACTGGGCTAAAAATAGTTTTTAGTAATAATAGCGATCGCACTCATAACTAACCATGTCTGAACCAAATATCGAATCAATCCTCCAAGAAAACCGCCTCTTCCATCCTCCCAGTGAATTCTCGCAGAACGCCCATATCAAAAGCTTGGACGACTATCAGCGTCTTTATGATCAAGCCAAAGCCGATCCGCAGCAATTTTGGGCAGATTTGGCAGGAAAAGAATTAGAATGGTTCCAAAAATGGGATACAGTATTAGACTGGCAACCACCTTTTGCAAAGTGGTTCGTTGGCGGTAAGATAAATATTTCTTACAACTGTCTTGACAGACATCTCACGACTTGGCGCAAAAATAAAGCAGCCTTGATTTGGGAAGGAGAACCAGGTGATTCCCGTACCCTCACATACGCCCAACTGCACCGAGAAGTTTGTCAGTTCGCCAATGTATTGAAGCAACTGGGTGTCCAAAAAGGCGATCGCGTTGGAATCTATATGCCAATGATTCCCGAAGCTGCGATCGCAATGTTAGCCTGTGCCAGAATTGGCGCACCCCACAGTGTGGTATTTGGTGGTTTTAGTGCCGAAGCTTTGCGCGATCGCTTAATTGATGTTCAAGCTAAATTAGTAATCACAGCTGATGGTGGTTGGCGCAAAGATGCGATCGTTCCTCTCAAAGAACAGGTAGATAAAGCCTTAGCTGATGGTGCTGTTCCCAGCGTCGAAAACGTCTTAGTTGTCAAGCGTACCGGACAAGAAACTTATATGCAGTTGGGCGGACGCGATCATTGGTGGCATGATTTACAAAAAGGAGTATCAGCCGATTGTCCCGCCGAACCGATGGATAGTGAAGATATGCTGTTTGTCCTCTACACTTCTGGTAGCACGGGTAAACCGAAGGGCGTAGTGCATACAACTGCTGGTTATAATTTATATACCCATATCACCACCAAGTGGATATTCGACCTGCAAGACACAGATGTATATTGGTGTACCGCAGATGTTGGTTGGATTACGGGACACAGCTATATAGTATATGGCCCCCTTTCCAACGGTGCAACTACGGTAATGTATGAAGGTGCGCCCCGTACTTCTAATCCTGGCTGTTTCTGGGACGTAATTGAAAAATACGGCGTTAATATTTTTTATACTGCACCTACAGCAATTCGGGCATTTATTAAGATGGGCGAACACCATCCCAATGCGCGAAATCTGTCTTCATTGCGTTTGCTAGGAACCGTTGGCGAACCCATTAACCCCGAAGCTTGGATGTGGTATCAGAAAGTAATTGGTGGCGATCGCTGTCCAATTGTTGATACTTGGTGGCAAACCGAAACAGGCGGTATCATGATTACACCGTTACCAGGAGCAATCCCCACAAAACCAGGTTCCGCAACTCTTCCCTTCCCAGGAATTATTGCAGATGTCGTAGATTTGGAAGGAAACACCGTACCCAATAACGAAGGCGGTTATTTGGCGGTGCGCCATCCTTGGCCGGGAATGATGCGGACAGTCTACGGCGATCCAGAACGCTTCCGCCGCACCTATTGGGAACATATTCCGCCCCAAGATGGTAACTATACTTACTTTGCTGGTGATGGTGCTAGACGTGATGAAGACGGCTACTTCTGGGTAATGGGTCGTGTTGATGACGTACTGAATGTATCAGGACATCGCCTTGGTACAATGGAAGTAGAATCAGCCTTAGTTTCGCATCCAGCCGTTGCAGAAGCGGCGGTAGTGGGTAAACCTGATGAACTCAAAGGTGAAGAAGTAGTTGCTTTTGTGACTTTAGAAGGCACTTATCAGGGAAGTGAGGAACTGAGTAAAGAACTTAAGCAGCACGTCGTTAAAGAAATTGGTGCGATCGCCCGTCCGGGAGAAATCCGCTTTACCGACGCTTTACCCAAGACGCGATCGGGTAAGATTATGCGGCGCTTATTGCGGAATCTAGCTGCTGGACAAGAGGTATCTGGTGATACTTCGACATTAGAAGATAGAAGTGTGTTGGATAAATTGCGGGAAGGGACGTAAATAATTTGAAATGACCTTGTAGGGTAGCACAGTTGTTATGTTTCCCTACTAACGCACTCACATTTTATTATGGAGATAAGAACATTATTGAGGCATTCAGGGCGATGAAGGTAAAGCGCAAACTGAAATCAGCATTTGTTCAATCTTTTAGCGGCATAACGCTGAGTGCGATCGCTGTAATTGGTTTATCACCATTAGCATTAGCGGTTTCTGGAAAAGTTTATCTGCATTCGCCTGAACAGAATGCACAGAGACAACCACAAAAATTAGCACAGTTAGACACAGGATCGCCAGAGCGATCGCAACTGCTACAACAAGCCAATGCTTTATTTAATCAGGGAGACTTAACAAATGCAGAGGCAAATTTACGCAAGTTCATTAAAAAATTTCCAGACGATGCATTTGGACGCTTTCAGCTAGGAAATGTGCTTTTTCGACAAAAGAAATCAGAAGAAGCAATTAGCGCCTATCGAGATGCCATTCGCCTCCAACCAAAATATGCTCTAGCTTACAATGGGATCGGAATGGTTTACGCTAGCCAAAGTCGCTGGGAAGAAGCCATGACTGAATATAAAAAAGCTCTAGAAATCAATCCTAATTATGGCGAAGCCCTAACTAATTTTGCACTGGTATTGTGGCAAACAAATAAAAAAGACGAAGCACTAACTTCTCTAGAAAAAGCTTTAAATATTTTTAAAGCACAGAATAGAAGTGAAAAAGTTAACCAAGTCGAACAAATATTGAAAGAAATCAAAACTGCTAATGATCCTAGTGTTTCATGAAAATCATATTATTCAGGGGATAAAAGATTAAGAATACTTACTGACGCTACAGCGTTAAGCGAAGCTATGCCGAAGGCTTTACGCTCCATTCGCAATGACATTGTGTAATTAATTTTGTTTAACTACTTAAATACCTGCATAACTTCTATGATTCTAAGAGGATAAATGAACAAGTATTTCGCTGTGACTTTAGACACTTTTAGATCCCCCCTAACCCACGCCAGTCGCTCCACTTGGGGAGACCCCAAGACCGCGCTGGCTACCCTTAAAAAAGGGGGAACCGGAGTCAAAGTCCCCCAATTTATCGGGGATTTAGGGGGATATAGAATGTTTTGCTAACAAGAAGAGGACTTGTTCATTCATCCTCTAAGATTCCTTCTTCTGGACAGATAAATCCGCTTCCTCTGTAACCTCTATTCATCACCCAGTCGCTTAACTAAAGCTAAATTCTTCTCAATCGGGCAATTTCTGTTATGAACTGATGAAATCATGTACTTAGTAATGTATAATAAAGCCCAAGAGTTCAGGGTGCTTGTCAAGTATTAAACTACTTGCTGGTACTGTCAAAGCACATTGTATGTCTAAATCTGCAATTACCGTTACCGTCAAACTGTTTGCTGCTTATCAAGAAGCCTTTAGGGTTTCGGAATTGGTGCTGGAATTTCCCAATAATATGCCAGTCAAAGCAGTATGCGATCGCCTCATAGTTGAACACCCCGAACTCTCTCAATGGCGAGATATTACCCGTTTTGGCATTAATTTAATATTTGTCGAACCAGATACACTATTACAAGATGGTGATGAAGTAGTGTTAATTCCACCAGTTAGTGGCGGCTAGCAAAATGATTATGAGACGCGATATATCGCGTCTCTACGTTCTTTTTCGGAAGTGTTTATTGTTTTTCACTCCTATGTCCACTTTCTATTAGATTCAGCAGTTAGCTTAACTAAGTTATCTAACTCTTGCTGCATTTGACTAACAACTAATTCATAACATTCATTGACATAATAGCGATCGCTAGCTGCTTCTCGACCGTAGCGTTCAAATACAATCGGCGGACAAACCCGCGTGTACATGGGCACGGGTAATGGAATGTTAGGCAACGGGCCAATTGCTAATCCCCAAGGGAGTCCGAGATAGATGGGAAAAACTTCGGGATCGATGCCAAACAGCCAAGGCATTCCCCACTCATGGAGTTGCTGCACAATTTTGTAGCAGTCAGCCAAGACAATCAGCGTATCGTGAGCGCCCCAGGAAATTACAGGCACAATCGGTACATTTTCTCGCAACGCTAACTTGATAAATCCTTGCCGCCCTGCAAAGTAAATTTTGTCACGTAAATGATACGGTCGGAAGACATCTTCGGCTCCACCTGGATAGACTAGCACACTAGCACCAGAGTGCAAGGCAGTGTAAGCCATTTTCGGATGAGCGATGATTGCTCCGGCCTTTGCAGCTAGTTGCGCGAGTGGTTGGCTAACTTGCCAAGCCTTGGGATGCATTAAACCATAAACGGGTTGCTCGACACCAAATCGTCTGAACCAGTCGTACATCACCATTCCCATATCGGGAGCCGCAAGTCCCCCATTATGCGAACCGACAAATAGGGCTTTTTCTTGGGGCGGAATATTATCCCAGCCACTAGTTTGAACTCGGAAATAGTACTGATAGAACAAGCCCAACAGAGGCATCAAAGATTCTATGAACTTTGGATCTCGCTCATCCAAAGACCAACCGGATTTTTTGTTTAAGAGATGCTGCTTTTTTGACATCGATGCATTCTAACAAGATCGGAACTTCGGGGGAAGGGTGAGTATTAAGTGCTGTATTGCTTCTGCTTGACTAGCCAAACAGAGAGCAGAGCGATCGCTATACCAACCACAATAAAACAATAAATGTAGCCGAAGTTATCCACAATCCTACCAAATACTGCTGCGCCAATGCCCTGACCGACAAACAAGTTGAAGGCAAACAACGAAACGGCTGTGCCTCGTGCTTCTGGTGCTAACTCAGTGGCTTGGGTCTGGAGGGTGCTGTGCATCATATAAAAGCCTAATCCCATTAAAATACTTAAGGGGATAAACAGTATCCAGTTCTGGAATAATGCGATCGCTAAGAAGCTGATACACATCAAACCTCCTCCTACCCCCATTAAACCAGTTTCACCTAGTTGCTTGACTAACCATTTAACTGAACGACTGTAAATCAGTCCACCCAATCCAAAACCACTAAGCATAAACCCGATTGCTACATAACTTAGACTATAGCGATCGCGCAGAAATGCACCCAGATAAGCAAATGCCCCAAAGATGCAAAAACCTTCTACAAACACCCCGATAATCACAGTCCGCGCAATGGGTTGGGTCAATAATTGGTAATAAGGTCGAAATGTCAACCTACCTATACGATCTTGGGGACGTTGACTATTTTCTAGGTGGCGTGTCCCTCGCCATAAAATTCCAGCAATGGCAAGGGAGACGATACCAAACAGGAGAAAGATATCACGCCAGCTAATATATTCTCCAAAAATGCCGCCCAAACTACCACCGAGAATTTGACCTAGCATCAAGGCACTTAGATACTTACCGATCGCAGCTTGGCGTTTTTCATAAGGAAAGTTGTCACCAATATAAGCTAGGGTGACGGGGATGACTCCAGCAGCAGCCATCCCGGTGAGAAACCGCAGCAAGGTAAGTAAAACGATGTTTGATACAAAGGCACAAACCGCAGTACCCACAGCAAATGCGGTTAGTGCGATTGTAATTACCTTTAGTTTGCCAATGCGATCGCCGAGTGGCCCATAAACTAACTGAAATAAACCGTAGGGAATCGTGTATGCCGAGATAATCACCGCAGCGCTACCAACACCAACTTTGAACTCGTCGGCAATAATGTGTAGCAGAGGGTCAATCACTCGTGCATCAGCAATCACCATGAAGGCAGCAGCGCCCAACAATCCTAATGAAACAGGCGTTTTGTCTGCTATATCCCTTGCTAACCTGCCCACACAATTCTCCTATTTTTTGATGCCCAAAATGCTCAAGGTTTAATAGTCTTCGCCGATTGGTTAAATAATAAATCTCGTGATTTATCTGGATCGAGGGCTTGAGTTTTCAATGCTTCAGCTTTCTCGTAGGCGCGAATTGTTGCCGGACGAGCTTTAATTGTCTCAAACCAGCGCTTGATGTGAGGAAAATCTTCTAAATTCTGACTTTGGCGTTCATGAGGTACAATCCAGGGATAAGCCGCAATATCGGCAATAGAATAATCACCAGCTACAAATTCTCTATCTGCTAGTTGTTTATTCAGCACTGCATATAAGCGTCCCGTCTCATTCACATAACGGTTAATGGCATATTCAATCTTTTCGGGAGCATAAGTACTAAAGTGATGATTTTGTCCCGCCATTGGCCCCAGTCCTGCCATTTGCCAGAACAACCATTCTAAAACTTGAGCGCGTTGGCGTAAATCTTGGGGGATTAATTTACCAGTTTTTTCTGCTAAATATAGCAAGATTGCCCCAGATTCAAATACCGAAATCGGCGCGCCTCCATCTGCTGGTTCGTTGTCAACGATCGCGGGGATGCGATTGTTAGGAGAAATTTTTAGAAATTCGGGTTTAAATTGATCGCCGGCACCGATATTTATAGGAATTATGGTGTAGGGTAAGCCAACTTCTTCTAAGAAAATCGTAATTTTATGACCGTTTGGGGTTGTCCAATAATAAAGTTCAATCATGGTTATTTTTGTTTAGATTGAGGGTTTGAGTTTAAACGCAGAGGGACGCAGAGGTTTTGTATTTATTGTGGTGATTTGGCGATCGCTGCCCAAACTCTATGGTGAACTTCAAGGATTGGTGTGGGATATTTAGTTTGGAGTAATATTGCTAATTCTTGGTCAAATACTTCTACTTTTTCTGGTGTTAAGCTGGCTCCCACACCAGCACTAGCCCGAATTCGTCCCCGCCAAGCCTCGTGTGTATAAGGTACAAATACATCGTAAGAAAATGTGCGGATATCTCGGAATCCAACTTCGCCAATGTCTTGTAACCACAGGGGATGCAAGCCATTACCGCCAGCCATATTCCAGGCGGGGTTATGAGCCTGGATCAATTGTTCTGTGGCTTCAACCACATTACCTTTTAAGGGTATCCAATCAAAATGTGCGATCGCAATCAAACCATTTTCTCTCAATATCCGAGTAATTTCCTGGACAGCACGGGGACGATCGAACCAATGCCAACACTGTCCAGATGTGACTACATCGGCACTTGCATCTGGTAACTCGGTATTCTCGGCGGTTGCAACTCGATAATCTACTTTGATTTGGGCAGATTCGCTTAAGTGTCTTGCTTGTTCTAAAAGTGATGCTGATGGATCTATGCCAATTACATAAGCACCTCTATCGGCAAAGCCCCGCGCTAGTGTTCCTGTTCCTGTACCAAGGTCAACAATATTCTGTCCTGGTAAACCTATACCATATTCTGACAGTTTATTAAATAATGAACTGGGAAAGCCAGCACGGTGTTTTGCGTAATCAACAGCAGTTGCACCAAAATCAATTTTCATACCTGCAAAACCATTTTTGTAACAATTCTCTAGGCTAGAAGTTCTCTACCCAAGGACGTAGTTCTACTTCATAAGTCCAAGCACTACGGGGCTGGCGTAAAATGCTGAGATAAGTTTGAGCGATCGCATCTGGGTCAAGAGTACTATCAGGATTATCTACCGGATCTTGGCGAACTGCTGAACGAATTGCCCCATCAATTACAAAATGCGCCACATGGATATTCTTTGGTGCTAATTCCCTCGCAATACTCTGAGCCAAACCGCGCAGTGCAAATTTACCCATTGCAAAGGGAGCAGATAGAGGATAGCCCTTAACACTCGCTGAGGCTCCCGTAAAAAATATAGCACCACCGCCAAGTTGCAAAAATCTTTTGGTAGCAGCTTGGGCGACAAGAAAGCCACCATAGGCAGTTACATCTAAGGTTTTTGCTACCTCACCAGGATCTAAATCAACAAGAGGCCCCCGCACCCGAAAACTGGGATTATAAACGACAATATTCGGGGAACCAATTTTATTATCAATATCAATAAATAACTGTTCTACTTCATTTGGCTTGGAAACATCAGCAGCGAAACTAACTGCGCCAATTTCACTACTTAATTGAGTGAGTTTTTCAATTTTACGAGCCGCTAAAGCTACGGTGAATCCTTCTTTGGCAAATAGGCGAGCTAAAGAAGCGCTTAGTCCGCTACCTGCGCCGACAATTAAAGCTGTTGTTGTCATAAATTTAATTCTCCTTGTTAGGATTAACAGCTGATGATAGTTATTAGTTTTTTTGGGATGTCAACTTTCATCTTCATAAACCTTAGAGGATGTTTTAAAAGTAGTTAGCTGTGACTTTAATCGAATTATTACCCCCCTTAATCCCCTCTTATAAAGGTGGGAAACAAGAAAATCCGGTTCCCTCACGCCACATGCTTCAAGTCGGGCATTGCCCGCCCAACGCAGTGGCTCCCCAATATATCGGGCAGGGTTAGGGTGGGGTAAAGAAATATTTGATACATCAATCATGACTTTTAAAACATCCTCTTACTGCGATGCCCTACTTTAACTATACTTGTTAACAAAATATCGTCATATATTTCATAAATCACTCGGTATCCTTTAATTCTCAATAGGTTTTTACTGCGAGAGCGTTATAAACCAAAGGATTTATTTGATGAAATCAAGGTACATATCAGCTATAAATTAAGAATTGAGCGTGACTGAAGATTGCTGTGAATTGCCCTTAGTGGGAGTTTGACCAATTTGCAGTACACCAACTGCGGCAATCAGACAGAGAACTCCTGATAAAATAAACGCTTGTAAATAACTACCTGTCGAGGTTCTCAATACTCCGGCTCCGAATGCTGCTGTGGCTGCACCAAGCTGGTGTCCTGCGACAATCCAACCGAACATTACGCCGACATTTTCTTTACCAAAGGCATTGGCAACAAGACGGACTGTCGGTGGTACGGTAGCAATCCAATCAAGTCCATAGAAGACGGCGAAAATGGAAAGTCCATAGAAGGAAAAGTTAAAACTGAAGGGCAAGAAAATCAAAGACAAACCCCGTAGTCCGTAGTACCAGCACAACAAGTAGCGATTATTCCATCGGTCAGATAGCCAACCGGACATAGTAGTTCCAAAAAAATCGAATAGTCCCATGATTGCCAAAAGTCCCGCAGCCTTGACTTCCGGGATACCGTGGTCAATACAAGCGGGAATTAGATGAGTTCCAATTAAACCATTTGTGCTAGCACCACAGATAAAAAAGCTACCAAATAGCAGCCAGAAGTCGCGCTTATGCATTCCCAACCAGAGAGCGTTGAGGGTAGAGGCGATGGAATTTGCTCTAGGCTGTGATGTTTCTACAGTTTCGCTGTTGTCGCCAAAGGGTCGCAAACCGACATCAGCCGGACGATCGCGCATAAAGGCGGCGATCGCTGGAATAATTAGAAGTGCAGCACCAGTCAAAACCAGGGCCGCAGTTCGCCATCCAAAGCGATCGGCTATTGAAGCCAGTATGGGCAAAAACACCAGTTGTCCTGTGGCTGTACTGGCGGTTAGGATACCGAGAACTAGACCCCGCTTCTCAAAAAACCAGCGATTGACAACAATAGCCCCCAAAACCAGGGCGATAACTCCGCTACCAGAACCGACAACTACACCCCACAGCAAGACTAGCTGCCAAGATGCTGACATCAAAGTGGTTAAACCGACACCAAGGGCAATGATAGCAAGGGAGAATACCATCATCCGGCGAATGCCAATTCGCTCCATAACTGTGGCAGCAAAAGGGCCAATCAGTCCGTAAAGTACTAAGTTAATGGAGATTGCTAAAGATATAGTTGCTCTACTCCAGCCAAACTCGTGTTCGAGAGGGACTATAAAAACTCCCGGAGCAGAGCGAATTCCGGCCGCAACTAGCAAGGCTAGGAAGGTTAAACCCGCAACAATCCAGCCATAGTGGAACGAACGACGTGCTAGGAAGGAGGCTAGGGTCATGAGTAGGGAATGGGGAGTGGGGAGGATGAGGGAGATGAGGGAGATGAGGGAGACAAGGGAGAATTATTTAACAAGTTTCTTACCCAATGCCCAATTCCCAACTTAGAGTTAACTACCCTGCATAAGGGTTGCCAATTCTATCCACAGAGACGTTATAGGAGAATGGTAAACGACCGGGATTTAAGCGGGGTTCGGCTGCATAACCAACAGGAACAACAACAGCGATCGCTAAATCTGGATTATCCCCAGCACCAATCACTTCCTTTACCTTATCCTCAATCCAACCGTTCATAAAACAAGTGGATAATCCCAAACTTTCTGCTGCTAACACCAAATGGGTAGCGGCAATGATGGCATCTTTGATCGCATATTCGCGTCGCTTGTCGCCTAGCCCAGCTTGAAATTGTGGGATGGCGGTTTTAAAGTAGTTTACCGTGCCTTCATTCCATGCACCAGTTTCGAGTCCCTGGTCTATAATTGGAGTCAAGTTTTGTTCGCTGGCGTTAGGATCGGCGGCAAAAACAAAGGTAACAGGTGCTTGAATAATTTGCTGTTGATTAAAAGATGCGGCTGACAGTGCTGCTTTTTGCGCCTCATCTTGCACAAGAATAATTTGCCAAGACTGAATATTATAGCTGCTGGGGGCGGCCACGGTCAACTCTACCAGTTGCTTAAGCAATTCAGGGGTGATGGGGTCTGTTGTAAAAGTTTTGATGGAACGGCGTTTAGCGATCGCACTGGGTACATCTAAAGGTTGGATTTGAGTGATCGGACTCATGAGATTCTCCTGATAATTGGGTTATTGACTAAATAATTCGTAATTAGAGTACAACCAAATCTATTTATTCATGAAACAAAAATAAAAATTATTCCCTGTTTCAGAATAAACAACTTGCCTAGATCCCTCATAATTACGTTCGCGGAGCGTGCCGGAGGCTCTATTATGAACTAAGAACTACGAATTACGCCTTAGCTACTGCCTGATTAGCCGCTGACCAAAATGGATAGTCTGTATATCCTTTTTCACCGCCACCATAAAAGGTTGCTTGATTTGGTTCATTGAGTGGTGCATTCAAAGCCAAGCGTCGGGGTAAATCTGGATTTGATATAAATAATGTACCAAAGGCAACTAAATCTGCTGCTTTGTTTGCCAGCACTGCATCGCCTTTTTCACGGGTATAACCACCATTGACGATGAGTGTACCTGTAAAGCGATCGCGGATATGACTGGTGGGTACAATTATCCCGCCATGTTTAATATCTGCCTCTGTTGCCTCATAAATATGCAGATATGCCAAATTAAATCGGTTCAACGCTTGAGCCGCATAACCAAATGTCTCCAGGGGGTTGGAGTCACCCATATCATTAAAAGTTCCACTGGGAGATAAACGTACCCCAACTCGGTTAGAATCCCATACACTAGTTACCGCCTCTGTCACCTCTAACAGGAATCGGGCGCGATTTTCAATATCACCCCCATATTTATCTGTACGTTGATTGGTGCGATCGCGGAGAAATTGATCTATTAAATAACCATTAGCTGAGTGAATTTCTACCCCATCAAACCCAGCCGCTAGAGCATTTGCCGCTCCCTGACGGTACTGTTCAACTATCTGCGGTATTTCTGAAGTTTCTAAAGCACGGGGAGTAACAAAGGGTTTTGGCCCCTCATAAGTTGCAGCCTCACCTTTCGGAGCAATGGCAGAAGGTGCTACAGGTAAAACTCCATTGGGTTGTAAGTCTGGGTGAGAAATTCTGCCTACATGCCATAGTTGCAGAAAAATTCTCCCTCCCTCCCGATGTACGGCATCGGTTACTAGCTTCCATCCCTCAACCTGTTCTGGTGAATGAATTCCTGGTGTAGCAGGATAACCCTGTCCTTCAGGAGTTACCTGTGTTGCTTCGGCAATAATCAGTCCGGCAGAAGCACGTTGAGCGTAGTAAGTAGCATTCAGTTCGTATGGTACGTTTCCCTGACCTGCCCTATTTCGAGTTAAGGGTGCCATTACTATCCGATTAGGTAGTTCAAGATTCCCTAATTGATAAGGAGAGAATAAATTGATATCAGTAGTCATTGGTTTTATCTCCAAATTATTTTAGTCCTTGGGAATTGGGCATTGGGAATTGGGTAAGAAACTTGTTAAATAATTCTCCCTTGTCTCCCTTGTCTCCCTTGTCTCCCCCATCTCCCCCACTCCCCATTCCTATGCAAAGCAAATTAACTAAACAATCGAGCGAATTACGCCACCATCTACCCGCAAAGCTGCGCCATTAGTTGCTGAAGCTACAGGACTAGAAAGGTAAACTACGATCGCTGCGACTTCTTCATTAGTTGCAAAACGTTTGATTAGGGAACTTGGACGTATATTCTGAAAAAACTCAGCCTCAACGTCTGCTGGAGTAATACCATTTTTCTGTGCCAGTTTGGTGATAAAATCTTCCACACCTTCTGAGCGTGTTGGCCCTGGAAGGACGGAGTTTACCGTGACTCCAGTGCCGACAGTCATTTCTGCTAAACCTCTGGCAATGGCAAGCTGTGCTGTCTTCGTTGTACCGTAGTGAATCATTTCCACTGGGATCTGAATACCAGATTCGCTGGAGATAAAAATTATCCGCCCCCAGTTTTGTTTTAGCTGCTTTTGCAGATATTGCCGACTTAAACGGACTCCACTGAGGACGTTAACCTCAAATATCTTTAACCAATCTTCGTCAGTAATATCAAAAAAGGCTTTTGGCTCATACATCCCGACGTTGTTAATGAGGATATCAACGTGAGGAACTTTTTGAAAAAGCTCCTCTAACCCTGATGCAGTACCTGCGTCAGCAACAACACCAGAAACCTTCGCGTCAGGTGTACTTTGCTTAATTTTAGCGATCGCTTTGGTTACTCGTTCTTCAGAACGACCGTTGACAATCACTGACGCACCCTCTTGAGCCAGCGCTTGAGCGATCGCAAAACCAATACCTGCCGTTGAGCCACTTACCAACGCGGATTTACCAGATAATTTTAAGTCCATTTCGCTCTTTTCCCATTACTTAAAACAGAATGGTTTGTGACTAAGGAGACAAGGGGGATGAGGAGTGCTTGGGAGCAGGGGGAGCAGGGGGAGCAGGGGGAGCAGGGGAAGCAGGGGAAGCAGGGGAAGCAGGGGGAGCAGGGGGAGAAAGAATAAAGAACTAATGCCCAATGCCCAATGCCTCATGCCTCATGCCCAATGCCCAATGCCCAATGCCCAATGCCCCATACCCCATGCCCAATGCCCAATGCCCCATGCCCAATGCCCAATGCCCTTAACTCAAATTAAAGATGCTGTGCTAAGGTCTTATTCAAGGTGGTTTTTGGGACGGCCCCTACGACAGTATCGACCTGCCGACCTCCCTTAAAAACCATCAGCGTCGGGATGCTGCGAATTCCATAATGGCTGGCAACAGTAGGATTTTGATCTGTGTTCAGCTTCACGAATTTTACCTGTCCTTCATATTCCGCAGCAACTTCATCGACCACTGGGCCAACCATCCGGCAAGGGCCGCACCACGGTGCCCAAAAGTCCACTAAAACCGGAATTTCACTTTCCAAGACTTCTTGCTTGAATGTGGCTTCTGTGACATTTGTAATGGATGACATAAATTGCCTTCCTAATTAATTCTATAATTCGATAATATCGAATAATAAAAATATATGCCACCTGATGAGATAATGCAACTATGAGATTTCTTTATCATCCAGATAAAAAAAATATTTCTTTACCGGGAGTGTTGTATGCATTGGGCGATCCAGTGCGGCTAGAGATTGTACGGCTGCTGGCGACTGAGGGGGAACAATGCTGTGCCAAGTTTGATTTTGCGATCGCTAAGTCTACGATGTCAAATCATTTTAAGATTTTACGGGAGTCTGGGATAGTCCTTACACGTAAAGAAGGGACACACCATATTAATGTACTGCGGCGTGAAGATTTAGAGATGCTGTTTCCAGGGTTGCTGGATGCGGTATTGAAAGCTGCTCAACCATTGCCTGTTAGCCCTGTGAGTGGTAAAGAGATAGCTTCCAGGATTTAGGGGCATGGGGCATGGGGCGATCGCTATTTGTTTAAGAATCTTCTAGTTTAAGCATTCAAGAACTGTGAGAATTTGATTATGGTGTTCAAACCTGGAGTTCATAAACAAACTTGCAACCAGGATTTATAGCGTCTGGCAAGTTCCCTAAGAAAATTGAGTTCTTCACCCTCAAGATTATTAAATAGGTTGCGATATTGCCAGCCACGCTCGTAGCGACTCAGCATTTCTTCTAAAGTAAACCGATAGACATCGGCGGTTTGCCAACAAATTGATTCTAGAAAAGGCAGCTTTTTAGGGACAATGACAGGATTATTTGTTGGTGTTGCGGTTGTCATAATTTTTTTAATCAACCACTATCGGCTTACTTCAATTTTATCCCAATTATAAATTATCCGAACTGGGATAAACTCTTCCTTTCCAAGCACCGCCGCGTCCTTGCCAGTGCTGGAGTGCTGAATCTAAAGTCATCAACGTATAGAGAAAAGCGATCGCAGGTAAACTAAAGGCTAACCAAGGAGAACATTTATAAAAGCGGATCGTCGGGTAGTAAGCGAAAGCCATTAATAGCCATCCTAATAAACCCGTAAGTGCGATCGCCCAACTACCCCAAACTGCACCTAGAATTACACACACAGGTGGAACTAGATAAATCAGAGGCATTCCCACCAAAGTACCCAATAGTAGTAATGGAGAATAATTGAGTTGGGTATAGGCAGTACGAGCAACCATATCCCAAATTGTTGCCAGCGAATCATAAGGACGTAAACTCCGAGTCAAGGTACTCAATCCTAGCCAGATACGCCCTTGATTAGGGATTGGGGATTGGGAATTGGGTACTGGGCATTGGGTAAGAAACTTGTTAAATAATTCTCCCTCATCTCCCCGACTCTGCTTAACAGCTTGAGCTAGGGCGCAATCATCAATTAAAGCTTGGCGAATGACTTGAATACCCCCGATTCGCTCTAAAGCTTCACGGCGAATCAGAATAGATCCCCCGGCGGCGGCTGCCGTGAGATTGTTGGGATTATTCACCCAGCGAAAAGGATAGAGTTTTTGGAAGAAAAAGACGAAAGCTGGAATCAAAAGTTTTTCCCAAAAGCTGTCACACCTAAGTCGCACCATTACCGAAACCATGTCTAAATCTTCTTGGACAGCTTTGGCTACGAGGCGGCGGAGATTACCAGGATCGTGTTCGATATCTGCGTCAGTCAGTAAAAAATAGTCAGGTGCGAATTTACTAGCACTATTTATACCTTGCTCAACTGCCCAAAGTTTGCCCGACCAACCAGAAGGTAGTAATTCGCCTGAAATAATGTGCAATTGCTGGGGTTTACCGATAGCGTGTGCAACCCCTTCGGCGAAATTTGCTGTCCGGTCTGTACTGCGATCGTCTACCAAAAACACGTTGAAATAACCAGGATAGTCTTGCAGTAGGAGCGATCGCAACGTGGTTGGTAGTAATTCAGCTTCATTACGGGCTGGGACGACGGCACAAACCACAGGAAACGATTCTAGAGATGTTGTATCCAACGTCTCTGCCTCTAATTGCTGGTCTGTGCGCCAAAATTGTCCCCGAAAACACAGTAATCCCAACCAAATTGTCAAGGATAACAGCACTAATCCTAATACAATTACACCCATAACCGTCGCTTCGCTCCAATTTAAAATTCAAAATTCAAAATTCAAAAAAAAAGAATACAAATTATAAATAAATTTATGGGTTTTTTAATTTTTAATTCCTCCGAAAGGGGCTGACCTATTGCAAATTCTCAGTGACTCAGACAGAATACTATGTCTACCAAATAGAAGAAAATTTTTTTACTTTAGTGCCGTGTTCATAGCTTGAGTGTTGAGGTTAAATTGTATTTGATGCAAACACAAGACAGGGTAAAAGTCAATCAAGTTGCAGATGCGATCGCAGCTAGTCAACAATATTTGCTTTCGATTCAAAATCAGGCAGGTTACTGGTGGGCAGAGTTAGAATCTAATGTCACTATCACTGCTGAAGCCGTCCTTTTGCATAAAATCTGGGGAACTGACCAAACCAGACCTTTACACAAAGTTGCAGCATATCTGCGTCAAGAGCAACGACAGCATGGCGGCTGGGAACTTTACTATGGTGATGGTGGAGAACTCAGCACTTCAGTTGAAGCTTACATGGCGTTGAGACTGCTAGATGTGCCAGCAACCGATCCAGCGATGATTCGGGCCCAAGCCTTTATTCTCAAACGCGGTGGGATTAGCAAAACTCGGATTTTTACTAAGTTGCACTTAGCTTTGATTGGCTGCTACAACTGGTGCGGTATTCCCTCGCTACCGCCTTGGGTGATGTTGTTGCCAAAGGCTTTCCCAGTTAATATCTATGAAATGTCTAGCTGGGCGCGTTCCAGCACAGTACCATTACTGATTGTATGCGATCGCAAACCTGTTTTTATCACCAACCCAACTATCAACCTAGATGAGCTATACGCTGAAGGTGTCGATCGAGTCCGGTGGGAACTACCCCAAAGTGGTGATTGGACAGATTTATTCCTTACCCTCGATCGAGGATTCAAGTTGGCCGAAAGCCTAAATTTAGTACCTTTTCGGGAAGAAGGCATCAAAGCCGCCGAAAAATGGATTTTAGAACGGCAAGAGGCTACAGGTGACTGGGGCGGCATTATTCCGGCGATGCTGAATTCAATGTTAGCTTTGCGCTGTCTAGATTATGACCGCAGCGATCCCATTGTGGAACGAGGTTTACAAGCAATTGATAACTTTGTCATTGAAACAGAAAATAGCTACCGAGTACAACCTTGTGTCTCACCTGTTTGGGATACAGCTTGGGCGATACGTGCTTTAGTAGAATCTGGTTTTGCGCCAGATTATCCGGCTGTAGTCAAGGCTGGAGAATGGTTATTGCAAAAACAAATTTTAGATTATGGTGATTGGGCTGTAAAAAATCGCCAGGGAAAACCAGGGGCTTGGGCGTTTGAGTTTGAGAATCGCTTTTATCCCGATGTAGACGACTCGGCGGTGGTGGTGATGGCTTTACATTTGGCGAAACTCCCCAATGAAAAAATTAAACAAGCTGCGATCGCACGGGCGTTAAACTGGATTGCATCTATGCAATGCAAACCAGGCGGGTGGGCTGCCTTTGATTTGGACAACGATCAAGATTGGCTTAACTCCATCCCTTATGGTGACTTGAAAGCGATGATCGATCCAAACACCGCAGATGTTACGGCTAGAGTGCTAGAAATGCTTGGTGCTTGTGATTTGTCAATTGATAGTGATAATTTAGAGCGATCGCTGACTTATCTTCTGCACGAACAAGAAACTGAAGGCTGTTGGTTTGGTCGTTGGGGTGTAAATTATATTTACGGCACCAGTGGCGTTTTGTCAGCCTTGGCGTTAATCGATCCTCAAAGGCATAAACTCAGTATAGAGCGGGGAGCAGCCTGGTTAGTGGGATGTCAAAACCAAGATGGCGGTTGGGGTGAAACTTGCCGCAGCTATGACGATCCCAGTCTCAAAGGAAAAGGAAATAGTACTGCATCTCAAACCGCCTGGGCAATAATAGGTTTAATAGCAGCAGGTGAAGCAACTGGTAAATTAGCACTTGATGCTATTGAGGAGGGAATTGGCTATCTAGTTGCAACTCAACAGGCTGATGGTACTTGGTTTGAAGCTGACTTTACTGGTACTGGCTTCCCTTGCCATTTTTATCTTAAGTATCATCTGTATCAACAATACTTTCCTTTAATCGCTCTAGGTCGCTATCAAACAATGATTAAAAAAGGTTAATTGTTCTGACTGCGATCGGGGCACAAACAATATTGTGCCCCAAATGTCTATTACTGTAGTTCATAGTGCGATCGCTTCGTTGCACTCGCAACGATATATCTAAGACTTGTGTGTACACCGTAGCCTTAGTAAGGGGAGGGGAGACAAAGCATAGCTTTGGCGGGGTGGGGTTCTTCTAGTTTAATAAGTAATCAAGCAGACATGATATTACGCATTGACAGGAAAGACCAAGTATAGATGATTGGAAAAACCAGATCCGTCGTAGGGGCAATTCATGAATTGCCCCTACAATGCTTAACATCACAAGCAATACGGTTCAGTTAAAGTTATTTGATGAAAATATATAGATCCCAAACCAGCGATAAATCGCCATCAGTACGAAGGACTGATTATTGTAAAGACGGCGATTTATCGCGTCTCTTGCCTTAAACGAACAGTATTGATATCACAAATAATTTACCGAACATGAGATTATTTATGGCTCTTCCGTAGATGTTATGCTGAAATTGAAACGATTATTCGGGATTTACCTTTAATAGCAAGGCTTTTTGGCAGTTTTAACCTTGATTTTATTCCAAAGGCTCAAAATCCAAGTTTAAAAGCTATCTTCCCTGCCCAGCAAGTAATCTGAGCTATTTTATAAGCGTTTTTAGCATAACAAGCAATGAAGAACCTTATTTATCGTTTTCAAGTATTTTGAGAACTTTAAGATATAAATTTTCTACTCTCTTGGTCTGAACTTCACCAAATGATGCATAGTGAGTTAAACTAGGAGCGCCATTTACTTCAATAATTGTATAATCTACTATTGGTGATGTTATATCATTAGTAAGAATGTCCACACCAGCTAATCTCAGTTCCATATCTTTTGTAATACTTACTGCTAATTTTTGAAATTCAGGATGAATACTTTCTGTAAAGTCTACTGCCTCACCTCCAGTCGATAAATTTGCATTATCTAAAAGGTAAACAATATTATTATTAGGTATAACACTATTTAAATTTAGCTTTCGTCTTCGCAAGTTTTTCTTGATTCTGTAATCTTCAAAATCTATAATTTCTTTTCTCCCGTTTTTGATAAAACTTTCCTGCTTCTGTTGCATAAGTTCTAAAACATTAGATTGACCATCTCCGGTTATAAATAGGGGAATTCTTTGATATGCAGAAACTACTTCATCATCAAGGACTACAATCCTATAGTCATTGCCACTATAAAATCTTTCAACAATAAATCCTGAGACTTTCTGCAAGATTTTCTTGGCTGTTTGATAGTATTCTTGCTTATTGTAAATTTTTGTAACAAATATTCCTTGACTGAGATTAATCGGTTTGACAATTACAGGAAATCCTAACGCTTTGGCATAATAGAATCCCGCATCTATATTCCTGATATTAACTATTTCTTCGCATAACTCTTCACTAAAAAACGTTTTTCCTTCAGTAACTTTGTAGCCAAAATTATTCAGAAAAAAGCTAGAAACACTTTTGTCTTTAGCTATTGCTACTGAACCAGAAGAATTAATACTAAATCTGGCAGTCCGAAAAAAAGTTTTATTCCCGTTTTTAAAGGTAATTAGTCCCACAAAGCTGCATTCTGGATCTACTAAAACTACTGCTCCTATTTCCTCGGCTACTTTTTGAATGATTGATGTTATAAATGGCGTTTCCATTATCACAACTATAATTTTACCGGGCAAATCTTAACTTTTTTATAGCAATTAGTCAAGATATTCTAAATTAAATAATTGCCCGATGTATTGTTCCTATAGCTACAGTAGAAACCTGAAAAAAGTTAATTTTTTACTATCTAGAATAAGTTATTAAATTTTAAATATTCTCAACTAATTATAAAAAATGTAAATGCCCGCAATATAGCTTTACCGTAGGCGTGTAGCCCGCCTCGTCGAAAATTAGGAGTGTACCCAGATGAGACTTTGGTAGTCTTTTTTCAGACATTGACTTTAGTTTTAACACTGATACTGATTTTACTGATGCCTATGCATACAAATCATCAAAATCCAATATTTGCCAAACTTTCTGCTTGAGCATTTTGATGTGCTGAAAACAATTGCAAATTAAGGCTTTGAGATTCATAGCTATCTGAAAATTAGAGCTTAGTTGGTCTAAAATATCGCGCTAAGTGTTGACAACCTATTGATAATCGAATAACAAGGTGGCAGCAGCATAAAAAAAAAGCGTTAGTGCATTCCTACTTAGAAACTAATTAACGCCCTTCATTAAACTTCATACGGATAACATAATTATGCCAGAAAATACGGTTAACAAAGCTTCTAAATCAGACAATCAGGCTATTGCTTATAAGGAACGCCTCAATTCTTGGGCGATCGCTCGCCTACTTCCTAATACGCAACGTGAGATTGTTGCACGCTTCCGCAGCCGTTCTGATGCAGATGGCTATATGCGACACCTCCCCCAGGAAATACCAAATGCTTCCTATATGGTTGTTTTTGATTGTCAACGCGAAGCATCGGCGATTTAAAGTACAGTCTCATCAACTTCGCTAGTACACAAACTTTCGCGTAGCGTCCCATAGAGAAGTCTAACTTTCCTACAGAACGCTATGCGAACGTAGACGAAGTAAGTCGGTACAAATAAACCTAACCATGTAACAGAATGTAAAAATCACAAAACCTTTGCGTTCGCGAAGCGTGTCCGAAGGACTTATGATTCATTCCACTTCGTTACATTGGCAATGACAATTGGGCATTTTTTTACTTGGAGTACTCTAAGAGAAAAAGGGCGTTGCTGAATCGAGGTGTGAACTTGAATGTAGAGACGTAAAATTTTATGTCTCTACAAGGATTTTTCACCGCAATCAGCAGCAACGCCAGAAAAAGAAAATCAAGAATTTTTAACCGCACCTGTGCCAAGGCTAGTACCGCAGGGCGGAATTAAAAATTAAAAATTAAAAACGAATACAGCATGAGGGTTTCATTGATTTGGAATGGGTGGTTTATTTCCGCCGCACTGTACTAGTAATAAATTAGACATTTCAAACATTCTCTAATAATTGAACGCCAACAGAGTCACGTCGAGAGAGTAATGACTTCTGCGAACCGTTAAATAAGTTATGTTATTAATCTCATATACAAATATTCTCCATTAAAAGTTTTACATTAAAAAAATTCCGTAATTGCCCCCTTGCTATTGATATTTCAGATTACTTAAAAGTAAAAGCTAGCACAATAAACCCTGAAAGTGCTGGAGGGTTAATAAGTGGTCATACAGCACCGATATAACTGGTTCAAAGCTGTGAATTTTTTCCGCAAACAGAAATTACTAGCTCTGTTGCTAGGGATTTTCTTCTCAATCTCTGTAGTCTTACTCTGGCAAAGATTTTTAATCCAAACTCCGGGTTTGTTAACCCAAGTAGTATCAATAGCAGGTATCTTACTTGTTATTACACTGATATTATCAATCTGTTTTGCCCTAGCAATGAAAGCAAATATCCAGCAGATAACAGCAATAAATCAGGAGTTAAATCACAAGATTCTTGAACAGAAACAGATCGAAATTGCACTCCGCAGTCGCGAAAATCGTCTGCAACAATTGCTGGAAACTGTCAAAGTTATTCCTTGGGAATTAGATTTGCAAACTGGGCAGTTTACTTACGTTGGGCCGCAAGCGGTAGACTTGCTAAATTATGCGATCGCACAATGGTACGAGAAAAATTTTTGGGTCAATCATCTGCATCCACACGACCAGGAAAAGTCCGTTCGTTTTCGCCAAGAAGCAACGGCGAGGTGCGAAAACCACGAATCAGAATATCGGATGTTAGCAGCCGATGGGCGAGTTGTCTGGCTGCGAGACGTTGTTAGCGTCGTTGAGGAAACAGGAACTCCCACTATGCTGAGGGGGTTTATGTTTGACATTACTGATTTAAAGCAGACTGAAGAAACTTTGAGACTGAGGGAGAGGGCACTTGCTGCTACCAGTAATGGAATTATTATCGCTGATGCCAGACTCGCCTCTAATCCAGTTATTTACGTTAACGCTGCATTTGAGCAAATAACAGGCTACAGTGCCAATGAAGTAATTGGGCAAAACTGTCGATTCTTGCAACGTGCAGATATACAGCAATCAGCACTCAATGAACTACGTTTATGTATTCAAGCTGGAAGAAGTTGTAAAGTTATTCTCCGCAACTATCGCAAAGATGGTATCTTATTTTGGAATGAATTGAGTATTTCTCCTATTCATGACGAAAATGGGAAGTTAAGCCATTTTATTGGCATTCAGAGAGATATTAGCGATGTCTACAACGAGCTTCGTTTACGCAAGCAAGCTGAAGCTAGTCTGCATCGGCAAGCTCTCACCTTTGAAAATATGCATGATGGCGTAATTATCACAGATTTAACCGGAAATATTATTGACTGGAATCCTGCGGCTGAAGCGATGTTTGGCTATACCAAGTCCGAGATTTTGGCTAAACATCCCAGGATTTTGCATAAACCAGAAGTAGCCGCAACATTAAATGCCAAAATTTTTGAAAGAATCAAGCAGCAAGGACGCTGGTCAGGGGAAATAAACTTTATTCGCAAAGATGGTAGCGAGAGAATTTGCGAAACAACCGTAATTTCCTTACAGGATGAACAGGGGGAAACTGTTGCCACTGTTGGTATTAATCACGACATTACCGAAAACAAACGAGCTAAAGAAGCACTGCAACGGCAATTGCATCGCACCCTACTACTTGAACAAATTACTCAGGAAATTCGTCAAAGTCTTGATAGCAGCAAAATATTTGAGACGGCTGCTACCCAAATTGGACAAGCATTTAAAGTTGATCGCTGTCTGATCCATTCTTTCATTAGCTACCCCACTCCCCAAATTCCTTTGGTAGCAGAGTATAATACACTTCCCAGTTATTGCTCCGTCTTGAAATTGGAAGTTCCGATGACGAACAATCCCCACGTAGAGCGGATGATGGCACAAGAAAGTGCGATCGCTTCCCCAGATGTGTACGCCGATCCTTTACTCTACGCAGTTGAACCGATTTGCCGAGAAATTGGGCTGAAGTCGATGCTGTCAATTCGCACCTCCTATCAAGGAGAACCCAATGGGGCGATCGGCTTACATCAGTACAGCTATTTTCGCCAGTGGACATCAGACGAAATCGAATTACTAGAAGCAGTGGCGGCTCAACTGGGTATTGCTCTAGCACACGCTCACTTACTGGAGCAAGAAAAGCGTCAACGGGAAGAACTTACCTTGAAAAATTTTGCCTTGGAACGGGCAAAACGTCAGGCGGAAGCTGCAAATCGGGCAAAAAGTGAATTTTTGGCGATGATGAGCCACGAAATTCGGACTCCGATGAATGCTGTTATTGGCATGACCGATCTGCTGCTGGATACTGACCTCACACCTCAACAGCAAGACTTTGTGGAAACAGTTCGCAGTAGCGGAGATGCTTTGCTTACTATCATTAACGACATTCTAGATTTTTCCAAAATTGAGTCGGGAAAGTTGGAATTAGAAGAACAGCCTTTTGATTTAAGGGCTTGTGTAGAACAGGCTATTTCGCTATTAGCCGCGAAAGCTGCCCAAAAGGATATTGAGCTAGCTTACCTAATCCATCCGCAAGTTCCTACCCAGATCGTCGGCGATATGACACGTCTGCGCCAAGTCTTGATGAATCTCCTCAACAATGCCATTAAGTTTACTGAACATGGAGAAGTAATACTTTCTGTTGAACTGGGGAATTTGGATCGAGAAACTTCTTCCCTATCCTCGATACCTGTAGAAGAGTCGCAAACTCTCTACGAAATTCAATTTGCGATCGCAGATACAGGTATTGGCATTACACCAGAGAAGATGGAGCGGTTATTTCACCCCTTCACTCAGGCTGATGTCTCCATGACTCGACGATATGGCGGCACAGGATTAGGACTGGTCATCAGCAAACGACTAAGTAAGATGATGGGTGGCACTCTTTGGGTAGAAAGTCAAGGTTTTGTGGGTGGCAATCCTAGCCCTAGATGGGAAAGTAGAAAGTTATTATCAAAGAAGGTAGAAAGAAAACTGCCCGACGTTGGCTCTTCCCAAGGTTCAACATTTTATTTCACTATTACTACCCAAATGGCTACTCTGCCAGAACCATCTGAATCAAGCAATTGGCCAGTGCAGTTTGAGGGAAAGCGCCTGTTGATTGTGGATGACAATCTGACCACTTGCAAAATTATCAGTTTGCAAGCAGAGTCTTGGAAAATGGAAACTTATGCTGCCAAATCTGCTAAAGAAGCTTTAGCTCAACTTGCCAAGGGAGTGCAGTTTGATATTGTCATTTTAGATATGCAAATGCCGGAAATAGATGGCATAACTTTAGCTCGTCAAATTCGCCAGCAATCTGGTTGTCAAAATCTGCCTTTAGTGATTCTGACTTCTTTGAGTAGACTCGAAACATCCTTTGACTTTAATGATATCCAGTTTACTGCCTCTTTGAGTAAACCCATTAAACAGTCTCAACTCTCCGATGTTCTTACCCGTGTTTTGGGAAATCAGTCGATCCAAGCCAATATTTCTCATTTTCCCTTGGCCGATCGGTATTTAGCCGATCAATTACCACTACGGATTCTTCTGGCAGAGGACACAGTTATTAATCAGAAAGTTGCCTTACTGATGCTACAGAAAATGGGTTATTCGGCTGATGTCGTCACCAATGGCGTAGAAGTACTGAAGACTCTGCAAAAACAGTATTATGACGTAGTGTTGATGGATATCCAGATGCCCGAAATGGATGGGTTAGAAACAGCTAGGAGAATCTGTCAAGAATGGGAAGTTGGTTTACGTCCCCATATCATTGCGATCACTGCCAATGCAATGCGGGGCGATCGCGAAGTCTATCTTGCTGCTGGTATGGATGATTACCTTAGCAAACCCATTCAACTGCAAGAGTTAGCTCAGGCACTCAGAAAATGTCCACCCCAAAGGAGTCCTGAATTCACTTCCACAGTCAAAGAAGGTAAAGTGATGTGCTTAGAATTGCAACCTTCACAAGATATACCAGAAGAAGGACAAAAACAGACATTAAAAAGCGCCAAAATTGATCCTAAAATTCTCCAATCTTTGCGAGATATGGTCAGGGGAGATAATGTTGCATTTGCTGAACTGATTGAGTGTTATCTTACAGAGACTAAGAAACTGGTGGAAGGTATTAGTACAGCGATCGCCAATCGGGATGCCCAGAATGTATGGAAGATAGCTCATCAACTCAAGTCTAGCAGTGCCTCAGTTGGAGCTATGGCCCTGGCGCAGCTTTGCAAGGTGTTTGAAGCACAGGGAGACAACAGTAAATTAGAAAACAACCTAGAATTACTTACACAACTATACCAGGAATATGAACGAGTTAAAACAGACTTAGAAAAAGAACTTGTGAAGGAAGCATAATGAAAGCCATTGCTCAAGAAAGCCAATCTTTAGTTCTAATTGTTGATGATGAACCTTTTATCCGCATGATCCTGCGGAATTTCTTGGAGCGAGAAGGCTATCAAATAGCGGAAGCTCAAAATGGCATAGAGGCAATAAAAGCTTTTAACCAACTGCACCCTGATATAATACTCCTTGATGCCATCATGCCGGATATGGATGGGTTCGAGTGTTGCACTCAGTTGGAGCTTCTTGATTTTAGCAAGCATACTCCAGTTTTAATGATTACAGGACTTGAGGATCAAGAGTCAGTTGACCGTGCCTTTGCGGTGGGGGCAATGGACTATGTTACTAAACCGATTCACTGGCCAGTATTGCGACAAAGGGTAAAACGCTTAATTCAACAATCTCAGTTACAGCAAAAACTGGAAACCGTTAATCTGGAATTGCAGCGATTAGTTACTATCGATGGATTAACTCAAGTAGCTAACCGCCGACGGTTTGAAGAGTATTTTAATCAAGAGTGGCAGCGTCTAAAACGGGAGCAACGGCCCCTTTCTTTGATTCTTTGCGACGTTGATTTCTTCAAATTATATAACGATACTTATGGGCATCGGGTAGGCGATCGCTGTCTTCAGAAAATTGCTCAAGCCATCAAAGATATTATTAAACGTCCCAGTGACTTAGTTGCCCGTTATGGTGGGGAAGAATTTGCTGTGATTTTACCTAACACAGATACCGAGGGGGCGACTTGTGTTGCCGAGAAAATTTGCCATGCTGTTCGCACATTAGCAATTCCTCATGAAAATTCTCAAGTTTGTCCTCATGTAACCATTAGTGTCGGATTTACGACAGAAATTCCTCAACCGAATTCTGACTTGGAAGAAATGATTGCCGCCGCAGATCGGGCATTGTATCAAGCAAAGGAAGCCGGACGCGATCGCTTTGTGCAAAATATAGTATCACCTGGCAGTAAAAATTTGCGGTAGTACATCCGTAGAAGTTAGGAGTTACTCTCAAATTCACTCCACTATGCAACTTACAGTCTTTTTTAGTAATATTGGGCACTTGTATAGGATGATCTCATCAGGTAAAGTACTTTCTATTAGACTCTAGAAATTAGTGGTGTAAAGAATCGGAAAACACGGTGTACTTGGCATACAGGCATTCTCAAAAAAGAATTAATAAATTAAAATTCCTCACAAGCTTTGTCATTAATCTAAATACCTAATTATCAATTTTACAAAATCAGCCCATAGGTAATTTATAACATCAAGCTATTGCAATTAAAATTACAAGACAACACTTAATTTTTATATAAATTGCTATATGGTAGACATCTATCTTATTGACCTATTTGTAATTGGTCTAATTTTGTTGATAGTAACATTAGGGTCAGGTTGGATTACTCGCTTACCTCTTTCTTTTGCCATTATCTACTTAATAGTTGGTATTTTTCTGGGGCCTTATGGCTTAGGGCTGATTCAATTACGTCGGGATGAAGTTTTCAACGCCGGATTGCTGGAGAGAATAACAGAACTTGTAGTAATTATTTCTGTGTTTAGCTGCGGCTTAAAAATTGTTCGTCCTCTAAGGCTGGGGGTTTGGGATATTACAGTGCGATTGATTGGATTTTTGATGCCAATTTCAATTTTTGCTCTGGCTGCTGTGGGTAAATTGTTTTTAGGGATGAATTGGGGAGAAGCGATTTTATTAGGAGCAATTCTTGCACCTACCGATCCAGTATTAGCATCAGAAGTACAACTTACCGATACGAAAGATCAAGATGAGTTGAGATTTGGTTTAACTTCTGAAGGTGGATTAAATGACGCTTTAGCTTTTCCTTTCGTTTATTTCGGTATTCATGCATTAGAAGATGACCACTGGGGTAACTGGTTTCAACAGTGGATTGCAGTTGATTTAATTTGGGCGATCGCAGTTGGTATTATTATGGGAATTGTGGTTGCTAAATCTATAGTTTGGATTGAGAAAAGAATCCAAGAACGCCGTCCTGCTGATAAGTTAATGGAAGATTTTATTGCAATCAGCACAATTTTGCTAACTTATACTTTAACCGAAATGGTGAATGGCTATGGATTTCTGGCGGTATTCGTTGCTGGATTAGTTGTCCAACGAAGTTACAGAAATTCTGAAAAAGCGCTAGCACAATTAGAATTTGTTGAACAAGTTGAAAAGCTGCTGGAAGTTGGAACAATTTTATTATTAGGTTCAATATTATTATTGCAACCAATCCTCAATTATGCTACGCAATCGTTATTGGTGATAATTTTATTATTCTTGATCGTCAGACCTGTAGGAGTTTGGATTAGCACAATAGGTAAACGTCCTCTAGACTCACACCGCCGAACCTTTCATCCCGGAACTCGTTGGTTATTTGGATGGTTTGGTATTCGTGGTGTCGGCTCTTTATATTATCTTGCCTATGCTTTTGGTAATGGCTTAAAAGGTGAAGCAGCCGAACAAATTGCTTGGATAACTTACACTACTATTGTCGCTTCGGTGATTGTGCATGGCATTAGTGCAACTCCCTTAATGAAGTGGTATGAGCGCAATTTTGCTAATCGAAAGAAAGCGACTTCTCCCGATACAATTGATGAATTTGAATAAAAGTATAGATTTTTTAAATCTGGTGCAATCAATAGAGTTAATACCAATTTAATGTGGAGTTGTACACATCTTGATCCCCCTAAATCCCCCTTAAAAAGGGGGACTTTAAGAGACTTTTGCCCCCCTTAAAAAGGGGGGTTGGGGGGATCAAAAGCCTATGAGGCCACTCTCAAAGACTTGTGTGTACACCGTAGCCTTATTAAGGGGAGCCAGCGCGGTCTTTGGGTCTCCCCAAGTGGAGCGACTGGCGTGGGCTAGTACAGTGCGGCGGAAATAAACCACCCATTCCAAATCAATGAAACCCTCATGCTGTATTCGTTTTTAATTTTTAATTTTTAATTCCGCCCTGCGGTACTAGGGGGGATCGAATTCTATGCAGCTTCATAAAAAATACTCACTTTTGAAAGCAGAGAGATTTTGAATTATGCTCCCCTTCCCTACAAGGGAAGGGTTGGAGGTTAGGTCGATATTTCCTATTTACCTGTCACTTTTTCAATAACTTCCTTTGCCTTCTCACCAAAACTTTCTGGGGGATTTTGTTCTTTCTCAGCCTTTAAATTTCTTTCGTAAGTCTTCTCTATAGTTTTAAGGTTTTTGGAATCTTTTATTGCTTGCTCATAAGCTTCTTGTCTTTCTTCTTCTTCAACGCCAACACCTGGATCATATTCGTTAGCACGATTAATTTTTTCTTCAGAATTTGGTTTATACTCTGGAGGTACTAGCTTCAATTCCTCAAGTGTAGTTGCATAACTAGCTTGCTGAACGAAAATAAACGAACCTGACAAACTGATAGAAACCATCAGTACAACAACCAAAAAGCTTGAACGTAAAGCTTGCTTTAAAGTTAATAGAATGTTTTGCATGGAAAAACCCTCCTAGTTTTTTTGTTATGAGCCTTGTTTATGTATAAATACATTCAATATTTAAGACTCAACAGGCATCGTAAGTGTTTAGGTACAGTTCTTCCTTCTACCGCAGGGTATATTAATTTTTACCTATAGTTCAGTTAATCTTATCTGAACTTTTAGGATCTAGTGTAACAATCAAATTGTCGTGTTTACCCATAGACAAAGACGTTTATGTTACCCACCCCATAAGATTGGATAATTGATTTGTTGGAAACTCCTTATAGCCAACTATGAGTAATTTTAATTCCTCGGCTTTGCATTACCTCTTCAAATAAATTTGTTGGAAGTGCTTCTTCCACAGGAAAAACACCGGGTTTATTGAGTTTACCTTCTAGCAATAATTGGGCAATACCACCTGTGCCACAACCTGAAGCTATCGCTGTATTTTCATGCACTACAGTTGAACAATAAACGGCGGGTTCACCATTTTTTTGTCCTGTAACTTCTGAACGAACTGCTACCCCAATTCCACTAAAGTTATTAGTGACATCTGTCATAGAATGGCTGACATGAGATAGGAATTCAATCATGTAACGACGCTGCATTAACCACTTGGGAAAAACGTGTGCCGCAATCCAAGTTAGGTGATTATAAAAATCGGGAATAGAGCCAAACTTAGTAATTACAGTTTTTACTGATGGGAAAGCTTTGGGTAGTGTAAAGGTTTCTGGCATATCAAACCAGTAAACTCCGCTACGTTGATATGGAGGTGGAAACTCAACTATTTCTCTTTCACTATAAGGCTTAATTATTTCCCATTTTCCATCTATCCAAGCTTCAAAAGGATACTGCAACCCCAAAAAAGTTGTCCGCATGACTGTAATGCCAGCACCACCAGAACCAGAAACTAAATAACTTAAATGGATTTTTTCTGGTTTATCAAATTGTTCAACACCTTGACGCACCATGCTATTAGAAATACCAGGAAAAATCCCAGTATTAATAATTGCTGTTACTCCAGCCGCAGCAGCTTTTTCATGATAATTCAGAGCTTTACTGGTATAAGAACGATGGTCGCTCACATCTATATAATTCACGCCTTGAGAAATACAGGTTTCCAGAACATTAGTATCTCGATAGTGAAATGGCCCAGCACAGTGGATAACTAAGTTAGAGTTTGCGATCGCATCTCGCAATTTGTCAACTTCTGCTAAGTCCAATACCAAAAACTGCACTTGTCCGCCTGAAGACAAGCTAACAGCCTTGCCAAATTCCGCAGAACGTCCAGTAATCGTAATTTGAGCTTGCGTATGGGTAGCTAGATCCTGAGCAACACTGCTACCAATCCGCCCCCGTCCACCAAGAATTAAAACTCTGTCTGTCATTACTCCAGATTGGCAACACTAACCTTATTTCATCAGTTTTGTGTCCTGTTTGCCATCGGTTACAAGTATGATTTATAGCATTTAATAAAATTTCTGCAAGTTCGTAGTAAGGACTTTAGTCCTTATTTTCTCAGCACTAAAGTGCTTATAGCGGTTCTGAGTTGAATGAGGTAGAAGAACCCCACCCCCAACCCCCTCCCCGCAAGCGAGGAGGGGGCTATGATTTACCTCATTTGATTAGGAAAAGCTATACTACAAACCCTCAAAAGTAACTTGACAAAATACTACATTTGGGCTTCAATTTGTCTGACTACTGTCAGCGCCGAATAACTCACACCAGCAGTACCTTCGCCGGGATGGGTGGAGTCACCAACTAACCACAAATGCTGAATTGGTGTCCGATTGGCGAATCCAAAGGGGCCAAAGGTGGGAATTCGTTGACCAATACCGCCAACTATACCGCGATCGCGCCCTGTGAAATGGGCAAAGGTGCGCGGTGTTGCAGCTTCTTGATAAATAATCGTTTCTGGTTTGAGATAGAAATATTGGGCAAGACGAGCGATCGCTTCTTGGGTAAACTTTTCTTTTAGTCGTTCATAATCTTCAGTCTGCCACCACTGTGCAGGATCGACAAATGAAGAAGCGATAATTGTCGCTTTCCCCTGCGGTGCGCGACCGTCTCCAGGATGACTAACGGAAACAAATAGGGAATTATTCTCGCCAATGGGGCCATCAGCATCATACAAAAATTGCAGGTGGGGAGGACACCCAACTGGAATCGCGCTAGCATCTACACCCAAATACACCACAAACGCACCCGATGCTTGGGGTAGTTTTTCCACCCGGTTTTTATATCCAGATGGTGCTTGTTCTCCCAATAACTGCACCAGGTTTTGCACGGTGACGTTGCTAACTATGTGGTCGGCGGCTTCTATCCAGACTTCGCCTGTTTTCTGATTTCTAATGACAACAGCAGTAGCTTTACCGTTTTCTACTTTGATTTGTTCTACAGTGTGGCGCATCAATAATTTGCCGCCATCTCTTTCTAAGGATTGTACCAAGCGATCGCTTAATACTTGCATACTTCCCTGGAGGTGAAACAATCCTTGGGGCAGTTGGGATACACTCAACGCTGTGGCGGCATAAAGTAACGCTGTATTCTCTGCATCCACCTGGGAGTATAGCTTTAGTTGCAAATCTAAAAAAGTCCTCAATCGCTGGTCATTGCCCAGTCCACATAACCGTAAAGCATCTCCTACCGTAAACAAAGTGAAGGGTACGGTAATTAATGTACTGGAACGCACCGCTTGCGTTAGCTGCCACAAATCCCATAAATTACGGGGTGGTAGCACTGGGTCGCGTCCTTGAAATTCCCAACTGGCATTAAACAAAGTTGCCATCAATTGCCAAAACGGTTCGCTACCAGGAAACTGTTTTTGTCGTTCCTCTTGCCATTTCTCTTGGTCGCGCCAGACATTAATCGGGGTGGTTTCTCCAGGTAAATATACTGCACAAGCAGGATCGCAAGGCGTTGCTGCTGGTAAATCTATTGACAATTCTGAGAAAATGCGGTGGTGAATTCCCCCTGGTTCCAACCCTGCCACCTGAGTTGCTCCCACATCAAAGGTAAATCCCTGGCGTTTAAACGTCGAAGCACAACCTCCTGGTACGAGAGCTTGATCTAAAATTAAGACGCTGTAACCTCTATGAGTTAATAATGCTCCGGCAGTCAGTCCACCTATACCGGCACCGATAACAACAACACGAGAGTTACTTTTGTCAAGAGGTATGCTGGACATTGGTTAGTTTGTTTAAGATTCTTAATATTTTTATTTATAATTTTACCTTACTCTTAAAGCGTAGGCGTAGCCCGCCGCAGACATCGCAGATAAAAGGGCGGTTAAAAACCGCGTCTACACAAGCCAAACCTACCTGCGCCGTGTAGACACAAGTCATCGAATTACCTAAAACAAAAGAAAAACCTCATCCTGTCTTATCGGACATCCCTCTCCTTAGTAAGGCTACGGTGTACACACAAGTCTTTGAGAGTGGCCTCATAGGCTTTTGATCCCCCCAACCCCCCTTAAAAAGGGGGGCAAAAGTCTCTTAAAGTCCCCCTTTTTAAGGGGGATTTAGGGGGATCTCAAACGATTTTGGGTTTCTACAGAGATGTGTGTACACCGTAGCCTTAGTAAGGAAAGGGACAGGTTTTGCATAGCATAACCAGGGTGAGGTATGTCAGGGGTTACGCGATAAATCTTGACACGCTACCCTAAACCCAAAAAAGTTGAAATTAACGGCAACAGATTACTGCATTGTTCAACCAACTTTGTGGCACTGGGTAAACTAGAAATTGTCCCTTTTAAAATCTTTATAGCCGTTTTCGCCGCCTTTTGCATCGCCCCCTCTTGAGAACTTTTCCCCGCTTCTGCTAAAGCTTTCACTTGTTCTAATGCCTCAGCTTTATCTTCTTTAGATAAATTTGTATCAGCCTCAATTGCTGCTTGTAATTGCGTCAACAATTCCTTAATTCCCGGTTTATCTGGTTCGGGAGACGCTGGTAACTCGTTGATGGTATTTGTTACCGTACCGCTAATATCACCTAAATTTAAAGCTTGTCCACTAGCATTAAAGTCTCTGCCAACACTACCAATTTCAATTTTGCGGCTGGAATCATTGCTATTAGTCATATTTTTATTCTCTACTTTGTTGTCAACTTGAACATTAATCGGCTTATTCGCTAATAATTTTACAATCTCTGCCATCTCTCCACTTTGTTGGCGATAAACAACTATTTGCTCATCTTTAGCCTGTAATTGTGCTTTATATTTTTCTTCTACAGCTTGCAATGCCAGCTGATAACTTTGTGTAAAATCACTATGAATCTTTTCTTTATCAGCACCATCAGGTACACCAACTTTAACAACTACTACGCCATCACCTTTATTTTCAATACTCTGTAGAGCTAATTCTGTGTCTTCATTTTGATTTTGTACTGTTTGGAAGGCGTTAACAAAAGCTTTCCAGTCGATACCGTCGCGGAAAATTAAATCAACAGTATTTAAAACTTCTTCAAATAGCTTGCTAAATTCTCTTGGTTGAAACTCACCACTACTAGGACGGCGTTCGCGGTCGTCAGTTTCAGGCTTTGGATGTTCGAGAAGATAGATAAAGCGACAATCTATATTATCTAATTTGGTTGTACTTTCAATATTCCACGCTTCGACACAAGCACCTGTCATTTGAGCGCTGGTGAAGTTAGTACCTACAGCTTGAGCTAAAGTTAGGTTTGCCCGCTCTAAACAAGCACCTTGGAAGGTGGCTTCTGTAATATTAGCGTCTTTTAGATTCGCTTCTTTTAAATCTGCACCTATCAGGTTAGCGCCTTTCAGGTTTGCACGAGTATAAGATTTTCCTTGACCATTACCAGTGACGAGTAATTTTAGAACAGCTAATTTAGTTAATATGGTGTCGTCAACTCTGGCAAAGTCAAGTTTTTTTGCTTCATAAAAACGGGTGCGTGTTAGGTTTGCTTTTCTAAAATCTGTGTTTTTCAGGGCTGCACCAGTAAAATCAGCATCGGTTAAATCGGCATTGCGGAAGCTAGTTCCACCTGTCGCAGCAAAGGCGAGAGCAAATGAGCGAATCCAAGCATCTTTTTCATCTCCCATTAAACTACGCCAGCTAATGTAAGCGCTAAATAATGTAAAGGCTGCGGCTCCGGCTACGGCTCCGGCTCCGGCTACAGTGAAGGCTCTAGCTACGGCTACGGCTCCGGCTGCGGCTCCGGCTACGGCTCCAGCTACGGCTGCGGCTCCGGCTGCGGCTCCAGCTACGGCTGCGGCTACGGCTGCGGCTACGGCTCCGGCTCCTGCTGCGGCTGCGGCTGCGGCTCCGGCTACGGCTACGGCTCCGGCTACGGCTATGGCTACGGTTCCGGCTACGGCTACGGCTCCGGCTACGGCTACGGCTCCGACTACGGCTACGGCTACGGCTGCGGCTACGGCTACGGCTCCGGCTCCGGCTGCTAGACTCTTACGAATGGTAATAATAAAAAAAACCAGTATCACAATTAGGGGAACTATCCCGATAATGAAGCTTGGAGTGCTTTTGATATCAAAAATAGATGCGACCAATAGACCAACTAAGATTGAGAAAAACCCTGATATTCCCGATAGCAGCCATGAGGCTATAAGCAACCCAATAGTCCAACATCGCTGTAGTCCAGCCTTAGCACCTGTGAAGTCAGCATCTTTAAGAATCGCGTTGGTAAAGTTTGCTCCTCTAATATCTGCCTTGCTAAAGTTTCCCCCAGTCAGGTTTTGACCTTTAAAAGAGCGACCTCGGAGATTTTGACCGGAGTAGTCTGGCGGCATAATTGCGTCAGCAAGAAGTTTTTAATGAGATTTTATACAACTGTACTCTGCAATATTTCGGATTTGGTGAAATTTTTATCAATATTGCAACTATAGCGGTCTATCTCATAACGCGAGCAACTTCAGAACTTATGGGAGCGCTCTACCTTATACTATTACTTACTAAGAGTAGTAAAGTTTATAAAATTGAACTTTGTTTAGAGGATGTTTGAAAAGTCCTCTTCTCGGTATCAAATATTTTTTTACCCCACCCTAACCTCCTCTTATAAAGGCTACGGTGTACACACAAGTCTGAAATAGCTGATTAACCAAGGTTTACCCCACCCTAACCCTCCCCGTATGTATTGGGGAGGGAACAAGATTTTCCGGTTTCCCACCTTTACATCGGGGGGATTAAGGGGGGTAATAATTCGATTAAAGTCACAGCTAACTACTTTTAAAATATCCTCTCAGTCTTTTTACACTAACCACCTTCGGGTTTCCATTAGTTCAACTTCCGAAGAAGTTTAAAGAAATCACAAAGCGACACCGAAAAAACTTTGTTAAAACTGGTTTCCATTAGTTCAACTTCCGAAGAAGTTTAAAGCAGCTTGGGGCTTTCCAAAGAGCTGGAAACAGCGCAGGTTTCCATTAGTTCAACTTCCGAAGAAGTTTAAAGCTGTTTTACGCTTTCGTCTCACCCTTATTTTAAAAATGGGTTTCCATTAGTTCAACTTCCGAAGAAGTTTAAAGCGGTAGTTACAGAGAATATAGATTCTCTGGTAGACGAGTTTCCATTAGTTCAACTTCCGAAGAAGTTTAAAGTTTTTGAGATTGAAGAAGAGAAAAAAGCAGGAAATAATTGTTTCCATTAGTTCAACTTCCGAAGAAGTTTAAAGCAATGGCTACACTGCCTGGCAGGAATATCCAGAAGGTTTCCATTAGTTCAACTTCCGAAGAAGTTTAAAGTGCTACTGCCAAGACCTACTTCTTGAAAAATTCAAGCACGTTTCCATTAGTTCAACTTCCGAAGAAGTTTAAAGGGTAGTCGCTGAAAGCCTTACCCAGTGCTAAGTCTACAGCACTTTTTTGTGGGATGCAAATTTTCCGCCGAATAATTGATAATTCTTGTCAATAAACTGATCGTTGAGAGGCATCAAACCCATATATAGAGAGCGATTTGTGGGATAGAACGAGAGAATAAGGGTTTCAGGCATTATGTCTATCCCACAAATGGTATACTAGGCTACAGTTTCCAAGTCATTGGACGATAGACTTCAACCTCACCAGTCAAACAAGCAATATATTCGCGCACCTGCAATTCTATACAACGACGATACGCTACTTTATGACCTGTGTGTGGGTGCGTCGTCTCGGTTTGTAACTTCTCCTCTCAAGTATGAGTAATTACAGCGTTAAAAAAAGCAGGTTTTGAGGTAGCAATAATCCGAGAGAGTCACCATTTTTTGATACACAGTGATGGTCGTCGAAGCTTTGTTCCAGTGCATTTTGGTGAAACAATTGGTTCTGGTTTGTTAGCGCAGATACTCCGTGACTGTGAGATCGTCCATGATGAATTCCGGGAACTATTGTAAAAATAGGTAAAACTTACCCTTCCTGTCTCATGGACTCCTCTATATATAGTGTGAGATTATTCAATTTTTTATTGCACTAGAACTACTACAATTACTATTGATGCTAGATAATGGGAAGGCTTTGACATTTTCTTCCCAATCTAGCCCGGAAACAATAACTAAGACTTATGCGAACTCATTATTGCGGCGAACTCCGAAAAGAACATATTGGAGAAACTGTTACCTTTTACGGATGGGTAGACCGTCGCCGCGATCACGGTGGTGTGATATTTTTAGATTTACGCGATCGCTCTGGAATTGTCCAAATCGTCAGCGATCCGCAACGCACCCCAGATTCCTACGAATATGCCAACGCCCTGCGAAATGAATATGTTGTCGAAATCACTGGTAGGGTAACGCACCGTCCCGAAGAATCTCTCAATCCCCGCATCCCCACAGGCGAGGTAGAAATCTACGCTGATAAAATTCAACTCCTCAATGCTGTCCGCAAACAGTTACCTTTTCAAGTTTCTGTAGCTGACACCGAGACAGTACGGGAAGACTTGCGGCTGAAATATCGTTATTTGGATTTGCGACGCGAACGCATGGCGCAAAATTTGCAACTGCGTCATCAAATTGTTAAAGCTATGCGGCGTTATCTGGAAGATTTGGAAGGTTTTATTGAAGTCGAAACCCCAATCCTTACCCGTTCTACCCCAGAAGGAGCGCGGGATTATGTTCTACCTAGTCGCGTCAATCCTGGTGAGTGGTATGCTTTGCCGCAATCACCCCAGCTATTTAAACAATTGCTGATGGTATCCGGTTTAGACAGATATTATCAGATTGCCCGTTGCTTTCGTGACGAGGATTTACGCGCCGACAGACAACCAGAATTTACTCAATTGGACATGGAAATGAGTTTCATGTCTCAAGAAGAAATTATCGAACTGAATGAGAACTTAGTTTGCCATATCTTCAAAACCGTTAAAGGCATTGAGTTACAGCGCCCTTTCCCCCGCCTCACTTACGCTGAAGGGATGGAACGCTACGGAAGTGATAAACCAGATACCCGCTATGGTTTGGAATTAGTTGATGTCTCAGATATTGGCAAAGAGTCTGGTTTCAAAGTCTTTCGAGACACTGTTACCAATGGTGGTATCGTCAAAATCCTGCCCATTCCTAACGGTAACGATGTAATTTCTAACGTCCGCATTAAACCAGGTGGCGATTTATTCAAAGAAGCCAGCGAAGCCGGTGCTAGAGGTTTAGCTTATATCCGCGTTAGGGATGATGGCGAAATTGACACCATTGGCGCGATTAAAGACAACCTCAGCGTTGAACAAAAACAAGAAATTCTCCGCCGTACAGGTGCAAAAGCGGGACATTTGTTGTTGTTTGGGGCAGGGGAAGCTGCTACAGTTAATAAAACATTAGATAGATTACGGCAAGCGATCGCTAAAGAATTTGATTTAATCGATCCAGAAAAAATCAACTTGCTGTGGATTACAGACTTTCCCATGTTCGAGTGGAATGCTGACGAAAAACGTTTAGAAGCACTACATCACCCGTTTACAGCACCCCATCCTGATGATTTGAGCGACTTAAAGACAGCACGCGCCCAAGCTTACGACTTGATACTCAACGGCGTAGAAGTTGGCGGCGGAAGTCTGCGGATTTATCAGCGAGAAATTCAACAGCAGGTGTTTGAAGCGATCGGTTTATCTCCTGAAGAAGCACAAAGTAAATTTGGCTTTCTCTTAGAAGCATTTGAATATGGTACACCACCGCATGGTGGCATTGCCTACGGTTTAGATCGTTTAGTGATGTTGCTAGCCGGCGAAGAATCCATTCGAGATGTCATTGCTTTTCCGAAGACACAACAAGCGCGTTGTTTGTTAACAGATGCACCTTCTTCTGTAGATGCGAAACAGTTGAAAGAATTGCACGTTGCTTCAACTTATAAACCAAAATCCTAGTCAACTACGAAATTGTTTAATTACACAATGTCATTGCCAATGGAACGTACCCCTTTCAGGGCGGATAAAATGTTCGGACAATAATTCCTCTTTCCTCTGTGTTCTCTGCGCCTCTGTGGTTCAATAAATCGCTTTTAAACCGCAGAGGCACTTGACTGAACCGTATTGAATTATAATAAGAGTACTCCAAGTAAAAAAATGCCCAATTGTCATTGCGAGCGATCGCGAAGCGTCTCGTAGAGAAGCGAAGTAATCTCAAGGGCTGTGATTGCTTCGCTCGCAATGACGGGTTTTGGATCATTTATTTTTTGGAACACTCTAATTCCAGCATTTACCAATTACCCCCATCACTTATGGCAATACTTCAACTGATTGAACCTGAAGTTAAAGATTTGGGTGGGTTTGTTGCTCGCCGTAGTTTGCCATATCCTCATCGTCAAATGGTTGGGCCGTTTATCTTCTTCGATCATCTTGGCCCCTCTGTTTTGCCACCCAATAAAGGCATCGATGTCCGACCACATCCTCATATCAATCTCGCCACCGTCACTTACTTATTTGATGGTGCTTTAATGCACCGCGATAGTTTAGGCACTGTAAAGGAAATTCGACCCGGTGCTGTAAACTGGATGACGGCGGGAAAAGGGATTGTACATTCAGAGCGATCGCCTGATATCGCTCGTCAAAATGACGCTACCATTCATGGCATTCAAACTTGGGTCGCCTTGCCTGTAGAATATGAAGAAATCGATCCAAGCTTTACTCACTATTCTGCGGAAAGCCTTCCTACCTGGCAAGAGAATGGCGCGATAATTAAACTCATCGCCGGAGAAGCACTTGGCTACACCTCACCTGTCAAAGTTTTCTCACCTATTCTCTATTTAGATGTAATGCTATCTGCCAATGCTCACTTTCCTATCCCCACAGGTTATTCAGAGAGGGCAGTATACAGTGTCACGGAAGGTTTGAGCATTAATGAGCAACCGTTAGAGCCATATCACCTTGCCATCCTAGAGCCAGTGGATGAAATCAGGGTTTCTGCTGCTGCTGCTGCTCGATGTATTGTTATTGGTGGTGAACCATTAGGTACACGCTACAAATGGTGGAATTTTGTTTCTAGCCGACTAGAGCGGATAGAGGAAGCAAAAGCCGATTGGCGGGATTGCCGCTTTGCTAGGGTATCAGATGAAACAGAGTTTATTCCATTGCCAGAAGTGACGATCGAGGCTAATCCTTTTTAGTATCAGTTATGGTTTAGGGGTGAGCGATCGCAACCCTAATTAAAAAAGTTGAATAGATGAGTTAATTTGATGGTAAATAACTTCTCCTGGACTAAACAGTGGTATCCAATAACTCCCGTCGGTTATCTGGAACCTTCTCATCCGACCCCCATCACTTTGCTTGGAAAAAAGCTGGTAATCTGGAGAGACAAACATCAAAAATGGGTAGTAATGGATGATACTTGCCCCCATAAGTTGGCACAGCTATCTTTAGGAAGTATCAATGAAAATGGAAACCTAATGTGCCGTCATCATGGTTGGGCTTTTGATGAGGCAGGAAAATGTACAAATATTCCCATGTTAAGTGATGAAAAGGCTTTAAAAGCTGCTTGTAATAGTGAGCGATCGCAAGTAACAATATACCCAACTCAAGTGCTACAAGAATTACTATGGATCTGGGCAGATAATAGTCCTACCGCTTTTGAAGATAGCACTTCAAAGCAACCTGCCCTGATGCCAGAATCTAAACTTGATAGCTCGTTGAGTGATTGGTTTATGTCAGAAGTTCCTGTTGGTTACACTGTCTCTGTTGAAAGTAGTTTTGACCCTTCTCACGCCCAATTCTTGCATGAAGGAATTGCTGGATTTTCCCCGGAACGAGCTATCCCCATACAAAATTTTGAAGTATTAGGAGAAATATCTGCCGAAGATGGTTTTACTTTAAAGCATTCTGGTTACAATATTTTTAACAAAGATATGGATGCGACTCGGAAGTTCAGTCCGCCCTGTTCTAATACAACAATCTATAAATATTCTAACGGTAAATATGCTTTATTTCAGCTATATTTTGTACCCACGAAATCAGGTTATTGTAGGCAAATTGGTAAGTTTGTTGCTGATAGCCTTCCCCAAAAACGTAACTTTTGGTTTGAGCTTCTGCCCAACTATTTACAAACTGGGTTAAAACATTCATCTAGTTATAAATTGAGTAACCAAGATTTATCAATGATGCACTCCCAAGCTGTTAACGAATCTGCGATCGATAAACCTTGGCAAAAGTCATATTTTCTGCCTTCAATAGCTGACATTGGCATCGTTACTTTTCGCAAATGGTTAGATGAATTTGCTGGTGGTAAACCTGCATGGCAGGGAGTAGCAGAAGTACCTTTTAAAGAATTAAGTGATGAAGAATTATACGATATCTGGCACAGACATACTAAACATTGCCCTAGTTGTCGGCAATCTTTAGTTTTGATAGATAAAGTTAAAAATTTCTGTCAAAATTCGACCCTAGTATTGACCATTTTAGCGTTGTTACTAATCGTCATTAATCTCCCTATAAACATAGTTATTGTACCAGTTTTACTTAGCATATTAAGTTTAATTTGTAACTATAAATTAGATTCAATTCGAGAACGCTTTCTCAGCAGTATTCCCAAAAAAGGTGGTTTTTCAATACATAGTATATTTAACTAATACAGGAATCCGATTTGAATTGTGAAAAAATACTATAGCTTTTCCTAATCAAATGAGGTACATCATAGCCCCCTCCTCGCTGGCGGGGAGGGGGTTGGGGGTGGGGTTCTTGTATCTGACCAGACCGGGAAACGCTATAAGTAGAACAGCTTAAATAATTCACACTATGTCATTGCGAATGAAACGAAGTGTAATCAATACTGTTCGGTTAAGGCAAGAGACGCGATAAATCGCCGTCTTTACAATAATCAATCCTTCCTCGATGTGGATCGAGAAGCTCTAATCAAGCCACCGAAGTGGGAAATTGCTAATATCCGGCGATTTATGATTTTTATCGGCCCGATTAGTTCTATTTTCGACTATGCCACCTATGCGCTGATGTGGTTTGTCTTTGGGCAACCTCTGTCGAGCATCAAGCTGTAAGTCCACGGCGAATTTTAATTGCAATTACGCCAATTTGGTAGGTGTTTGGTACTTTCTTCCTTTCAATTATGCGCTGCACTACATCTTACTTATAAGGCGCTCAACTCGGACAGATACATCAGGAAAGGCTAGGGGTGAAATAGTACCTGTGGTTAGTGTCAGTTCGGTTTTGTATTCCCGGTTTTTTAGGTCACGAAATACTTTTAACTGCGGAGTCTTCAGGTTGACAACCCAGTATTCAACAATACCAGCCTCAGCATAGATGTCTTTTTTTTCACCTAAATCTTTGCTCAGGGTGGCTTTGGAGAATTCAATAACCCAGAAGATATCTTCTGGGTAAGGATGGTGTTCTAAGTAAACCTCACCTAAAGGTTTGACAATTGCAACATCGGGAGCCGGTTCTGAATCGTTGGGTAAGGTAATGGGTTTGGCATCACGGATTTTTACCCGTTCACCGAGCAGTGTACGAAGATAATCAGCTGCTTCTGTATTGTAGTAGGCGTGAGGTTCTCGTTCTGGGGGCATAACAATCAAGTCGCCACGCAATAGTTCAATGGGCTGGTCATCAAAGATACCTGCCTCTATTGCTTGGTGATAACGTTTAATTGTCCATTTATAGGTAGTTAAGGTCATAACCCTTATTTAGCTTTTTTTCTACCAATTAGACATTCTTGTTTACTTTGATTTTAACTAATTCTGCGGAATTCCCCACCCTCAGCGACAGCTTTCTTGGGGATGGATAGTAGGTCAGTCAAGGGGGTTCAACACCCCTTTGATTGACAATCTTCTTATCAAGTCGCGCAATATCTCTGTTTGATTTCTTTCGGTCAACTCACAATACTTTTGCAAATGTTCTTTTTCTCGTTGGGATAATCTCAAACTAATCTGTGACATGGTAGTAAATAAAGTATAGATGTGCTACCATTATAATGGTTGCTGACCCACCCACACGGCTCACAACAAACGGTCATAGTAGCAGTAATATGCTTACCAAGTCTAAGAGCGTGAGAAAGGGGGAAAGATTCCGGTCACTGGTTCGCCCATCTACATAAGGCGGTAAAAGAGAAGCCACACAGGGATGTACGTAAAACAATCAAACCGCCTATGGAAGATGGGCGGCTGCCTGTGGACGCTGTGTAAGACCATCACGAGATTCAGTTCTCGACTTCAACGTAAGTTCCTAACGTGGCAACGGCGGATGAGACGGGAAACCCAAGAGACGAATAAGACCGTCCTTGTGCTAGTTGAATTTGGGAAGCCCCATCTTCAGCCGAAGGCAAGATGGGGTACTTCACAATGAAGCACTAGCTAGCTCATCAGACATCGTTGCAAAATTTTTATGTCTATTCAAGTCTACGGCATTCCAAACTGCGGCACTTGCAAAAAAGCTTTCACGTGGCTTCAATACAACGACATTGACTATGAGTTTATTAACACCAAACAAACTCCGCCTACCCGTGAGATGATTCAAAGCTGGGTAAAGTCTTTGGGTTTTGCTTGTATGCGAAATACTTCGGGTCAATCCTACCGTGCTTTAGGAGATGATTTTAAGACCTGGACTGATGAACAGTGGATTGACGCATTCACTCACGACGCAATGCTCCTCAAACGTCCCCTTTTTGTCAAAAATGGAACAGCTGTACTCGTCGGCTTCAGGGATGAAGGAATAGTTCGAGAAAAATTAGATTTAGCGTAAACCACTTGCCCCAAAGCCAAATCTATCATCAGTTCCATATTCTTTCTCTATCAAACCTAACAGCTGTTTACCTTTTTACTTTCCTAGAAACACGACGTTGTGAACGTGTTAATTACCATTTTTCAGACCAATAGATAATTTCTGAGGCAGAACTATTAATAGCAACACCGTAGCTATCTCCGTGATTCCATTTAAAACCAGGTCTACCTTTGTCATCTGCATTTAATACCAATATTTCATAAGCGGCGGGAAAGGATTCTGTATGAGAATCACTGGTGTAGAAGAAAGTTGTCGGTACACCATTAGGTTGGTTTATGTGGTCGTTTGTGTTACCACCCTTATATTTGTGCTTTGCACTACTTCTATATTGTGACAGTAATTTTTCTATCTTGTATGGTGGCTCTTTCAGCCTAATTTGAAAAAAACTACTTCCTTGCAAAAATTTGGGAGAGTAAGCAATGTGAACGCCTTTAGCATCAGTGGGAATCTCTTTCGGAAAATGTTTTACTTGGTCATTGTCAGACCATAGTTGATTACGAATTTCTTTGTAGCGTGATGTATCAGTTATTATTTTAGGTTCGCTAGTACTACTAAAGGCTGTTCTCAGAAAAAAGCTTCCCCCGACAATACAAAGACTAGCAAGGGCTAATAAAAATTGCGATCGCTTCATCGAGTTAGGTATGTTTAACTTTCATAGTCATATACCCAACTAATAAACTAGATTAGTACTATTGCGGAGATGCGATCGGGGATATTAACAGAAACTTTGCGTATTTAGGGAAAATTTGAGGTAATTGTAAAATTATGATGAAGCTAATCAATAATTACCTAGTCAAAAACCGTAGGTTATTCTCATTGAGGCTAGTAATATTGGTGTAGCTAAAGAAATTAGTTATGCAACCATCTATTTTTTTCAATTCTTCCTGATGCAGCAATAACTAAGGTGGATATATAAATAGTAGATGCACCTTAATTAAATTACAGTCCTCAGCTTTTAGTTGAGGGCTTTTTTATTGCTGATATTTTTGAATGCGGGAATAAAATAAATTGTTCAGAAGTTTGATTTGCCCGGATATGGCAATTAATAAAGTGGATTAATAAATGGTAGATGCACCTTAATAAATTACAGCCCTCAGCTTTTAGTTGAAGGCTTTTTTATTGCTGATATTTTTGAATGCGGGAATAAAATAAATTGTTCAGAAGTTTGATTTGCCCGGATATGGCAATTAATAAAGTGGATTAATAAATGGTAGATGCACCTTAATAAATTACAGCCCTCAGCTTTTAGTTGAAGGCTTTTTTATTGCTGATATTTTTGAATGCGGGAATAAAATAAATTGTTCAGAAGTTTGATTTGCCCGGATATGGCAATTAATAAAGTGGATTAATAAATGGTAGATGCACCCTAATAAATTACAGCCCTCAACTTTTAGTTGAGGGCTTTTATTATTTAAATATAGATGGCAGTAAACTGGGAGATAACCATACTGCATAACCAATAAATCCAAACAGCAAGGTAATCAAGATAGTAATAGCGTAGCTGATGCAAATTAATAAACCGTCAGATTCGATGGTGGCAACAGTCAAAAGTAAAATACCTATAGTGGGGATGGGATTTGTAAAGGGAATTGGTAATATTAACAATACTGTTAACAAAGATATACAAAACCCATTAATTCGCCAAATCAAAGGATTATGGGCTATTTTTGCCAAACGGGGGCGGGCTATTTTCTGTAAAACTTTTGTAAGCCGTCCCAAATTTTGTAAAAGTAACTGGGCAAAGGGACGAGGAAATTTGTAGTTGGCGATTCTTTTCGGTAGCCAAGGCGATCGCCTCCCTAAAACCATTTGCGCTGATAATAGTAAACAAGCACCACCAAAAGGCCCAGTTAATCCTGGTGGCATAGGAAATAAAAAGGGTAAGACTAACAATGTAATTACCAGGCTGAACCCTCGTTCTGAGGTTTCTGCCAGGACATCACCTAGAGTAAGCGGTTGTTCAGCTAGGCGTTGCAACAGGGACTTTATATCTTGAGAAAATCTCAGATGCATTTGGCGTGAGTTAATGCGAATTCCCACATTTTTAGCAGAGTCAAGATAAGGAGAATAACTCCTGTACAGACGCGATTAATCGCGTCTGTACTCCTAACTCCTGATTCCTGGGGGTACTAAAACAGCTATAGCTTTAGATATAACCCGAAAATGAGCAGGTGTGTAAGTAGTGATTTCACCATCTGTATTGATAGGACGTGGTTTGCGAGTATATACCTCTATTTCTTGACCTTGAAGAGAACGTACACTTTGCCAATATATATGTCGCCCTTCTCGCATCGCTGGTAGTAATAGTATAATCTGCCACCAGTGTTTAATCTCCAAGCTATAGAGGTCTAGCCTTTGGTCGTCTATTGTGGCATCGTCAGACACAGCCATACCACCCCCGTAATAACGGCCGTTACCTACAGAAATTTGCACTGTTTTCACGCGAACTGATTTACCATTGATCGCAATCTCCGCAGTAAAAGGTCTAGCTTCCCAAGTCACTTGCAATGCAGTGGCAGCATAAGCAAATATTCCCCAACGGCGTTTAACTTCTTTGGTAAGTCGCTGGGTAATTTTTACACTCAATCCCAGACTGGCAACGTTAAAAAAGTGCTTGCCGTTTACCCAACCCAAGTCAATGCGGCGTAAATTTCCATCTGCAATAATTTTGCAAGCTTCGCTGAGAGAATTCGGGATTTCTAAAGTCCTCGCTAGATCGTTGGCAGTTCCTAAAGGCAATATTCCCAAGGGCAACTGAGTCTCAACTAAAGCATCTACTGCTGCATTCAGAGTACCATCTCCTCCACCAATGATTACCAGGTCAACTTGATGCTGATGACGAAATATAACTTCAGCAAGATGTTTGGGGTTTTCTGTAGACTCCTCAATTAAATCAAAGCCGAGTGTCTTCAGATATTGAATTGCTTCCGACACATCCTTTTGTCCTTGGCGGGCATGACGATTTATTAACAGCAGTGCGCGGGAACTCATGGTTAGTACCTTTTGTAGTTGATATGTCCAATTATCCGCATCTATGTATTCTGCTTGAATTTGACTATAAAAAAGTGTTTAAGTTGTTATGATTTTCATCAAAAATTTATTTTGTAAATACTTATTCTGTTGTATATAGTAATTTTCAATTTCTATTTTATCTAATTTATCTCTCTTAGTTATAGGACTGCTATTATTTAATTAAATTCCAAAGGAAATTGTTTCATCAATAGTCAAGGACGGAGTGACCAAGATGAATAATTTTTATTACCAATTACTAAAGTGAGTTGTGTCAGATTCTTAATACTTGTAAATCAGAAAAATCATCTGAATAATTATTAGGTATCATACTTCCTCTGTCCTTTAACTGGATTCATCCACACTTCTAAGCGACTAAATGCTTGTGAAGAAAGTAACGTTAAACATAAATAAACCACCGCTACACCTGCGTAAATTTCAAAGGCGCGATAGTTGTTAGCAACAATTAACTGTCCTTTACGTACTAATTCTTCAAACCCAATCACAGAAACTAAGCTAGTATCTTTCAATAAACTGATAAACTCATTACCTAATGGTGGAATCATCCGCCGAAAAGCTTGAGGAAAAATCACATAAATCATTGTTTCCACAGAACTCAAACCTAATGATTGTGCTGCTTCTGCTTGTCCTACTTCAATTGATTGAATCCCAGCCCGCACAACTTCGGCAATGTATGCGGCGCTATTCAAACTTAAGGCAATTACCCCAGCTACCAAACGATCAAAAGTAAATGTCAAACCAAGTTCCTGGAAAATTGCAGGTAATCCAAAGTAAATCATAAAAATTTGTACCAATAAAGGCGTTCCTCGAAAAAAATCTACATAGGCCCTCGCTATCCAACGCACGGGTGCGATCCGCGAAAGACGGACAATGCCAATTAGGGAACCTCCAATTAAACCAAATACTACAGAAAGTATCGTTAATTGCAACGTTACCAAAGCTCCCTGTAATAAAGTCGGAAAAGCCTGTAAAATAATGCCAATTGAGGTAGATATGTTAGGTGCGCCATTGCTACTCTGATTCTTAAATGGCGATTTAGCTGGTAGTGCTGGCGCTTGGGCTTTAAACCATTTTTGGTAAATTTCGGAATAAGTGCCATTTTTCAACACTCTATCTAAACCATCATTTATTAATGCCAAATTCGGCGAATTTTGAGCCGTAGCAATGCCATAAAATTCCTCTGTCAACAATTGCTGTACTATTTTTATTCCCTGAAGATTGCCCGTATTAATAGCATATATAGTAACTGGCGCATCATTTATTACCGCATCCACATTACCATTAGCTAACTCTTGCAGGGCTAAAGGTGCTGAATCAAAACTGCGAATTTGCACTCCGGGAATACTTTTAGCTTTTGCAGCCCCAGTTGTGCCAATTTGAACTGCAATTTTTTTATTTTTGAGACTGTCAAAGCCAGTAATATTTGGATCGTCTGCGCGGATAGCGATCGCTAACCCAGCTTTAAAATAAGGACGGGAAAAAGAAATCGTCTTCGCCCTCTCCTCTGTAATTGTGATCGAACTAATCGCTGCATCTACCGTTTTGGCAGCCAAAGCCGGAACTATACCATCAAAAGGCATACTTTTAAAATCTACTTTAAACTTAGCTGCAACTGCGATCGCATTCATCAAATCAATAGAAAAACCCTGTAACTCTCCACCTTTTCCCTGAAACTCAAAAGGTGGAAACGCAGGTTCTGTAGCAACCCGCAAAGTTTTCCCCGTACTAGAATTCACCCCACAACCAGCCAATAACAAACAGCTAAAACCAACAACCACACACCAGCGCAGCCAACGCGCAAAACCAAATTTAGCCATATTGTTTTGTCTTCCCTCTGCGCTTCTATGGTTTGTTAAAAACCTGACAATCAAATATTAGAGCGGGAGCATCCCAAATGTGTAAAAATGTAATTTGTCATTGCGTAGGCGGAACTTTTCCATAGGGTACGAAACGTAGTGAGGCAAAGCAATCGCAAGGCTTTTGGGATTGCAAATTCTTTGCATTATTACGAATGTTCTTCTCGCTGCTATACAAAATTTTGCTCAGGTCAGGCGTTTTGACGACAATATATAAATAAATCGGGATTGCCTTCAAATTTCTCCTGGGCTGAGAATAAAAGTGATTGGTTTACCTTTACCCTCACAGCGAATGTGTATTTTCGTACTGAAACGACCTAGTTTTTCGTCTTCATCGCTCCAATATTCCACCTGCGGCGTGCTGGTGGCCGCGTACAACTGTTCCATCGACATAATGAACTTCCCAATCAAGGTTTCCATGTTCGTCTGCGAAGGTTTGTAGGTGCGCTAAGATTTCGTTCCAAATTCCGGCTTTTTGCCAGCGATAAAACCTTGTGGCTACACTCTGCCACTTTCGATAACGTTCTGGAAGGTCTCGCCACAGTGCCCCTGTCCTCAGTATCCAGAGGATGCCATTCACAACCCTACGGTGGTCATGATTCGGCTTACCTGTTGGTGGTTTTTCTGATGGTAGTAACGATTTTAACTTCTCCCACTGCTCGTTACTTAAGTCCCCTCGGTTGATCATGACTATACAGCGATCGCCTTTTTTCTAGGATATAACGAGTTTGAAAACACGCCCTAGTCCTACGAACATGATATTAGATAGTTGGATCGAAAAGTTGTTACTTGCGATCGCATTGGACATTGAGTAACAATTACTACTTACAATAACTTTGCATCAATTGTACTCATTGCGATTAGATGACGACAGTTGAATCATTTCAGAAAAACGTGAATACTTAACCGCATCGCTAGGGGGATAATCAACCGACACTGCAAGTAACCCAACTTTTATATCCTCGAAATAAATCACACCCCCAATAAGTCCTTCCACTTGGAAAGGCCCATGAAATAACTGATACTTTGCAATATAGATCAGAAAAAAGTCAGTAATCTTGATTGCCCTACCAAACATTTGCTGACAAGTTGTGTGGAGGACAGCATCTAGGTATTCATTATGTACAGGCTGACCCAGGTCAGTAAATTCTGGATGATCCGCAAAATGATCCATAAAAAATAACCAAATACGTGACAAGTCTTTCTCATTCGTCAGTTTTTGCTTAAGTTCCTGCAATCGTTCGATTTTCATAGTGTGGATATTCAGGAGATGGGGCCAGCGAACAGCACTGTTAAAAATCTACCACCTTTCTTACCCATCAAATTAAACTTGACCGAAGAGGCGGAGGGGCAGGAGGCTCTTAGCAGGGGGAGCAATAGAAGAGTCCCGAAGCCGTGAAGCGGAGCGGAACATGGGTATCAAGCCCCGCCCTTCCAGGGCGTTCTCGATTGGTCGGAGTACAAGCTCCTTTCAATCCTCCCCCTTGCTCCCCGCTCCCCTGCCTCTTTTGACAGACTATTAACTAGCCTTGAATTGCGCAACACATCATTATCAAGGGTTTGGTGCGTTATGCTGTCGCCACGGATCTTTTCTTCAAATCAAACCGGATTCCTAATAGTTGCAACAAAATTATGGGTAAAGTCACAAAATGCACATCACGTAAGTGTGACTTTAGTCATGCCTAAATTATGACTTTCTTCCAGTGTGTGTTTCTATTTAGTGTTTTAAACTCAAAGCAATACAGCAACCTATTTAGTCCTGAGACAAATAAGACTTCCTCTAGTATCAGGGTAACAAAGGGAAAAAAATCCTTATACTAAGGCTATTTCCGAAGATTATGTGTCTATAGGAGGGATAAATATCCATAGATTTATTTAGGAATGTTGTAGTCAATCCAACTAAAAGCAACTGATAGGAGATTGGATAATGAAACGTATCTTTGTTGGCACTTTGCTGGCTCTACCACTCGCAATTGCTTCCTTACCCTCACAGGCATCGGCAGCGGAGATTAGTGTCAGACCTGATATTCATGGACATAATCTCATTGCTCGTCATGTTGTCCACAAAAAGTTGATTCGTGGGCATTGGGAAAGAACAGCACATGGTCGTCGCTGGGTTCCGGCTCATTATGTAAGAGTTTAATATATCTGCTGCTGGCAGTGATAATACCGGGTGCATTGCAATATTTGTCAGGTTTTGGGAAAAGGGGGAAAGAAAAACCTTTAGCCGTTTAGCTAACGCTAACGGCGAAGCCTTTTCCTCGAACCAATTCCATGTCAAAATGCTTTCCCCTGAACAGTATTGGTGTGCGTTGTGCTTTCAGCTAACGGATCATTGGTAGTTCGAGATGCGTTTAAGCTACGACATAACACAACGTCAATTACTCAATGGGTATTCAATCAGTAGCGGGTCAATACTGTTCGGTTAAGGCAAGAGACGCGATAAATCGCCGTCTTTACAATAATTAGTCCTTCGTCCTGACGGCGATTTATCGCGGATTTGGGGTCTATTATTTTCATCAAAGAACCTTAACCGAACCTTATTGAGTAGCGGGTCTGAATCCCCTACTGATTTATTCTACACTCTGAATTATTCTTAAGATTTCTTCATATATTTATTTACTTCATTAAAAGTAACACTTTAGGATGAGGATCAGTTTTATTTAATACAACTTTGGAGGCTAGACAAAATATATTAATTCAAGTGAAAGTATTTTTATCAAGTGATTAACTGACTATGAACATATATCAAAGTTGTCAATTTTTTAAGAGAATTATTACTTTCTTACTTGCAATTAGTTTAGTCACAGCTTGTAGTTCAATTAAAGCTGATGAAGTAAATACGTCCAAACAAAAAATATTGATTGGTGATAATTATGGAAAGATAAATAACCAAGGAAAATTACGCACCTACTATCTTTATACTCCCAAATCTTATAATCCAAACCAGCCAATGCCATTAGTTTTAGTATTTCATGGAGATGATGGTAGCGGTCATTCAATTAGTGATGTTACACGCTTTAATAATTTAGCAGATCAAAAAGGATTTATTGTTGTTTATCCTGATGGAATGAATAAAAAGTGGAGTCTTAGAGGTAATTCTCAAGGAAAGGTAGATGATGTTTTATTTGTCAGTGCTTTAATCGATCATCTTAAGCAACAAATAAATATTGATAGTCATAAAATCTATGCCACGGGTTTCTCTAGGGGCGGAATACTTACTCAAGCTTTAGCATGTAAGTTATCTGATAAAATTGCTGCTTTCGCATCAGTAGCTGGCTCTCTTCCAGTTCGACTTAAGCCTAATTGCCAACCTCAGACTCCCATCTCGATGATGATTGTCAACGGTACAAACGATCATGATGTCCTTTATGAAGGTGATGACCACAGTCAACGAGGAGCGCTTGTTTCTATTTCAGATATGGTAAGCTTTTGGCGATCGCACGATCAATGTATTTCACCTAGTGTATCTCCACTGCTAACTGGCACGAAAAGTTCTAAAGTCAAAGCTTCTCAGTACTCAAGTTGTAGTGGTAACTCAGAGGTACTACAACTAGCTGTAGTAAACGGGGGACATTTTTGGCCTGGTGGTGCTTCAACTGATATCAGCCTAAATAAGTTCAATGCTCAACTTGGTTTAAACGCCAGTCAGACAATTTGGGACTTTTTTCAACGCCACAGTTTGTCTTAAGCTGGTAGCCCTATGCGCTGTTCAGGAGTGCTGAGTGCTGAGTAACCCCATAGATAAATCTAGGGGATTGACTTGGACGGATTATTTCTGGGTGTTACTGAATTGTCGGATGAAAAATAATTTTGCGTATATCAAAATCCTTGTAGAGATGTTGCAATGCAATGTCTCTATATTCACATTTAAACCTCGATTTAGCAGCACCGATTTTTTTATAAGCAACAATTGATGTTTAGGTAAGTCATCCTTAAGATAGTAGATTTTCGCTCTATATTTCAGCTATTCCTTGTTAGGAATTATATATTTTTGGGAGCATCGGCACAATTAAAAATCTCCAAATAGTAAATACTGAATTTTATTTTTACTAAACATCTGAGTAATTACCGTGCCTGATACTCCAAGGAAAAAGCGATGTCTGTCTTACCTCTCAATAGCCAGAATCTACCGTACCCTGACCCTTTGCACCCGATTATCGTTCACTTTGTGATTGCGATGGTGTTTTTTTCTTTCTTCTGTGATGTGGTGGGATATTTCACCCGCAACGTGCGTTTGTTTGAGGTGAGTTTCTGGAATATGTTTGTAGCTGCGATCGCAATTTTCATGGCGATTATCTTTGGTCAATTTGAAGCAGGATTAGCACAAGCCCAGCCAGCAGCCCAGTCAACCCTAAATTATCATACCGTCTTGGGTTGGTCACTAGCGGCCATTGTTGCTGCGATCGCAGCTTGGCGTTTTGTAATTCGCAACCGCAACCCCCGAAGAATACCACCTGCTTACCTTGGTGCTGCAACATTTTTAGTGTGTCTAGTGTTTTTGCAAGTGTATTTAGGGAGTAAACTGTTTTGGGTATATGGGTTGCACGTCGAACCTGTAGTTCAAGCGATGAAACAGGGAATTTCACCATGAACTCGCAACTGATTGAGCAGTTGAGATTACGCTTGGGTGCTAACGGATTACCCTACGAGATTCCTATACATCCGCAGTTGGTGCATTTAACGCTGGGTTTATTTATCATTGCCATCATTTTTGACATCGCAGGAGTGCTGTTTTCTTTAGAAAAACCTATTTTCAAATTTTTAGGATTGGCTGCCATCCGTTCTAGCTTTTTTGATGTCGGCTGGTACAACCTCATCGCAGCAGCAACTATCACATTTTTCACTGTTGCGGCTGGTTTTTTTGAGCTACTGTTGGCAAATCCACCAGTCGATCAAAAGAGTGCTTGGGGCTTAAGTGCTGGTTGGACGATGCTTTTACATGGTTTAGGTGGCGTTTTGCTGTTGGGGATTATTGTCGCCATGACTGTGTGGAGAGGTTTGCAACGCTACCACTGGCGTAAGGATGCTTCCAGACAAGTGCAGTGGAGTTACTTGTTAGCAGGGATTGCAATACTAGGTATATTATTCGTTCACGGAACCTTGGGGGCGCAATTAGGAGAGGAATTTGGGATTCATGTTACTGCTGCTAATACCGTTGCCAAAAATGTTTACAGCAAATAATTAAAGGGACTTCCAAATAAAAAATATCCAAAACCGAGCAAAAATCTTCTCTAGTTCTCCTCTCTCTGCGTTCTCTGCACGGCAGTTGCTTCTCCTGTCGGAGACGCTGCGCGAACAAGTCGGGCATTGCCCGCCCAACGCACTGCCTCGTCTCTGTGGTTCGTTTATTTGGATAATTTATCGTTTATGTTTAGTGTTTTTGAATATATATTGATAGCGGTTTATGTAGCAGTGCTACTAATCGTTAGTCGGTGGATGGGGCTGCAAGCATTTTCTTGGATGCCTCCCCAAGCTACAGCAGAAGCACAACGGGTAGATGATTTGTTTAGCTTCTTAGTCTCAATTGGAGCATTTATCTTGCTTGGGCTAATTGGCGTTATGGTGTATGCGATCGCATTCCATCGCGCCCCCCCAGAAGACTACACTGAAGGACACCCCTCTAGAGGTGATGCGAGGCTAGAAATATTGTGGACAGCAACCCCAACTTTGTTAGTAGTATGGATTGCTTTGCAAAGCTTCAATATTTATCAGCAATTAAATATTTTAGGTTTAAACCAAATCGTGCATTTGCATACACCCCAACAAGAAGCAGGGGGAAAAGGAGCAGGGGGCAGGGGGAATGCTCTTTTTCAGATGCCTCTTTTTGAATCTGCACCTGCCGTTGCTGCAACTGTCAGCGATGCCCCCAAACCGGCATCTGAAACTATTGATGTTTTCGTTAAGCAGTGGGATTGGTCTTTTCGTTATCCCAATAACGTTACTAGCAATCAACTGCATCTGCCGATCAATCGCAGTACTCGCTTAAATCTGCAAGCGCAGGATGTAATTCACGGTTTTTATGTCCCTGAGTTTCGCTTAAAGCAAGATATTATTCCAGGGCGCAAGATTGATATTGTGTTAACACCAATTCGCCCAGGTAAATATCGGCTGAAAGATTCTCAATTTAGCGGTACTTACTTTTCCTTAATGGAAACGGATGTATATGTTGAATCCCTCGCTCAATATAACCAGTGGCTCACCCAAACCACCAGTAGCGAACAAACTCCAATAAATCAAGCAGTTGCCGAAAATATCCAACCACCAAAAACATTGTTTAATAGCGGCTGGTACACCGTCACACCTGCTCAACCTGGTATTGCCAATAAAAGGAAGCTAAATAATGACACATGATTTTAGTCAAGAGATGATCGAGGATCGAGAATCGCAGAACCAGCAGGGTAATACTTGGCGGGAATATTTCAGCTTCAACACCGATCATAAAGTGATTGGAATTCAGTACATGGTGATGACCTTCATTTTCTTCCTGATTGGCGGGCTGTTGGCGATGCTAATCCGGGCTGAGTTGCTCACCCCAGAATCAAATCTGGTCGATCGCCCGCTTTATAACGGTTTGTTCACCATGCACGGGACAATCATGATTTTCCTGTGGATTATTCCCTTCAATGCAGGTCTTTCTAACTACTTAGTGCCGCTAATGATTGGGGCGCGGGATATGGCTTTTCCCTTGCTCAATGCCATTTCGTTTTGGATTTTGCCACCAGCCGGTCTTTTACTACTATCTAGCTTCTTCCTCCCAAACGGCACTGCCCAATCTGGCTGGTGGTCTTATCCACCAATTAGTCTGCAAGTTCCAGGGGATCAGTTTATTAATGGTGAATTTATTTGGATAGTCAGCCTAGTGTTGATCGGCATCTCTTCCATCATGGGGGCTGTCAACTTTGTGACAACCATCTTTTGGATGCGCGCCCCAGGGATGACATTTTTTCGGATGCCTGTGTTTGTTTGGTCAGTTTTCAGCGCCCAGTTATTGCAACTGATTAATTTACCCGCCTTGACAGCTGCATTGATCCTGCTGTTGCTTGATCTCTCGTTTGGTACACAATTCTTTAAACCGGATGAGAATGGCGATCCCATCATTTATCAGCATCTATTTTGGTTTTATTCTCACCCAGCAGTTTATATCATGGCTCTACCAGCCTTTGGTATTTTTGCTGAGGTTCTGCCGGCATTTTCTCGCAATCCCCTATTTGGTTATCGGTCAGTTGCGATCGCAACCTTGGGTATTGCTGCGATCAGTATTTTCGTTTGGGTACATCACATGTTCACCAGTGCCACGCCCGGCTGGATGCGGATGACCTTCATGGCTACCTCAATGTTAGTTGCCATACCCACCGGTATTAAAGCCTTCGCTTGGACTGCCACCATCTGGAGGAGCAAGCTACATCTAGAGACACCAATGCTATTTGCAATGGGAGGTGCAGCCATGTTTATTTTTGGCGGTGTTACTGGTGTAATGCTTGCTGCCACACCTTTTGATATCCATGTCAATAACACCTACTTTGTTGTGGGACACTTCCACTACATCGTTTTTAACACCATCACAATGGCAATTTTCGCAGCAATTTACTACTGGTTTCCTAAGATAACTGGCAGAATGTATGCTGAGGGTTGGGGAAAATTGCATTTTTGGCTGACCTTTATTCCTGCCAATATCACCTTCTTTTCTATGCACCCATTAGGTTTACAAGGGATGCTCCGCCGAGTTTCTTCCTACGATCCACAGTATCAGGGATGGAACATCATCGCTAGCCTGGGATCGTTCTTACTAGGAGCATCCACGCTGCCTTTTATTGCTAACATAGTAGGTTCTTGGCTCTACGGGCCAAAGGCAGTTGATAATCCTTGGCACGCCACCGGCTTGGAATGGACAACCTCTTCACCACCCCCGCGAGATAACTTTGAGGAGATTCCAATTGTTACCAGACCTCCTTATGACTATGGCAATCCAAAATACTCAGTAATCGTAAATTCTGATAACAGCGAGTGACTAAATTTTAGATTTTAGATTTTGGATTGAGTAAGTTTGTAGGTTCGGTTTCGTTCCTCAACCCAACCTACACCTAAAATTCTGTGTTTTAATTACGAATTACTTTCGCGTAGCGTGCCGGAGGCTCTATTACGAATTATGCAAAGTCGTCATATAGATGAAAGTCCTATCCGTTTTGATCTATGGCGACAACGCTTGCCAAATTGGTTACAGCGCTTCTTACCAAGTGGTGGCGGTAGCCATGAAGATCATCACGGTAAAGGAATGTTCGGATTTACCGTGTTCCTATTGTCGGAAAGCATCATCTTTCTGAGTTTTATCTTTACTTATGTTGCTCTGCGACTGACTACTAAGAACTGGCTACCACCCGGTATTTCTGGGCCAGAATTGTCTACATTTGTGGTTATCAATACGGTAGTATTACTTTCTAGTAGCTTTATAATTCAACCAGCAGAAAATGCCCTCAAGCATAATCAACTGAGTAAATTTCGCTGGCTATGGCTGATAACGATCGCAATGGGAAGTTACTTCTTAGTCGGTCTGTTAATTGAGTGGAAAAATCTCGATTTCAAGATTACTACAGGATTAGTTGGTTCCACATTTTATTTACTAACAGGCTTTCACGGTTTACACGTTCTGGCTGGTGTTGTGCTTCAGATCGTTATGCTGATTCGCTCATTCATTCCAGGCAACTATAATAAGACTCACTTTGGTACAAGTGCAACAACTTTGTTTTGGCACTTTGTTGATGTAGTTTGGGTCTTTCTTTTCTCGCTTCTCTATCTTTGGCGAACATAAAAATATTCAGAAATTACAGTTTTTTAAGGAGTAATTTGATGAATCTATTCTTCCAAGAAATACCAGCCTCAGAACGCGCCCCAAAAACAATTCAAGAAACTCCAGCACCGGGCAAAGACCCACTAATTGCAAGCGGATTACAAAAAGAGCAATATGCTGGCATTATTGGGCTTGCGATCGCTCTGATTGCCGCTGTAGGATTTTTTAGTCGCAGAGTTGAATACGCTATTGGATTGGCTGTGTTCCTCAGTGCTATTTTGATAGCTTTATTTTTATTCATCTAGCAAAGCTTTGATTATTGAAGAAGAATTCAGAAGTCAGAATGGACTATAGCGGTTCTCATTTATGTGAGGTACACCCGCAGGGGTAATTCATGAACTGCCCCTACACCTTACGAGATGATGTTGTACCACATTTGAATGGGAACCGCTATAAACGCCCTGCTATTGCTAATAGGAGTCAGAATCAATTCATTCTGAATTCTGACTCCTGAATCCTGAATTCTATTTCAATAAAATGTCCTAATTTCACAAGATTTACGAGGGATTTTATGAACAGCCCAGTTTATCAAACTGTAATTATCGGCGGTGGTTTTACCGGATTATTTACAGCCTTACATTTAGCTCACGAACATTATCCTCGCTCTGTTATCTTGATTGATAAAGAAGAGCGCTTTTGCTTTAAGCCACTACTATATGAATATTTCGATGGCGAGATGGATGACTTTCAGGTAGTTCCGCTTTTTTCAGAATTACTTAAAAATAGTGGTGTGATCTTTGTTCAAGATACAGTTGAATCGATAGACTTGCATCAAAAGGCAATCAAATTAAGTTCAGGAAACTCCTATAACTACAGCAACCTAGTATTAGCTTTGGGTAGCATTACTGGCTATCATCAGGTTGAAGGTGCTAAAGAATACGCCTTTCCTTTTTGGACGCAAGCAGATGCGATCGCTCTTGAGAGACATTTACGTGACTGTTTACAAAAAGCAGCGCAAACTGAAGATTTAGAACAACGCCGTCAACTATTAACAGTAGTCGTAGTTGGTGGTGGTGCGAGTGGTGTGGAAATGGCAGCAACTTTAGCTGATTTTCTCCCACATTGGTATAGTGCTTTGAAAGGTAATTCCAGTGAAATTCGTGTGGTACTGCTCAATCATGGTGAAAAAATCCTTGATGGCGATATCAACGATCCGTTACGTGAAATTGCTGAGAAAGAATTACAAAAACGCACTATACCAGTTGAAATCATCAGGGGAGCAGAAGCGACTACTATTCACCCCAACGCAATTGAATATAAAAGCAATGATGAAGTGAAGACATTGCCAACATCTACAACAATTTGGACTGCTGGCACTTCTACCCATCCACTGATTAAAGACTTGCCAATTCCTCAAGAACATCGAGATCGCCGCGATCGGCCTTTAGTTACTCCCACCTTGCAATTGCTAGATTTCCCAGAAGTGTTTGTCGGTGGTGATTGTGCAGCAGTTCAAGATAATTCGCTACCACCTACGGCTCAAGCGGCTTATCAGCAAGGAGCCAATATTGCCCGGAATTTAAAAGCGATCGCTCTTGGAGAAGAACTCAAACCTGTTAAGGTTAACATCCGTGGAACCCTTTTAAAATTGGGGATAAATGATGCTGCTGCTAACCTTTTTAATGTTTTTGAAGTTGCAGGTGAAACCGCACATTTAATTCGTCAAGGTACTTATTTAACGCTACTGCCAACAGCAATTCATGATTTTAAAGCTACTACTGAATGGGTGGATGAAGAGATTTTTCACCACCACCTCGATCCTCATAATATAGGTAAAAAAGTGGTACAAGCAGTAGAAATAGTCGGTGTAGGAGTTATGGGTATTCTCGCCGCGAGAAAATTACTGAAAAGATTGGGAGATGAAGATAAAACGGAGTAGGGAATAATCAGTCATAGTTTTGTCACAGTTTTGCAATGCCTTTGTCAATATGAGGTGTGATACTAAGGTTCTGGATTAGAAACTAGGCTAGTTCTATACTAAATCCACAGCTACCGAAGAGAATCACTAGAAGGCAGCAACCCTTGTTAGGATGACTCTTCAAATCAAAACTGCAAAATCTATCATAGTTTGAAAGGAACAAGATGATGAATTGGAAAGTACTTGCTTTGATCCCTGCTTTGACTTTGGCTACTGTTGCGCCGGGTTATTCTTTAACCAATAATAAAACCCACAATTCAACTACTGCTATCCAAGTTGCACAAAATAGTCAGCAAGGCAATACCATGAAAAAGCCTAATGCTGTCCAAAAAATTCATACCAAACATAAGTCTAATAGTACAGCCAACCGTAGTAATTCGCTCACAGTAGGTAGTAAGGGAGAAGCAGTCAAAACTGCTCAGAATGCTTTAAAACAACAAGGATTTTATACTGCGGATGTGAATGGTGTCTTTGATAAAAAGACACGTTCAGCAGTGATCAAATTTCAAAAATCTAAAGGATTAAGAGCAGACGGAATAATTGGACACCGGACTTTGGCAGCTCTCAAATAATTAATTTACCTTACTGGGTAAAAGTCCAGAATTCAGGAGTCAGAATAGCTAAAGAATCAAGATAAAATACGATCAACTCAGTATAAGTAAGTAGGCAAGAATAAATCAAACTAGATTAAGTAATGTAAATAATTTTTAAATTGTTGGCGTAGCATCTCGCTGAGACGCTACGCGAACAAATAAGGGCTGAAGCCCTTACTACAAAACTTTAATTATTTACGCCGCTCTACTTACTAATCATAATTTAGATTCTTTTCAGTTTCTGACTCTTGAGTGCTAAATTCTTATGGAAAATTTATTTATTATGAGGCGGTTGTTAGGACTGGTGCCAATACTGTTCGGTTAAGGCAAGAGACGCGATAAATCGCCGTCTTTACAATAATTAGTCCTTCGTCCTGACGGCGATTTATCGCGGATTTGGTGTCTATTAAGTAACCATGCAGAATTAATTACAGTCATTGCGAGCGAAGCGTACTCCGTAGGGGATCTTGCTATCTCTACGAGACGCTACCGCGAACGCTCCATTCGCAATGATATGTTTCTGAGGTTGGAGATATTTTTTACCTCTAAAATATTTTTGAGTTTTTTTCATTGTCTGACTTTGCCGAACTCAAGCTTCTAAGTATTTTTATTTACCCATGTCCGAAAATGTTTTCGTAGTGCTTTCTATTACTTTTGAAGTGCGGAATGTGGGTAATATATAAGCCCGTCCGGTAAACTGATAAGGAAGAAAATATCATATTAGGCAGTGAATAACATAGTGCGGTTAGTTTTGACAGCAATATTGCTGGTGCTAGTGGCAGCTTGTGGCAGTATTGGACTGCTACCAACTAGCGAGTTAGTGCAAAAAGCGATCGCACTTGGGCTAGAGCAAACTCAACAACAACTTAGCCAACAGTTGGATCTAGATTTTCAAGGATTTGAAATCAAGCGGCTATCAATTACCCAAGAACAACCCCTAACGATTGAAAATTTACCAGCTTTCCACGTTCGGGGAACTTATGACTTGATTGTTAAACTACCAAAACGGCGTTTGACGCAACCACAACAACCCTTTGACATTTACCTGCAAATTCAGCAAGAAGGTAAAACCTGGCGATCGCTAATTCCAGAAAAGGGTAGTAAAGATACTCAATTAATTTGGCACAGTTATCTAGTTGATTGACACTCCTCGGACTAAAGGCACGAGGATTCTTGACTCAACGAGATCGCTTAACTTGGAATTAACTCGCTAAAGTGAAAAGGAATCAATACCAATGGCACATCTATTTGAACCATTAAAGATTCGTGAAGTTAATTTTCGTAATCGCATTGCCGTTTCACCCATGTGTCAATATTCCAGTACAAATGGATATGCTAATGATTGGCACGTTATTCATTTAGTTTCTCGTGCAGTTGGTGGTGCAGGTATAGTGCTAACAGAAGCCGCCGCCGTAGAACCACGTGGCCGCATCAGCCCGCAAGATTTAGGAATTTGGTCAGATGCACACATAGAAACTTTGGCCAGAATTGTGGCATTGATTCATAACTTTGGATCTGTTGCAGGGATTCAACTTGCTCATGCAGGTAGAAAAGCCAGCACTGCCAAACCTAGTAAGGGAGGGAAAGCGCTAGATGAATCTCAGGAAGGTTGGCGGCCCTTGGTTTCGAGTAGTGCGATCGCCTTTAGCAAAGATAGCCCAGTTCCAGAAGCCCTCAGTCTAGAAGGAATTCAGGAAATTATTGATGCCTTTGTTCAAGCTGCTAAACGTTCTCTGCAAGCTGGTTTCAAGGTAATTGAAATCCATGCGGCTCACGGTTACTTATTCCACCAGTTTCTCTCACCCCTTTCTAACCAACGACAAGATGATTATGGTGGTAGCTTTGAAAACCGGACTCGTTTCCTAAGAGAAGTTGTGCAAGCAGTCCGAGAAGTTTGGCCTGAAACATATCCACTGTGGGTACGTATTTCTGCCACCGATTGGGTAGATAAGGGTTGGGACATTGAGCAAAGTGTCGCTTTAAGTGACAAACTTAAGTCTCTAGGAGTTGATCTCATCGACAGTTCATCAGGGGGTATTATACCCGGCATTAATATACCAATTAAACCTGGTTATCAGACTCAGTTTGCCGAACGCATCCGCCGCGAAGCTAATATCCATACAGGAGCTGTAGGCTTAATTACAACCCCTGAACAAGCTGACGAAATTATTCGTACAGAAGTAGCTGATATAGTGCTGTTGGGACGTGAACTACTCCGCAATCCTTACTGGCCAAATTTGGCAGCCAAACAGTTAGGACAGGATAAACTCTGGCCTGTTCAGTATGACCGAGCTTGGCTTTAAAAAGTACACGCAGTAGGGGTATTAGGGTTGAGGGACGAAATCCAACACGAAAAGTCCTTGTTTTTGTTGGATTTCACTTTGTTCAACCCAACCTACATTTTTTTTCTTTCATCAGAGTCCTAAAAGAGCGCTAATAATCAGTTACTGGTTAAAATCAATTCTGCAACCAACCAGCCATCACAGCAACTATCAAAAATACACCCATCGCAAAACGGTAGAAAACAAAAATCAAGGTACTATGTCTTTCCAGGTAGCGCAGAAGTCCCCAAATTGCGGCAAAAGCGGAAATGCTGGCAGAAATTAATCCCACCAATAAAGTCAACCAACCAGCCGTACTCAGTCCTGCTTTCGTAAGAGTATGCAGTTCTACAGCACCCGCCAAAATCACGGCTGGTAAGCCCAACAAAAAAGAAAATCGGGCAGATGTCTCCCGTTCCATACCCAAAAATAACCCAGCAGTGAGGGTGGAACCAGAGCGAGAAACGCCAGGAATCAGGGCAAAAGCTTGAGCAACCCCTACCCAAATGCCATCCCAGAGGGAGAGGTTGTTGAAAGTGCGATCGCGTCCTCCACGTTTTTCAGCGATCGCTAGCAATCCTGACATAATAATTGAAGCTGCTCCAATAACTACTAACCCGCGCATTGGTGAGTTACAGGCGTTAAGAATTGGTTTAAGTAGCACACCAGCCACAGCAATAGGTAAGGTTCCGATCAATAAGCCCAACACCAGTTGCAAAGAACTTGACTGATAATCTTGTCCGCTAATTGCTCTAACTGTCTCTCCAGTTAATTTTTTTAAGTCCTGCCAAAAATAGACTAGAACAGCAGTCAAACTAGCTAACTGCATTGCTGCTGAAAAAGCAGATCCCGGATCTTTCAGCCCCAGTAGAGTTGGCACTATCCGCAAATGAGCAGTACTGCTAATTGGCAGTAGTTCTGTAATTCCCTGAACGATGCCTAAAATAATCACGTCAATCCAGCTCAGGTTAGCAAAGTCTAGATTGACTTCGCTACCGTTGCCACAGACTGCACTCGCCACTACAAAAGAAAGCATCATGATATCAGGTGTAAATAATTTACTTTTAACCAAATATCGACAAATTAACTTATGTTAATGACGCTTCTGTGAATAAGACATGGCACTTAGATGACATCTAATGCCCAATGCCCAATTCCCAATTCAAAGTGCCAATGTTTCCCAATCTAAATCTGATGCTATTTGAGCAAGTTTATCTAAATCAGTCAGGTTATCTAAATAAGGTAAGCAGCCTAAAATGGGAGTGTTAGTAAGTGATTGAATCAATCGCTGCGGTGTCCAATCGGCTATTTCTGCATCTGTTCGGGGTTGTACGCAGTTTAGAACAATGCCTTTAAGATTGATGCGCGATTGTCTAGCTAATGCTACGTTCGCTACTGCTTGAGCGATCGCACCCAATCTCACTGGCACTACCAATACCGTTGGTAAACGCCATTCTCCTGCTAAATCGGCTACCGTTAATTCCTCTGTTACTGGCGAACCTAACCCTCCCAAGGCTTCTACAAGGACAAAATCACGTTGCGATCGCAATTTAGACAGAGCTTGCCACACAAGAGCTAAATCAATTTGGCGATTTTCTCGGGCTGCGGCGATGGGAGGGGCTAAAGGTGCTTCAAAATACAACGGTGTAATTTCCTCTGAGGATTGTTCTAGGGCAAATAGCTGTTGATACCATTCGCGATCGCCAATCCCCGATTGAATCGGTTTCATGATTCCCCAGCTACGCTGCGGATAATATTTTTGCCAATAGGCTGCTAACGCTGTTGTTAAAACAGTTTTACCAGCTTCGGTATCAGTTCCAGTAATCAATAGTGTGTTTAACATTAATTTCTTTGGCCCGAAAATGGTTGTGTTCCATCAGTTGGCGGAAAAGTTGGCGTTTCACCAGTGGGCGGAGTTGGAATTGGAATCGGTGTTTCTGTGGGAATTGGAATTGGTGTCTGTGTAGGAATTGGAATCGGTGTTTCTGTGGGAATTGGTGTCTGTGTAGGAATTGGAATCGGTATCTCTGTGGGAATTGGAATCGGTGTTTCTGTAGGTGTTAGTTTGACTGGTTTTTCTAAGGCAATATTCAGGTTGTAACTGCTTTCGGCTGCTCCTGAAAGTAATGTTAATTCAATAGTATATCTACCAGTAACCAGTAATGTGCCTTGATATGCTGTTACTTGTTGAGTACTATTATCAATTGGTTGTTGATTGGGACTTAAAACTGTGAGTAAAACGCTGCTTCCTGGTTCAATAAATGCAGTTAATTTGTCACCTTCTCGTCCAAAAAAAGTGTACCTAATTATTTGATTTGTTTTGAGAGTATCCTTAACCGTGACTGTGTTATTTGCTCCTAAATTGAGGCGTTTACTAGATACAACGGGTTGATTGTTGGTGGGTGTAGATGTAGGTGTAGATGTAAATGTAGTCCCACCAGAAATAACTGGGGAAGGAAAATTTTGTGGAAGCGTCTCACTTGGTGATGGTTTTGGCTGACTGCGAATAGAACTGACCAACGCCCAAGAACCAAATCCGGCAACAATCACTACAGCAATGGCAATTGCTGCGATCGCTAAGGGATTATCCAAGACTGAGTTACTAGGACTTGGTGGAATCACAGGATCGGGTTGTTTCTTGGGCGAAACTGGTGGTATTACTAAGTCAGGACGGCGACTAACAGCCATTGTCTGCAAATTAGAGGCATTCAGAGGAGGAAGACTGACTTGCTCTAAAGGCTGGAGTGCTTGAGATACACTAGCAGCACTCTGATAGCGATCGCTCGGTATATGATTCAACATTCGATTCAACACTACAGCAAATCGCGGACTCACTTTTACCCGTCGCTGCCAATTCCAAGTTAGTTGATTTTCATCAAATAGATCCCTTGGTTCTTTTCCAGTCAGCAAAACAATCGCACTCACCGCTAACGCATACAAGTCACTACTAGGGTAAGCTCCCCCTGTTTGCATTTGTTCGCTAGGAGAGTAGCCTAATTTTCCCACAGTGGTTTCTGGCATAGCGCTCTCTGGCGATCGCAAACGTGTTGCCAGTTCCTTCACCACCCCAAAGTCAATTAACACAGGTTTAGCGTCACTATCTCGCAAAATAATATTTTCTGGCGAGATATCCCGGTGAATAATCCCTCGACTATGAATATGCTCTAAAACAGGCAACAACAACTGGATCAGTTGCAATACTTCCGGCTCTGTGAAAGTTCGACCAACGGCTAGCCGTTCATCCAGCATGGCTCGGTACGTCTGACCTGCAACGTAGTCCTCCACCAAAAACAAGCGCTGGTCTTGCTCAAATCTTTCCCGGAACTTAGGCACTTGTGGGTGTTCTATTTGATACAAAATAGCCGCTTCTCGGTGAAAAAGCTCTTGTGCCTTCTCCCTAGCTAAAGCCTCTGTTGCTGTTGAAATCAATTCTTTGATCGCGCAAAGTTCGTTAAAGCGCCTCTGGTCTTCTGCCAGGTAGGTTCTACCAAATCCTCCTTGTCCGAGAATTTGAATTATGCGGTAACGGTTTTGCAAGACAGTACCAACTGTAATGGGTGATTGCATGATCGATTGACTGAGTGTAGTAGCAATTAAGGAGGAAGTCACCGACAAAGATTAAGTCCAAGAGGCGACAAATAGTTACCTGCGGCAATATTCTACTATACCCAACAAGTACACCCCCACCAGAGCCAGGTTTTTAATACTGCATACCTTAAAAGCCTCTAATCCCCAATTCAATTTTTCTTCTTGGGAAAACGATAGATTTTAAAATATGCAAAACTAACTTCAGAATCCAGATTATACAAATCACTCATATTTTTTTCAATCACCCCTTTCGGGAACAGATGTTCCCGATTAACTACTATAAAAACTGTATCTGCACTATTTGTTAATTTTTCAATTTCTTGTGCAAATTTTACACTAATGCTCCCCCCTTTTAAGCTATCTCCCAAATCCCTAGCATCCAGACTTAGAGTGTCACCGTAGTATCTAAATAACCTGGGATTACCATATAAAAATACAGATTTTGTAGAAGAGGTACGATTTTTTATAATGTAGTGGGTTGCAGAGCGGTAGTCATCTCTCTGATAGTTATTATTAAAGTAGTAGTTAAAAAGAGAATAAACGTTCAGAAATATCAGAGAGATGACAGCAATTTTGGCAAACTGAGATATTCCCTGACGCTTTGAACTAATAGCAGGTCTTTGACTCAAAACTGAGGGGATAAGTATAGCAAGTGGCAACCAAAGATAATAAGAGTAACGCGGCAACCAATTAAGTTTTGCGGCTAGAGCTAAGAACAATCCCATTAAAAATGCCATCACAAAAAGAAAAGCAAAAAAGTAATCAGGATGTTTCGCTATATTGTTTTTCTTGTGTTTTAATAAAACTTTTATTAAAGTCAGGAAAATTACACTACTGACAATCAACAATAAGAGTATATGTGGCCAGTAACTTAGCACAACCTGTACTCTATTGTCACCACGCAACTCATCGGTTGAAGGCCCATAGGTTATCCCAACTAAAATACCATTTAAAACGAAAAGAATATTTTGAATTATGGGGAATGCTGAACGATTAATTTGAATTGTTTCTGGATTAGTTGCTCCAGGTAAAGTCAGGTGATACACAATTGATGGTATAGATAAAACCGCAGCAGGAACCCACCATTGTAGCCATTGCTTAAAATTTCTATATATGGCAATGTGAGATAAACATAGGGCTGTAGTAGAAAACCACATAGTAATGTTACAAAACATTCCTAATGCAGTAAAAATCGCGAACAGCAATTTTGAACTTATTTGATTATCTTCATTTTTAACTAATACCTTACTAAAGAAGTAGAGTTGAAGCGAGGCTATAAACATCGCTAAAGCATAAATTCTTGCCTCTTGGCTATAATAAACACAAAAAGAACTGAGTGTTATGATTAGCAGAGACCATAAGGCATGCTTTTTCCCGTATATCCGCAAAGCAGTCAAGAATACAAAGATAGTTGAGCCAATTCCTAAAACAGCAGAGAGTGAGCGAAGGGCAAATTCAGATTCACCAAATACCTGTCGCCAGCCAAACAAAACTATAAAGTATAGTGGTTGAAATTTATCACTATTTCCTATGTGTCTAACTATCGAGATACTCTCTTGAAATGTCGAGGCATCAGAATTAGTTAAGCTCAAACCTTCGTCATACCAAAGACTCTGGTTTCCCAACAGAAAAAAGCGGAGAAAAGCACCTAAAATAATTACTGTAATAACAGATATATAATATTTAGACTCTTTCTGTGTTAAAGAATCTTTCTGGCTTAAGGTTTTAGTCATAATTTTATTTCCTCTTTATGATGCTACAGCAATCACTGCTGCATAGTTTCTATCAATTCAACTTTTGGAACAATGAATCAGACGACTCTTTCAAATCAATGTAATGAATAAGTTAAGCATTACTATTCTGAAAACAGTAATCAATAATCAATGTTTACCTAAAGCGATTGCCCAGATACCACTCAGCATCAAACCTGCTCCTAACCATTGGGAAATTAAGATTTTTTCTCGCAAAACTACAGCACCAGTAATCATTGTGGCTGTAATTGTTAATCCTATTACTATTGGATAGGCAACAGATAAATTCAGCTTTCCTAAAACTACCACGTAAAAAATTGTACTCACACCATAGGTACAAATTCCTCCTAATAAATAAATATTTAAAGGATTTTGCCCTGCTCCTAGTTTCAAGAGATTTTGAGCTAGCGTATTTAAAGCAACTGTGGTTAAAATCAGTAAACTAAAAACTATCGAGTTATTCATGGTAAAAATTTAGTTAATTAGCAAGGTGATATTTTTTGAAGAAAAGAGCAATTTATCATTAGCTTTCATAAGCACCGTCAAAATCCCAAAGTTCTACTCCAGATGGATAAGGTATTTGCACCCATTTACCAGCGAATTTTTCCCACCATCGGGGCGGGTGCGGTAGGCTGGAAACTTGGATGAAGCCACATCCACAAAGTAGCGATCCCACGAAATCAGTATGTAAACTATCACCAATAACAATTACATGTTGTGCGGGTAGACCCATATAGGCTATTGCCTGTCGAAATGCAGGGAGAAAGGGTTTTTTCGCTGGACTTAGTGCCGGAATATCAAGACGATGAGACCAATATTTGACGCGATAACGACGTTTCCCATTTGAAAGGATAAAAAATTGTAATCCGGCTAACTTTGCTTGGGTAATCCAATCTTCTGCATAAGGAGATAGGTACTTGTCATCTTCTGACACAATAGTGTTGTCTAAATCTAGAATTATCCCTTGAATTCTAAAGTTTTTTAGTGAATCAATTTCGATGCTTGCTAGTGTATAAGCACGTCGTGGTAGTTTGTGGGAGTTACTTTTAAAACCTATTGGGTTGTTTCCATGAATGAGCAAATGCAGCCGCAAGGCAAGAGTGCTGAAGAGTTTTCTGAAAACAACTGTAAGATTTTTCATCTATAAATTCCGTCAAATTTCGTTCTGTTATGCCTTAAGGGACTAGTACAACAATTTGAAAGTGTGGATACCAAAGAGTCCAACGGAGTACTGGTCGGCTAACTGTGGCTCCCATTGATTGGAAAACCTGAACAAGATCCTTGCTTCGGCGTTGGTGAACCCATTCTCTCGCCAGCAACAAATCATGAAGCTGATTTAGAAAAGACCCAATAATTTTAGATGCCTCAATGTCTTTAATAATCAGTCTTGCTCCCGAATCCATCCGTGCAATTGTTTTACGGAGAAAATCGTCCTGTAGTTGTGGAGGAATATGGTGCAGAACATCAATCATGGTGACAGTGTCATATCCATGCAAATCTGGGGGGGTTTCTTCTGGATGCAAATGAAAAACCTGAAATACTTCAGGTTCCATTGCAAAAGCCGCAGCAGCTTTCACAGCTTCAGGGGAAATATCATAACCATGAGCTACTTTTGCGGAGCGTAACTTTAAAGCTAGATAGAGTAAGGCTCCTGTTCCGCAGCCAATATCATAAAGACGCGCGCCTTCTGGAATCTTTTCAAGAACCATATCAAGAGGACAGATAAATGGGCGGTAGCGCGTTTTTAGTGCAGCAAGCCCAGACATCCTTTGAGAAGGTAATTTCATTTCTTCAGCAAGGCTAAAACTATTCATACGTGTTGTTAGATGATAAAACAGCTACAAATTTCATCCCGCAGTCTGACTTTTGGAGTTTTCTCTTTTTTATTCGATCATTCCATGATGCTTGAGTAAGAGAATCAAAAAGCAGGTAATAATCCAACCAACAACTGTGGCTAGTATTGGCAAGTCCTTCAATAAAACTTCTTCTGGGCGCTCACTACGTCCACCTTGTTCTGGATGATCGTCAGCGTAATTGGCAATTTCTTGGGGATCGCTGAGTAGTTGATAGCGAAAAATTCCATACAAAACAAACGGCAAAGTCAGTAGCATCCAAGAGGTGGGTGCCCCATGTAGATACGGGCCTGCACTCCAAAGAGCATAGGTGACGACTGTACAAGTAGTAACGACATTTTCCATGCGAGCTAGTAAGGGCAAGGAATAATATCTGAGGACAGCACGAGGTTTGTTGCCTTTAATTTGTGCTAATCGCAGTTCTGCTTTGCGCTTTTCAATGCCTAAGAATAGTGCCAGCATTGCAGTGCAGATTAAAAACCAACTGGATAAAACAATGCCGGTCGCAGCAGCACCTGCATAGGCTCGGAGGACAAATCCGGTAGCGATCGCTCCAACATCCAAAATCACCATCCGTTTGAGTCGGAGATTGTAAGCGACTTGCAATAGAGCGTATCCAGTTATGGCTGCACCCAATTGGGGCGATCGCAACCACCCAAAAGTCAAAGCACTACTCAACAGCACGAAGGCCATCACAGTAGCAACCCGAACGCTAACTAATCCCGCAGCAATTGGTCGCTTGCACTTAACAGGGTGCTGACGGTCAGATTCAACATCTACGATGTCATTGATTAAGTAGAAGCTACTTGATGCACAGCAAAATAAGACAAATGCCAATAAGCTACTTAGTAAAAATTGTAGACTGATGCTAAATGCAAATAATGGTGCTGCAAACACTACTAGGTTTTTCGTCCATTGCCTCGGTCGCATAGCAGCTAGATAGTACCCCGACTTCTTAGAACTAGTTACTATGGCAGTTACAGATTTTTCTACTACTGAAGTCCGTCGAGAGTCCATAAATTATGTTTCCCGCTTCTGTTTTTCAGGGCAATTAACTAGACTGAACAATTTTTGTAAGTTTAATTAAAATTTATTATCGTAAAAATTTGTAAATATTTTTACCTAGATGATACTACCCTTCTTGAGTAATATTTTGGTATCAAAAAGGATGTTTTTACTCAATCTTTATTTAAACTTTATCTAATCTTTATTTAGTATTGAGTGTATACACTACTAGTATCTTTTTTCAAGTATATTTGTCGTTTTTGTCAATGCGTAGGCTATATAACAATAAGTTACTATTTCAATACTTAGCCATAGGTGCTATACTGTACGAGAACAAACTTGAACATCACTTAAGTTGTAAATGCTGAGTGTTAGCTATCAATGAGGTAGCGTGACATACCAATGTTTAAGATTAAGGATTAGGGTTATTTACCTCAACCCAAAAAAATTGAACGATGGGTCTAGTAGAGAGATTTGATGTCAGTTACGGCTATTTATAGCTTGTTTGCCAAGAGGATTAGATAATTAGCGGATGATAATTGTATCCAGAAATGTTTAAATTTTGTATGGAAGCTTCAATAAAACTCCCAGATGTTTTTTTAAGCTATTTCTCGGTTAAATCTATTAAATCTCTAATGATAATATTGCTATGAATTTAAATAGAGGATCTGCTGTTCTCAGTTCTGCAACTTTCAAAGTGCAACCATCTGCAACAGGACTGAGCGATAATAATCGCTTGCGGCTGTTTTCTGGCTCTGCAAATTTACAATTGTCTCAAGAAGTCGCTCGTTATGTGGGCATGGACTTGGGGCCAATGATTCGCAAAAGATTTGCGGATGGAGAACTTTATGTTCAAATCCAAGAATCAATTCGGGGTTGTGATGTCTATTTAATCCAACCATGTTGTCAACCCGTGAACGATCATTTAATGGAATTAATGATTATGGTTGACGCTTGTCGTCGAGCTTCTGCACGACAGGTAACAGCAGTAATTCCCTACTATGGCTATGCCCGTGCCGATCGCAAAACGGCAGGACGAGAGTCAATTACCGCCAAGTTGGTTGCTAACTTGATTACTGAAGCAGGTGCTAACCGCGTTTTGGCAATGGATTTACACTCGGCTCAAATTCAAGGTTATTTCGATATTCCCTTTGATCATGTTTATGGTTCGCCAGTATTGCTGGATTATTTAGCGAGTAAACAACTGCCCGATCTTGTGGTTGTTTCCCCCGATGTTGGCGGTGTAGCACGAGCCAGAGCATTTGCAAAAAAACTCAATGATGCCCCACTAGCAATTATTGACAAACGTCGTCAGGCACATAATGTTGCAGAAGTGTTAAATGTCATTGGTGACGTTAGAGGCAAAACAGCAGTGCTGGTGGATGACATGATTGACACTGGAGGCACGATCGCAGAAGGAGCGCGATTACTGCGTGAAGAGGGAGCTAGTCAGGTATACGCGTGTGCAACTCATGCGGTATTCTCTCCACCAGCGATGGAACGATTATCCAGTGGTTTGTTTGAGGAAGTGATTGTCACCAATACGATCCCCATACCAGAAAACAATCGTTTTCCCCAATTAGTAGTGCTGTCAGTAGCTAATCTTTTAGGAGAAACTATTTGGCGGATTCATGAAGATACTTCAGTTAGTAGTATGTTCCGCTAACTACATTCCCGTTACAGGGATAAATTACCCACATTGATCCCTTGATCGGGTGCAGTGTGGGCTTTTGCTTTTAGTTATTACGCCAACATTAAAGTCCCTTATGGGCGATCGCACCCCTGCTCTTATTAATACTTCTTTCCTTCTGCCTTCTGCCCTCTGCCTTTCTTTGTAAAATGGATGCAGCACTGCCAAATTAGAATACTTTGATTCAGTTTGGACAATTTGCGTAAAGAGGACAAAGGGATGGTTACAACTCCTAAAAAAGTGATTTCAGTTTTACCTCTGGAAAATGGTGATCGCTTATCTCGCTGCGAATTTGAGCGTCGCTATCAGGCAATGCCGCATTTAAGAAAAGCTGAACTGGTTGAAGGAGTTGTATATATCATGGCATCGCCACTGAGAATTAAAAGTCATGGGGAACCACATGGAGATTTGATCGGGTGGTTGTGGAACTATAAAACGGCAACGCCTGGTGTTGTTTTGGGAATTGAACCCACAGTGCGTTTAGATCCAGATAATGAACCACAGCCTGACGCGGTACTATTCATTCCGGGCAGACAGGCGTTGATTAGTGAGGATGATTATATCCAAGGCGCACCCGAACTAGTGATAGAAGTGGCAGCAAGCAGTGCAGCCATAGATTTACATGATAAAAAACGCACCTATCGACGGAATGGAGTACAGGAGTATATTGTCTGGCGAACATTAGATAATCAGTTGGATTGGTTTAGACTGCAAGCGGACGAGTATGTTTCGCTACCAACCGATGAGCAGGGAATTATTCGCAGTCAGGTGTTTCCGGGGTTATGGTTGCCAGTACTTGCCTTACTGTCAGGAGAAATGGCAACGGTGTTATCTGTGTTACAAGCAGGTTTAGCTGGCACTGAACATCAAGAGTTTATGCAAAAGTTGAATGAGAATATGGGAAATAGGGAATAGATAAGAGTGTTCCAAAAAATAAATGATCCAAAACCCGTCATTGCGAGCGAAGCGAAGCAATGACAATTGGGCATTTTTTTACTTGGAGTACTCTAACTCCGTTAACGATACAGCCAAACCCGGAGTAGTGAAAGCAGTTGCTCAGTATCTACAGGTTTGGTAATGTAGTCAGAGGCTCCAGCTTCGATGCACTTTTCGCGATCGCCTGGCATAGCTTTGGCAGTTAAAGCAATTATTGGTAGGGAGCGAAACTGTTGTTGCTGGCGGATGGCGCGGGTGGTTTCGTAACCATCCATTTCTGGCATCATGATATCCATCAATACTATATTAATATCAGGATTGGCTTGCAGTTTCTCGATACCATCTCTGCCATTTTCGGCAAACAGCACTTGCATTTGATAGCTTTCTAAGAAGCTGGTGAGGGCAAAAATATTTCGTAGATCATCATCTATAATCAAAATTTTCCGATTAGCCAGCACCGGATCGTTTTGGTGTAGTTGCTCTAGCATTTGCCGCTTTGGTGGAGGCAAATTTGCTTGCACCCGATGCAAAAATAGAGCAGTTTCGTCTAATAACCGCTCTGGCGATCGCACATTTTTAATGATAATTGTCTCTGCTAATCCCCGCAGTTGGGTTTCTTCTTGGCGGCTGAGTTCTTTGCCGGTGTAAACGATGATCGGCAGTTTCAACAGCCTGGGTTCTTGTTTGATTTGCTCAATTAGGGCAAACCCGCTCATATCGGGCAGACCAAGATCGAGTACCATACAATCAAAGTGTTGCGATCGCAAAATATTGAGTGCTTCTGCTCCTGTACCCACTGCTGTACTCTGGACATCACCATTACCAATGAGTTCGATAATACTTTGAGCTTGTACAGGATCGTCTTCTACGATCAGGAGATTTCTTACCTGACGCTCAATAAAGCCTTTAATATCAGTCAATACCTGAGTTAGCGCTTCTGGAGAAACAGGTTTTTGGAGGTAAGTAATCGCTCCTAGTTGTAATCCCCGTTGCTGTCTTTCATCTACCGAAAGGATGTGTACTGGTATATGTCTGGTATCAGGCTTGTGCTTTAGACGATCCAGAACTGTCCAACCATCCATTTCTGGCATATAGATATCGAGCATAATCGCATTGGGTTTAAACTGTTGCGCTAGTGCTAAACCTTGTTTGCTCTGTAAGGAAACGATGGCCTTAAAACCCTGCTCGCGAGCCATATCTAGTAATATCCGGGCGAATTTATCGTCATCTTCGATAATTAGCAAAATGCGATCGCCCGGTTGAATTATTTCCCGATCGTCTGGGATTTCGTGGGGGATGGTAGTAAGTACTTTCGCGGATGGAGAGGTATCCACAGTTGTGAGTCTATTTTCGACCGGAGGCACTTCTTTGATAGTCGATGCTCGGCGAATAGAGGTGATTGGCTCTGGGGATGTAAGAGCATTTTTAGCCTTATTTTCCTGTTGTCTAGGCAAGTAGAGGGTGAAGGTGCTTCCCTGTCCTGGTTGGCTGACTAATTCTATTCTTCCCCCTAATAGTTGAGCCAATTCACGACTGATGGACAAACCTAAGCCAGTTCCCCCATACTTGCGGCTGGTTGTGCCATCTGCTTGCTGAAATGCCTCGAAAATAATCTTCTGCTTCTCGGCTGCTATGCCTATACCCGTGTCGCTAACTGCAAAAGCAATCATCGGATTCTCAACTCGATCTGTGTCCACAGCCATGCTAATTTCTAATTTTACGCCTCCCTGTTCAGTAAACTTAAAGGCGTTAGCGAGAAGATTTTTCAGCACTTGTTGCAAGCGTTTGGAGTCGTTATCAATTGTCGGGGGTAACTTCTCATCCAGTTTAATCGTAAAACTGAGTTCTTTAGTGTGGGCTACTTGCCGAAAAGTCTGCTCTAAAGATGTTTCCAAATCTGCAAACGCAATTTGCTCAATATCGAGTGACATCGTACCCGACTCAATTTTTGCCAAATCGAGAATGTCATTTATCAACTCCAGCAAATCATTGCCCGCTGAGTAAATAGTCCGGCTGTATTCTACTTGTTTCTCGGTTAAGTTACTCAGAGAGTTATCCGCTAAAAGCCTTGCTAAAATTAATAGGCTATTTAGCGGTGTCCGTAATTCGTGGGACATATTGGCAAGAAATTCTGACTTATATTTAGAAGACAAAGCTAGTTGTTCCGCTTTTTCTTCCAAAGACTGTCTCGCCTGTTCAACTTCTTGGTTCTTACGGGCAACTTCTCGATTTTGAACTTCTAACAATTCTGCCTTTTCTTCTAGTTCTTCATTTAGTTGTTGTAATTCTTCGTTAGACTGCTTGACAAGAAATTGTGATTCTTCTAACTCGTGCGCTTGTTCTTCCAGGCGTTGATTACTCTGCTGTAGTTCTTCTTGCTGGGTTTGCAGTTCCTCTGTTAAAGCAACTGACTCTTCAAGTAGTTGCTGAGTTTGCAATTGGGAAGCAATGTTATTTAAAAATACACCCAGATTTTCAGTCAATTGCTCTAAAAATGTCAAATGCAGATGACTAAAAGGGCTAAAAGAGGCAAGTTCAATGACGGCACTCACCTGCGTTTCAAACAGTATGGGCAAGACAATAATATTTAGCGGTGGTGCTTCTCCTAAGCCAGAACTGATGCGGATATAGTTATTAGGCACTTCTGTGAGGAGGATTCTTTGTTTTTCTAAGGCGCATTGTCCTACCAATCCTTCGCCTAACCGAAACTGATTTGCGAGATTTTTCCGCTCTTTGTAAGCATAACTACTCAACAACTTCAGTACTGGCTGGTCGTCTATAGAGTTCATCGCATAAAAAACGCCTTGTGATGCTCCGACCAGTGGTGCTAAATTTGATAATATCAGGCTAGATGCACTTTCCAGATATCGCTGTCCTTGGAGCATCTGGGTAAATTCAGCTAAGTTAGACTTTAGCCAGTTTTGCTCTTCATTTTTTTGAGTTGTGTTTCGCAGATTAACGATCATCTGGTTGAAGGTGCGTGTTAACACGCCAATTTCGTCAAGGCGATCGCCATCTGGTAAACTCACCGATAAATCCCCATCCGCCATTTTTTCTGCTAAATCAGAAACTTGCTTCAGTGGGACTGAGATATTTCTGGTCAGGGCAAATCCGATTAAAGCTAAGATCAAAGAAAATAGGGGAATACTATAAACTATAGTGGCGAGGGTTTGGTGGGCAGCGGTTTTTGCCTTCTCAGTTCGCTGTTTTAGTAGTGTATTCTCCTCAGCTTTCATCGCCTGGATAACTTTCTGGATCTGATCCATCAGTTGCTTACCCCGATCTGTCAGGACAGCCTTTTGAGCAGGTTCCAAACCTTGGCTTTGGCGTAGCTCAATGACATTTTTCATCACAGCCATTCTCTCGGTTAGTAATGGCTGTAAAATATCAAGCCGATTTTGTTGGTTGGGGTTATCTGACGTTAACCTCTGAAGCTCCTTAACTCTTTGATTGAGTACTTCAATAGCAGCATTATAAGGTTCTAAATAGCGCTGTTCTCCAGTAATAATGTAACCACGTTGCCCAGTTTCAGCATTTGTCAGTTGTAAGTTAAGGTTTTCAAGCTGACTTAGCACCTGGTAGGTATGGGTTTCTTTGCGCGAAGTTTCAATTAGCTCATTGGTACTTTGATAGGAGATTAGACCAATGGCGGTCAGAGTTGCCAAACTCAGGGCAAAACTTACTCCGATTTTGGTTCCAATCTTCAAACGGTTCAACATTATTCCAGACAGTTATTTAAATTATTTTTGCTGTTGTGAGTGTTGAGCTAATTTTCGGCTCCAAAAAATATTAAATACTCCATTCCATTAATATCTGCCTAATTATTTTGCTGATTTTTCACGGAATATAGAAAACCTTTTTTTCCTCTTGAGAGGCTTTAAATTTTCCCCTGTCCCTATTAGGTAAGTACTGGCGTGAGATATATCACGAGCTTTTCCCAGTTACTTAATAAGTCAGAATTATTATTTTAAATAATTATAACACTTGCTTTATATCTATTTATGAGTTTCAATCTTTTGGAAGTGAATTTATAAAAAATATTTCATAATAACGGGTTTATATATATTAGGTCACATTTCGATTTGAGACAATATAACTTATTTCAAAAGAAGTAACAATCTATTTCTTTAGTTAAACCTTGCGATGGATAAATAAACACCAATTGTAGGATTATAAATAAATTTAACATTCGGATTATACTCAAAAAGTAATATTTTTTATAATTCTAGTAATTGACTTAACAAGATCAAAATTCTGCAAAGGGCAAAAAGTATAATTTATCGGTGGATTCTGAACCATAATCAAATGTAATCCTAACTCTGGACACTGGTCATATTTTGTAAAAATGGAAATGGGTTTAGAACCAGAGATGGGCAGGATTGTTTTTGAGACTACTATTTTACTATTTGAAACAGATATTATTTTACTCGAAGATTAACCTGTTATAGTGTTCCAAAAAATAAATGATCCAAAAGCCGTCATTGCGAGCGAAGCGAAGCAATGACAATTTGGCATTTTTTACTTGGAGTACTCTTATAGCTGACACTTCAAATTTACATCATCTATTTATATTAGAAAAATATAGAAGTCTACAACTTTTAAGTGTCACCACAAGTAGGGTATCGCGTCAACCCTCCTGAGATTGATTTTGACATTTAAACTGTATCCATATTGAAAACTGTAGTTCTTTCCTTATGAAAAGAAAAAACCCTCATCCCTCAGCCCCTTTTCCCAACAACGGAGAAGGATTTAGGGTGAGGGTAAAAACTACGGTTCTCAACATAGATGAGGTTTAACTAGAAATTACTCATAATCTGACGATAGCGATCGCTTTTAGTTAGATGAAGTGCTGGTTGGCTATAGATCCGAAAATTTTGCATCTTATTACTCTCTAAAATAGCTCTTGCACCAGCCATGTAAATATCAGTACTATTTAGGACTAATAGGTAATTGCCAAGGGTAACTTGATATTCATAATCTCTGGCTAGCTCGTCAGGAATTCCTAAAATAGCGTATTTATCTTGAGAACTGCTGATATTTACTCCAGTAATATTATTTAGTTCGCTTGTATCCTTAGCAACTACCAAAATTCGACTCATAGGAAAGCCAGCATTTCTTAGTTCAGTAATAGCTCTTTCTGTGTCTTGGGGCGTAAGAAAAACACCAACTGCATTTTTATAGCGACTATTTGGGGTAGAATATGGCTGAGAAATACTCGGCTGTTGAATATTACGGCGATTAAAAATCCTTTTGGCAAGACGGATTTCTATGTCTGTGCCGATTACCATTACTAAATAGTAACCTTTATAAACAAGTTCGCTATAACACTGGGCTTGCTCTCCAGTAATTCCTAAACTTAGGAACACACCAGGCAAGCCATCTGCTAGAGTGGTAGCGATCGCTGTTGCTTCTGCTCCAGCCAGCATAACTTGCTCTGTACCAGGAATTACCCAGAGAACAAGATCGACTAAGAAGCTAGTGACACAGTTTAAAAAACCATCAGTCATAGCTTCATCAGTCTCTTCTGAAGATGTATTGCCAGTGCTATCTTTAACTTCAACACCAGCAATATCATTTTTCCCTTCTGCATTCCGTGCAATTACAGAAACTTTATGCATTGGAAAATTAGAAGCTTTTAGTTCCTGAAGTACCAATTGTGCATCGGAACATCTAGCGAAAACTCCTATAGTTGTTCGCTCTTTTTCTAATGTCATCTTATCGGTTGATTGCAGCTAGAAGTGATTCCCAAGAGTATTAGCTAATTTGAGGTAATTACACAGCACGACGAGTCAGTAAACCCCACAGGAAAATCAGCAGCATAGCACCCAGAACAGCAAATAAAATGCTTCCCAGAGATAAAGCTCCCACAGATGCAGCAGCAGCCGAACTACTTCCTAGCAGGACTTGACCCAAATAACCCCCAACTACTGCTCCAAGGATTCCTAATACAATGGTGGAGAGGATACCGCCACCTTGGGTTCCTGGATAAAATAACTTAGCTAACGCACCTGCAATTAAACCCAAAACCAGCCAAGCAATAATGTTACTCATTAAATTTCTCCTTCCTTAGAGAATGTGCTTTGTTTACTTTTGACTATTTCATATTAAAATTAGCCGACAAAATTTCTGATCTATCTAGAGAACTAATATCAAAAATCTTTAGATATTATTTGAATATTCACGAGGTTGTATTGAGGCAATAGGGAACAGGGGATAGGGAACAGGTAACAGGGAACAAAGGAGTGTACGGAGATTTGTTTATAAATCAAATATCGGAATACCATTTGATTTTTGAAAAAAGATAAGTATTTGTAGGGTGTGTTAGAGGTTGAATGAACAAGTATTTTGCTGTGACTAAAGTCACTTTGATCCCCCCTAACCCCCCTTAAAAAGGGGGGAATCGGAATCAAAGTCCCCCAATTTATCGTGGGATTTAGGAGGATCTAGAACTTTTGATACCAAGAAGAAGACTTTTCAAACAGCCTCTTAGACGGAACGTCGTAACGCACCATCCCAAGCTTATGGTGCGTTAGGCTATGCCAGTGATGCTTGCTACCGCTCAAGTCGGGAAACCCGCCCACACTACTGGCTTCCCTGCGTATATTTCAAAAATCAAATACTATTAGTCTGTCAAGTTTAAATTGATGGACAAGAAAGTTCGTAGTAAGGACTTCAGTCCTTATTTTCTAAGTACTAAACTGCTTACTACAAACCCTCAAAATTAGCTTAACAGACTACTATTCATATAGCGGTTGAGTTTGGGAGCATCTCACCAAATCTAAAGCTACACTCACCAGTATTAAATAAAATTCCGCTAGATGCGGAGGTAGTAAAGAGTGAAGTTGAAAATGCGAGTGTATTAAGCTGATGTCAGTATAATCTGAGTGGGACAATTACAAATTAGAAAGTTACCACACTGCGAATTGATTCACCCTTGTGCATCAATTCAAAAGCATCATTAATTTGCTCAATGGGCATTACATGAGTAATCAAATCATCAATATTTATCTTACCTTCCATATACCAATCAACGATTTTTGGTACATCTGTACGTCCTCTAGCACCACCGAATGCTGAACCTTTCCAAACGCGCCCAGTTACTAATTGAAAAGGACGAGTACTGATTTCCTGTCCAGCACCAGCAACACCAATAACTACACTAACACCCCAACCTTTATGGCAGCACTCTAATGCTTGGCGCATAATTTTGACATTACCGATACATTCAAAACTGTAATCAGCACCGCCTTTGGTTAAGTCAACCAGATAGGGAACTAAATCACCCTCTACTTCTTGGGGATTGACAAAGTGCGTCATCCCAAACTTTTCTGCCAAAGCGCGTTTACTAGGATTAATATCTACCCCGACAATCATATTTGCCCCTACCATCCGCGCCCCTTGGATGACATTTAAACCAATACCACCCAAACCAAAAACTATGACATTTGCTCCCGGTTCCACCTTGGCAGTATTGATAACTGCACCAATACCAGTAGTCACGCCACAGCCAATGTAACAAACCTTATCAAAGGGCGCGTCTTCCCGAATTTTTGCCAGAGCAATTTCTGGTAGCACTGTATAGTTGGCAAAAGTCGATGTACCCATGTAATGATGAATCATCTGCCCATTAATACTAAAACGACTAGTGCCATTGGGCATGACACCACGGGCTTGAGTTAGGCGAATCGCTTGACAAAGATTAGTTTTAAAGCTCAGACAATATTCGCATTGGCGACATTCGGGAGTGTATAGGGGAATTACACGATCCCCTGGTTTGAGACTGGTGACACCAGCGCCTACCTCTACCACCACACCAGCGCCTTCATGTCCCAAAATTACGGGAAATAAACCTTCAGGATCGTCACCAGATAGGGTAAAGGCATCGGTGTGGCAAACCCCGCTGGCTTTCACCTCAACTAATACTTCGCCAGCTTGTGGCCCTGATAGTTGAACGGTTTCAATCGTTAACGGCTTACCTGCGCTGTAAGCTACTGCTGCTTTAACTTGCAACTTCAGCCCCTCCTATATATAGTTAGTTATTTGACGTTCTCCACCGTGCTTCAAGATGGGGATTCTTTCACTTTGTTAAAATATCATTCTCTCGCTAGATTAGTTAAAATCAGCAACATCTGTTTTGGCAACGATGTAAACTTGATGTCAGTAGCAACCCCGAAATAATTTGTCCACCCTTAGATTAATACATTATTCTGTTACAGCTTATGAACCCTGCCCTAACTCAAATTGGCGCTCAAATGTCCAACCTGACTGGCGTAAGAGCAATCATGAAGGATATTATCGAGACATTACGAGGTGGTGCAGGGCAGCAGTTTATTAATTTGAGTGCTGGTAATCCGTTGATTTTGCCAGAAGTAGAGCAGTTATGGCGGGATTGTACTGCACAGCTTTTGGCTAGCCCAGAGTATGGTGAGGTAGTTTGTCGCTACGGCTCAAGTCAGGGCTATGCACCATTAATTGAAGCCATCGCTAATGATTTTAACAAACGCTACGGGTTAAACTTAAGCGATCGCAATATCCTCATCACCCCCGGCAGTCAAACCCTCTACTTCTACGCCGCTAATACCTTCGGTGGCTACACCCCAAGCGGCGAGTTAAAACAAATCGTTTTACCCCTCAGTCCTGACTACACAGGTTACGGCGGTATTTGCTTAGTTCCAAAAGCCTTAACAGCATACAAACCAACCCTCGATATTGATGTAGCCGCCCACCGATTTAAATATCGCCCCGACTTCAGCCAACTGACGATTACAGAAAATACGGGTTGTGTCCTCTTCTCTCGTCCCTGTAATCCTACTGGTAACGTTCTTACTGATGATGAGGTGAAAAAGATTGCTGCTTTGGCTGCACCTTATAATTTACCAGTGTTAATTGATTCGGCTTATGCGCCTCCTTTCCCAGCATTGAACTTTACTGAAATGACACCAGTATTTGGTGATAATATCTTACACTGCATGAGTTTATCGAAAGCGGGATTACCAGGAGAAAGGATTGGGATTGCCATTGGGGATGAAAAGTGGATTGAGGTATTGGAGTGTTTTCAGGCAAATATGAGCCTCCATTCTTCACGTTACGGCCAAGCGATCGCAGCTTTTGCAATCAATTCTGGTGCATTAGTAGAAATTTCTCACACTGTCATCCGTCCCTTTTACCAAAATAAGTTTACCGTTTTAGAAACCAGCTTAGAGCAAGCAATGTCCAAGGATTTACCTTGGTTCCTCCATCGCGGTGAAGGAGCAATTTTTGCCTGGTTGTGGTTAAAGGATTTACCCATCAGTGACTGGGAATTTTACCAGCAACTAAAGCAAGTAGGTGTAATTATTGTTCCTGGAAGTAGCTTCTTCCCTGGTTTAGATGAAGAGTGGGCACACAAACACCAATGTTTCCGCATCAGCCTCACAGGTACGGATGAAGAGATAACCACTGCTATGCAACGTTTAGCAAAAGTAGCTGAAGAAGCTTATAAAGGTGCGGCTGTGAGTGTCTGATTAGTGGGATTGGGGAGTGGGGAGGATGAGGGAGACAAGGGAGACAATGCCCCATCCTCCATACCCAATGCCCCATCCTCCTCCATGCCCAATGCCCCATCCTCCTCCATGCCCAATGCCCCATCCTCCTCCATGCCCAATGCCCCATCCTCCTCCATGCCCAAATCAGATAATTGGTTAGAAATCGGTAAAATTGTTGCCCCTCAAGGATTGTCTGGAGAATTACGGGTTTATCCTGTATCTGACTTTCCCGAAAGATTTGAGATACCGGGAAAACGTTGGTTGTTGCGTTCAGATGACACAGAACCGCAACCAATCGAATTATTGACAGGACGTTATATCAGTAACAAAAATTTGTATGTAATCAAGTTAGCTGGCGTAGAAAATTGCGATCAGGCGGAGGCGTTGCGCGGTTGTAAGTTAATGGTGCCAGCAAGCGATCGCCCCCAATTAGGCGAAGATGAATATCATGTCCTCGATTTGATTGGCTTAGAAGTATTCATGCAAGCATCTGGCGAACTCGTTGGTACGGTTGTAGATATCATCCCCGCCGGTAATGATTTGTTAGAAGTAAAGTTGCATGAATCATTTGCTACTGACAAAAAGCAAAAGACTGTTTTGATTCCATTTGTGGAAGCGATCGCACCAGTCGTAGACTTGAAATCTAATCGGATTGAAATTACGCCGCCGTCTGGATTACTGGAAATCAATCAATAATTAGTATCATAACATTACGTAGTGGTTACTTGGAGCATCAATGTAATATTTATAGTTTTCTCAATAATAGACCTAATGGTAGAAGCAAATTCTATCTTTCAAGAGAGGTGTAAGTCTGGTACATAGTCAAAGATGAGATCAGAAGTTACAAACAAAAAAGATTAGGTCAAAAAAATGTTGACACCATTATTAACCGCCCTAGCTACAGCTTTGAGCCTGTTGATTGTTGATTTAGTTGTTCCAGGCGTTAATATTGCTAATTTTCCCGCAGCTTTGATTGCCGCTTTAGTAATTGGTCTAATTAACGGTTCAGTTAAACCAGTTTTGTCTGCTCTCTCTCTACCACTTAACTTTCTATCATTTGGAGCATTTTCACTCATCGTTAACGGTTTGTGTTTTTGGTTAGCAGCATTGCTAGTTCCTGGTTTCTCAGTAAGTGGAATTATTGGTTTCCTACTTGGGCCAGTAATTCTAACTTTTGCTAACACTTTCATAAACAACTATTTTGTTGAGAAAAACCTTTTAGCTGGTAGTGGTAATATCAAAAACCAAAGTGAATTACCTTCTAGATAAATATTAGAGGGAGTAGAAATAGTAATTTCATCACTTTTCTACTCCAAAAAAGTATCCGAAGGTGGATTTCCTAATTCGGCATCTTCAAAAGAATGTAACTAAACAAAATCACAAAGTTGTAAAATCATGAAATTAGTTCGTTTTCTTCTAGGTTTATTACTGCCTCCTTTAGGCGTTTTCCTGACAGTTGGAGTAGGCCCAACATTGTTTATTAACATTTTGCTCACAGTTCTAGGTTGGCTACCCGGCAGCATTCATGCAATTTGGGTTATTGCCAAGCATGAAGAACAAGTTAATCGTGAGGGAAGTATTTACTAATTATGCAAGATTAATTTACAGCTATTTACCTGAAAGCTGCTGTAAGCAAGTCTTAATTATGGTGCGTTGGTCTAAAGCCTAACGCACCATTTCAGTTTATATAACACCAGCTTTTGATCTCGTTATAAAAATCATAATTTTGCTGATGAAAATCTGGGTTTTAACTCTGATATGATGTCAGGTAAATTACTTGTGAATATGTCATTGCGAATGCAACTTACTCTTCAGAAATGTTAAAAGCGAACGCAACGACAATTGTTTAACCAGACATGATATACTTCTGCTGAAACTGTTAAACCTCTACCAAAACGGCTTCCCTAAGCTTAGAAATCACATCACTGAGATTACCAGTATTCAGTCGGTAACTCAGAGGATGGGCAATCAACCGCGCCGTGCTTTCATATAAAGTAGCGATTTCAATCAAACCATTTTCGCGCAGAGTCCGCCCTGTAGAAACTAAATCCACGATCGCTTCTGACATTCCAGTAATCGGGCCTAGTTCCACTGAACCATACAGAGGTACTATTTCCACAGGTAAATCTAGACTGTGGAAATATTCACGAGCGCAATTCACGTATTTTGAAGCAACTCTACCATGCGGTGGTAAATCTAAAGGCGATCGGTAAGAACTGGATCCTTTTACCGCCACCGACATCCGACAATGTCCAAACTGCAAATCCACCAAATGGGCAACTTGTGGCTGCTTCTCCCGCAGCACATCATAACCAACAACACCCAGTTGTGCTTGACCATATTCTACATAAACAGGCACGTCTTGCGCCCGTACCAACAAAGCTTTTGCAAGTCCCTTAGTATCAGGAATTTGAAGTTGGCGAGTTCCTGAATCTAAAAAAGCACTAAAATCTAATCCCGCAGATTGTAGCAAGCGGATGCTATTTTTAAGGAGTTCCCCTTTTGGCAATGCAACAGTCAGCATTCTTTTTCTTAATATCCTTGGCGTTCTGGCAGTTGAATAATATCTCTATATGCTTACCACAGCAGCATGAGAATTTTATTAGTTGATGATGAAGTTGAACTAACTGAACCCTTGAGTCGTTTGTTAACTCGTGAGGGTTACATTGTAGATGCCGCTTACAATGGCGCAAGCGGCAGTGAATATGCACAAGTAGGTAATTATGACCTACTAATTTTAGATTGGATGCTGCCAGGAAAAACGGGGTTAGAGATTTGTCAGCAATTGCGACGACAAGGTAAAACCACTCCCGTGCTATTTCTCACAGCTAAAGATACTCTAGATGACCGCGTAGAAGGTTTAGATGCTGGTGCTGACGACTATCTAGTTAAACCTTTTGAACTGCGGGAGTTACTAGCCAGAGTCCGGGCTTTATTGCGGCGTTCCGGTTCCCAAGCTTATGAAACCACTACCGGACGTTTAACCGTCGCTGATTTAGAACTCGATTGTGAAAATCAAGTCGCCTATCGCCAAGGACGAATAATTGAGCTATCGCAAAAAGAAAGCCAGCTGCTGCAATATTTTATGGAACACACTGGACAATTAATGACTCATGCCCAGATTATGCAAAACTTGTGGCAAGAGGAAGAACAACCAAGTAGTAATGTGATTGCCGCATTAATTCGTTTGTTGCGTCGTAAGATTGAGGTAGGTAGAGAAACTGCACTGATTCACACAGTCTACGGTAAAGGCTATCGTTTCGGTGCTTCCTCTGTCGAGTAAATTTAGCCCAATTTCAGGCAGAATTATCTGAATGTGCTAAATCATAATTATTACAGCAGATTGCAACAGCGCGTGAGGTACAGGTGATTTTAAGGGCACAGTACTACTGTGTCCCTATCTGTGTACTTCATTTACCTGAAAAGTTATTCAAGTCTGGCGCGGAGTGCAGGAGATGGAAAGAGATTTTCAAATCCAGCTTGTCGCTCATTTAAGGGTTCTAGAGCATCGTTCCAAAGACTTTCATAATAAAAGAAGGTTACACCTAAACCACGTTCTTGGGCAGCCCGCACCTGAGACTTAATTTGCTGGATAGGAACTGGATTATTTCGTAATCCTGTCATAATACCAATTGCAGTGGGAATTATTTGCTGTGCTTCTTGAATTTCTGGACGAGAAATATTAGCTACAAAACTTTGCATATTCGGACGATAAACTTGCACAATTAACTCATCCACAATATGTTGTCGCATCCAGGTCAGCCAATCTTGCAGATGAAACTTGTAAGCAAAATCATAGTAATTAGGAGAAACTGAGAAAATTGCCTGGGGTTTTCTCTGCTTTACAGCTTGGTTAAGTTGTACCATGAACGCGGTAATTTTATCTGCCCGCCACTGTACCCATGCAGCGTCTTGGGCATCCTTTGGGGGAGGATTATTGGTTTCTTTGGTGTACAAAGCAACTGTATATTGGTCATAACCAAATTCGTAGGGCAAACTCATGTGATCGTCAAACTGAATACCATCGGCATCATATTGACTGACAGTTTCTAATACGAGGTTGGTGATGAACTGTTGTACTTGGGGAAGGAACGGATTGAGCCACATCACCTCACCAGCCGCACTAATAGAAGTTTGGCTACCATCGCGCTTTTGTGTGAACCAATCAGGATAATTCAGTGCTAGTTCTGAGGTTGGGGGAGCCATGAAACCAAACTCAAACCAGGGAATTACTAGCAATCCTTGGCGATGGGCTTGGGTAATGAGGTCTGCAAGAATATCATGTCCATCTAAACCTTTGTAGACAAAAGGTTGAATACCTGCACGTTGTGCGATCGCACTGGGATACATTACATAACCAGAATTCCACACCACAGGATAGATTGTGTTGAAGTTCAGCCGTCGTAATTGACTCACAGCATCCTTCACTTTGGCGCGATCCTTGAGGGTGTCAAAATCATTGGTGGTCATCCAAACCCCGCGAATTTCCTGACGGGGTAGCTGTGCGATCGCGCCAAAACCCCAACCTTCTGCGATCGCAGGGGTGAAACTGTCCAGCAACAATACAGTAACAAAGGATATTAAAACGAGAATTGGAAAAAGATATTTGAGTAATCGCCGCCAACTTTGAATAATAAAAGGTGATTTCATAGATTTGAATGATGCATTAGCTACCCACACACGCCATTGTTCACTTTTACGATTGAATCTACTAATCATATAGTGTACAAGTATTTATGCTTAGTACAGAATTGATTAGTTGGTAGTTATTCGTTCCCTGCTTATGGAACTTTTGCACCATAAAAACTAAAGCAGACCGATAAGATGCTTGACGCAGCAAGTAGCCATTAGTGCCCAATAGAGATTGAAATGGCGAATGGGGCACTTATACTAAGCAGTTCGACCCTTCGGCAAGCTTAGGGCACGCAAGATAATTGATCTTTAAAGACGCGATTTATCGCGTCTCTACATCAGGATTTTGGGCTTATTTGAACTGTATTAGCTTATATTCCATCTCCCTTGGAGACTTCCAAAAAATAAAATAACTGATGCATAAATCTCTGCTAAAAAGTTGATAGAACCTTTGATAAAGATGAGTTAAACTACTGACTGAAATTAAAATATTTGGGGAAATTTCAACTACTAAATATTATCCCCAATTTTTATGGGAGCGGAATTACAAAGCATAAGTTTTTTCTGGAATTATTTTAGAAGTATTTAAATTATCTTTAATATATTCAAGTATACTTTGAGCAATGTACTCTGCAAGCTTTACAGGCACAGCATTTCCTATCATTTGCTCAAGGTCTGTCTTTGTACCTTCAAAAATAAATGTTTCAGGAAAAGTCTGCAAATAGCTTCTTTCGATTGTAGTCAATGGGCGCAATTTTTCTATAATACAGACTGGATCTTTAGGGTGTTTCTTATAATTTTTAGGAATAGGACGATTAACTCCTCTTACTGTTGGACTAGGTTCATCAATACTAAAAATTCCTCTTCTTTGGTAACTTCTTGGATGTCTGTAGTAATATTGAATTTCTAATTTATTTCCCAGATAATCCCTAATGGTCATTGGTTTATCTGCTAACCTTTTCTTCAGATAAGGTTCTAGACTTTGGTCTTTTCCTTGTAACTCTCCAAAGCAAAAAAATCTTTTTCGCTTTTGAGGAACACCGCACAGACTAGCATCTAAAATTATTTCACTTAAACCATATCCAGCATCTTTGAATACTTGTCTAACCTCTTTATATTTATTGCTTTTACGAAATAGTTCTACGTTCTCTATCAAAAACCACTGAGGCAGAACATTTGTAACTATCTCAGAAAATACAATACTTAAATCTCCTCTTCCTAAATTTTCATTACGTTTACCGGCGCTAGAAAAGTCTTGACACGGTGGGCCACCAATAATAATTTCAGGGCACATTTCTCTAAAAATTTGATAGTTACTCCTTAAATTACTAAGATCGTAATCAAAAATTTTATGGCTAAAGTTTTTTTGATAAACATTTATAGCTGGTTTCCAATTATCAAATGCTGCTATAATATTAAACCCAGCATTTTGAAAGCCTAAAGATAACCCTCCACAACCAGCAAAAAGGTCTAAAACTCTAAATGAAGAGTTTTTTATCTCATTCCTAGATTTTTCTTTCATAGTTTTTATATATTTTTTAATTCTTCATCAATAATGATTATTTTAGTGTATATACTTAAGATAATGTATTGAATAATGCCTTCAAAATTACTAACCTATTCCACACCCCAACTGTGTCACAATAGAAAACTGTAATAAGAAAAATATTGTTAAGGTAATTTAGTGAGTCCAACTGCTCAATCCACGGCAAGCGCGCGTCGCGTTGTATTTCCTTTTACGGCAATTGTGGGCCAGGAAGAAATGAAACTGGCGCTCCTATTGAACGTGATTGACCCCAAAATTGGTGGTGTAATGATCATGGGCGATCGCGGCACCGGTAAATCCACAACTATCCGGGCCCTGGCGGATCTGCTGCCAGAAATTTCTGTGGTTGCCAACGATCCCTTCAGTAGCGATCCCAGCGATCCCGACTTGATGAGCGACGAAGTCCGCCAACTCTTAGAACAAGGGGCGGAAATTCCTGTGGCTCACAAAAAAGTCCAAATGGTAGACCTGCCGCTAGGAGCTACAGAAGACCGAGTTTGTGGCACAATCGACATCGAGAAAGCCTTATCTGAAGGTGTTAAAGCCTTTGAACCGGGACTGCTCGCAAAGGCTAACAGGGGCATTCTCTACGTGGATGAAGTCAACTTACTAGATGATCACCTTGTAGACGTACTGCTCGATTCCGCCGCTAGTGGATGGAATACTGTAGAACGGGAAGGTATTTCTATCCGTCACCCAGCGCGTTTTGTTCTTGTGGGTTCTGGAAACCCTGAAGAAGGCGAACTGCGTCCCCAATTGCTCGATCGCTTTGGAATGCACGCAGAAATTCACACGGTAAAAGAACCAGCCTTGCGGGTGCAAATCGTGGAACAACGGGCGGATTTTGACCAAAACCCTCCAGTATTTCTAGAAAGCTGCAAAGCCCAGCAAGAAGCATTGCAAGAGCAAATTGTCAATGCTCAAAAGCTTTTGCCAGAAGTGAAAATTGACTACGATCTGCGGGTAAAAATTTCTGAAGTCTGTTCTGAACTAGATGTAGATGGTTTGCGGGGTGACATTGTTAGTAACCGCGCCGCTAAAGCCTTAACAGCTTATGAAGGACGTACTGAAGTTACAGTTGATGATATCCATCGCGTAATTACCCTATGCTTGCGTCACAGACTGCGAAAAGACCCCTTAGAATCGATTGATTCTGGCTACAAAGTCGCCAAAGTTTTTAGCCGTGTCTTTGGCGTAGAATTACCAGAAAGTGATGCAGCACAAAAAAATGGTACAGGTCAAAAATTAGGGGCTAGAAGTTAGAGACGCGATTAATCGCGTCTCTACAGGAGTTAAGAGTTTTGAACGAAAAGCTGCTTCATAACTCATAAATTCAATTTCTCATTCATCACTCCTAACTCCCAACTTTTAACTCAGCACGGGCTAAACGCCCTGCTACCGCTAACAGCACTCAGTACTGACTATGAGATTTTGGTCTTTTTGGTTCAACAGCTTTGTTCTATCTAGCCAATACAACCCGCCCAGGTTTGTAGAATTATTGATGCTCTTATTAGCGATCGCTATGCTGGCAATAGCCAGTATTTTACCCGACAGACCTTATTTAATTTTAGGGTTGAGCCTAGTAGTCGGAGCATCTATTTCTATCTTAGTGCGGGAAGCGATCGCACCCTCACCCCAGACGCGAATTACCCAGCTAACAGCATCTCTATTGCTTATCATCAGCCTCTATGGGTTTGCTGACTTAATGTACACTCTCTAAAATTAGTTATGAGTTATGAGTGAGAAATTAATTATAAACTCCTAACTTTTGTACAGACGCGATTAATCGCGTCTCTCTACTCTTAACTTTTTAACTTACCAATTTTGCATTTCTACCAATTCCATACACAACTCATTAATTTCCTCCAAATCAGGTTTGTGAGGGAGGGCGGATTGTTCGTAAACAACTTCCATTTCAGCAACTAAATCTTCTGCCATTTTCATCACTCGATCGTAAGAATATTCACCCTTCAAAATAGCTTTTAAATCCTCAACATCACCAGCTATTCTTCTATCTACAATCACTTCACCTTGACGCAATATTTCTATTCCACTGCGTAACAATCTAATGCAGTGCATTCCATGCTTGAGGTCAAAACCAGACTTTCTTTCCATTTCGGCCCTAGCCGGATTTCTATTTTCCTGCCAAGATAAGTAAGCTTTCCATTCTCTTAAAGCTATTTGATAACTTTGGCTTTTTTGAAGCAGACGGATAAAATCTTTACGGCTATTAGTTAAGTTTTGGGTATATTCTAAAGTCTCATCTGGTAAAGTATATTGTTTTAATACTCCTTTAAAATCAATATCTGCTGTTAGCAATTGGTATAATTGCTCCGCTTCTTCCAAAAACTCAATCCGTCCTCTGATTAAGTTATAAAGATACTCCAGAAAAGCATTTAGCTCATCCTTGCTAAGAGGTGCTTCATCTTCTATGGCAAAATCAGATGGTATTGGCTTTTTTTGCGGTGGTTTTAATAACCATTTACGATGAGTTTCCATCTTTTTGATTTGGGCAAAGGCATAACCAGTGTAAGTATGTTTTACCTTCTTGCTCAAAAATAGCTGCTTATGATTAATTAAATGCTGTCCGACTACGCTGACAAAAGGATAGTTATTTAACCAGAGCAATTCTAAAACATTAGGATTCGCACCCGCTAATAACTGGAGAATTTTTCTTAATTCATATATAACTGTGTCTTTATTTCCATCTATAAATGGAAATATACCTGGTTCATCCCAACCAGCATCTTTTTGTTCGATGCGATCAAATCCCAAGTAGTATCTTTTGGGTGCGATAAATACTCCCCGATAATCAAAATCTGAATCAGGACGATTTAAACCATAGCCGTGGCTACCTGCCAAACCAATTAAAATAGTTCTTTGCTCAACTTCTATTCTTTCCATATCACCTAATTAAAATATAGTCATCCTAACTCATGAGTTAAGCAGGTGGCGAGATGCGAAGCAGAATTGCTTAGTTTAATATAAATGCTCCTCAAGGAGATGATGCAACGGTATCCCTTGAGGAGCAAAATTTATCAATTCAGTTGTTCCTATACTTTCAGTCTCCTAAAATAGAAATTATCTAGGATTAATATGCCGTCTAGTTCCCCATCCTGGATTGACAATAGCGGCTAAATCTTCTTCAGATAACTTGTTGATTTCATTGTCAAGCTCATCAGAGGTAAAGTCATAGCCACGCTCTTTAGCAATCTTGATGAAGGCTTTTGGATCGGCTGTTGCTTTAAGTCTTTGCTGTAATGCTTGATCTTGTTTTACAGCTTGAAAAAGTCGGGTAGCATTTTGCTGTGTCATGACAATCCATCTCCTGTTTTGAATATCAGGTTTGAATGTAAGAATTTGATTTTTTCGATTCCCTAAATTCTGTTGAAAACTATTGGATTAGTCGCGTAAGTTTAATTCTAAAATAAATAAGATAAATGTGTGGATTTTGATAAGAAACTATAAGTTTGAGTCTAAACTATTTCTAATAGTTTGTAAAAATCACTCTTAAGATGGAAGCTATATTTAAATAAAAAGCATCGATTCTGATTTTTGGGTAAGCGATCGCCATCACGAATTTTGGCAAATAAAAGCTTGACTTACCACCTATGAATAAAATAGGATATTAGATTGTCTGTCTAATTCCTGCTCGGATCAGGTAGACATATTACAAAAGCTGGCAAAAGCCTCTCTACAGGAGATAAAAACCAGCTACCTGTACGGCAACCTCAAGGACAATTTAATGACCTACGCAATTATTGAAACTGGCGGCAAACAAATACGAGTAGAGCCAGGGCGGTTTTATGATATTGAACTGCTTCCTACCGAACCAGATGAAAAAGTTACAATAGACTCCGTATTACTCGTGCAGCACGATGGCGAAGTCAGCATTGGCCAGCCACTAGTGACAGGTGCGACTGTAGAAGGGACTGTAATGCGACATTACAGAGGTCGTAAAGTCCTGGTATACAAGATGAAGCCGAAAAAGAAAACCCGCAAAAAACGGGGGCATCGTCAGGAAGTTACCAGACTTATGATTGACTCCATCACCCTTAACGGTGAAGTGTTTGTTGCCCAAGGAGAAACGGAGAAGGAAACCCCCGTTTTAGATGAGACTCCTGCCGAAGAAGTTGAAGTCGCTGCTGAATAATAAAAGAAGTAGATACAAAAGAGGAAATCATGGCTCATAAGAAAGGAACAGGTAGTACACGTAACGGTCGTGATTCTAACGCCCAACGTCTGGGTGTCAAGCGCTATGGCGGTCAAGTTGTGCGTGCAGGAAACATTCTCGTGCGTCAGCGCGGTACTAAATTCCACCCTGGTAATAACGTCGGTATTGGTAGCGATGATACTCTGTTTGCCTTAATCGACGGTGTTGTAATGTTTGAAAGAAAAGGCAAAACTCGTAAAAAAGTTAGTGTTTATCTACCTATAACTGCTGTTGAAGCAGCCCCTGCTGAAGCGGTAGCAAGTTAGAGTGTGAGGGTGGGTAACATTGCCCACCCTAATCGCTAGTTAGCACTGGCATGATGGTCAGATTTACATACATTTCTAAAATTTTCTAAAAGTCGCTTTGTTTCTCTGGTGGCCATAGATTAGTATTCCGATTTAAAGCGCAGATATTCTTCACTAACAAAATATTACAAAAGAAAATTTGGTTGCGTAGCTTGCTGCCGTAGATATTTTATATTAAGTCTTAAGCACCAATTTTTGGATTTTCTAAAGTTCAGATAGCTCATGCACTTCAGTATGAGATTTTGCTGAAATAATACCTAAATTAGATTCTAGCTTTGAGCTACCATGAATACCTGAGAAAATGCTGAGAATTAACTGAATTTTCTCAATGGATAAATTTATGAAAATCATGGCTTAATTTCAATAAGCTCTCAGTCCTCATAGAGATACTTTGGATGTTGGGGATAAATCAAATGTCAGTAGCAAAAGTTTGATGAAGTCCTCTATAAAAAAGGCATCTTTTTTACCTCAATAGCCTTTAAGAATGTGCTATAGCTTAATTTCTCTGAGTCAATCAATACAAAAAGAACTATCCAAAGGACGAAAGAAGACTATGAACTGGAAAATAATTTGTTTAATTGCTGGTTTAAGCTTAACTGCAAGTCTCACTGCTTGCTCTAGCAGTCCTGCAAGCAACAATCAAATTGCTCCTGAAGCCTCTCCTGCAATGAGTAAAGATAAAGCTGGCGATGCGATGGGTAAAGATGCGATGGGCAAAGATAAAGCTGGCGGTGCAATGGGTAAAGATGCGATGGGTAAAGACAAAGCTGGCGATGCGATGAGTAAAGATAAAGCTGGCGGTGCAATGGGCAAAGATGCGATGGGTAAAGATAAAGCTGGTGACGCGATGAGCAAAGACAAAGCTGGCGATGCTATGAAGCAATCCCCGGCTTCCACCAAGCCCTAGCCACAGCCTTGCATCTCACTTTTCTTGTAAGATTAGGGGCTGCTTACCAAGAAAATCTTAAGCCAATCCCTATACTTTGGCGCTTTGACATCAACAGGAGAAATTCTGATGAATCACAACCTGCTGCACCGTCGTCAGTTACTTTTTTATATTGGCTTAGGGGTTGTTGGAATCGGTGCAGCCACAACACTTTCCAACTTCAGAAAAGTGAATGCCCCTTCTATTTCTCCTGCAAAAAGTAACAATACGCAAGACTTAGAAACTATTGTGAAAACTCCGGCAGGTAAGAGTTTACCAGAGTTTCAGGGTATCAGTCAGTGGCTTAATTCTAGCCCTTTAGCGATCGCCGATCTCAAAGGCAGTGTTGTTTTGATCCAGTTTTGGACTTTTGCTTGTATTAACTGTCAGCGTACCCTGCCCTACATCACTAAATGGCATCGGCAGTATGAGGCGCAGGGACTCAAGGTGATTGGTATCCACACACCAGAGTTTGCTTTTGAGCGAGATCCGAACAATATAAAAAAGGCGTTACAAAAACACCAAATTACTTATCCGGTTCCAGTGGATAACGAATATAAAACTTGGAACGCCTACGAAAATCAGTATTGGCCCCATATATTTCTAGCCGATCGCCAGGGTTTACTACAATATGACCATATTGGTGAAGGAGCATACGAAAAAACAGAGCAAACTATCCGCCAGCTATTGGGGTAGAAGCAATGATGACGAATTCTACTTTATCGATCAGTCTAGCTTTATTGGGGGGAGTTTTGAATGTCCTTTCACCCTGTGTTTTACCGATTTTGCCTGTGCTATTAGGCCGATCGCTCCAATCGCATACTTACGGCCCAGTCGCGCTGGTGGGGGGATTAATCGCTGGTTTTGCACTCGCAGGTAGTTTACTCGGTGTAACAGCAAGCTGGTTTACGGGTTTGGCTAACTTATTACGGAATGGCGCGATCGCACTTCTTTTATTTTTAGGATTACTCGCAATTTTCCCCACATGGAGTTACCGAATATTTACTTATATTCCCGTCGGTAATTGGGCTAAGAAACCCCCACGAATTGGACTTATGGGAGAATTCTGGTTAGGGACTCAGTTAGGGCTTTTATGGACTCCCTGTGCTGGGCCAGTTTTGGGAGGAATTTTAGTCTTAGCGGCAGTTAATCATCAAGTCGCAGGTGCATTTTGGTTACTGGTTGTTTATGGAATCGGAGCAGGTTTGCCTTTATTAGCGATCGCCTACGGTGGGCGAGTACTTAGCAAACGCATCCTCAATGTCCGCCGCCATAGTGCAGTGTTGCAGCGCGTGGGTGGTGTTGCGATCGCAGCAACAGCAATTGCTATTCTTCTCGGTTGGGATGTCCAGATACAACTTTGGCTAGCTCCCTTTTTTCCTACTCAACCTCTGTGAGACAGTCATAAGCGTGCCAATTTTGGATTAGAAGACCCAATCCAATAGTCTTACTGGGAACAATCTAAAAATCTAAGATCCAAAATTCAAAATTGGTATGACCTCATCTAAACGTAAAGCCCGTTCAACACCAAGTGAGACTTTACTTTCAAAGACCTTTCACTGGATTAATATCATCAGCCTCATGTTGATGATCGCTAGCGGATTGCAAATATATAATGCTAATCCAGTATTTGGCGGGCGTGAAGGTTGGCATTTTCCCGATTTTCTGTTGCTGGGAGGTTGGCTTGGGGGTGGCAGAAACTGGCATTTCACTGCTATGTGGCTATTTTCACTAAATTTACTTTGGTATGGAATCTATATCTTTATAACCCGTCGTTGGCAGCGTCGCTTTGCCGATCGCAGCGACTTAAAAGCATTGCAAGTCAGCCAGAACCAAAAACGCAAAAATTACGCATGGCATCGGCTAGCTTATACTGCTATCATTCCCGTGCTACTGCTGGCAATCTTGAGTGGTTTGGCAATGTACAAACCTGCCCAACTGCATTGGATTTCGGGGCTATTTGGTAGTTGGCAAACTCTCCGCACTGTTCACTTTATCACTGTTCCCACAGTCATACTGTTTACAATTGCTCATTCCTTACTTGCCCTGAAGGTAGGAAGCATCCGTCTAGTTAAGTCTATGTTTGTGTAGAGGTAATATGAGTCTGATTCTTCCCAAACGCACCTTATCCCGTCGCCAATTATTGCAACTATCTGGACTTTCAGGGGTAGGTTTTCTTTTAGGTGGCTGTGGGACAAATTTGTTCTCAGATAATCTGCGGCAAATATCTGAGCCGCTAAACCAACGTCTGGAAGCACTATTGTTAAGTCAAAAACCAGTTCCAGAATTTGCTGTCAGTGCCATAGAAGCAGATAAATTGCTGATTAATACCTTTGACTTCACGCCGCAAATCGATCCGGCGCAGTTTCGCCTAAAGATTGATGGTGAAGTTAGTAACCCAATGCAATTGAGTATGGCAGATATTCAAAAATTTCCCTTGACTTCAATGGTAATTCGCCATATCTGTGTTGAAGGCTGGGCTGCGATCGTTCAATGGGGAGGCGTGCGATTGCGAGACTTGGTAACGCTGGTACAGCCGAAGTCAAATGTCCGCTATGTCTACTTTAAATCTGCTGATGGCTACTATGAAAGCTGGGATCTTGCCTCTGCTGTCCATCCCCAAACCCTCATGGCTTATCAAAAGAATGGACAACCGTTATCAGCTGATAATGGTGCGCCTATGCGTTTAGCATCCCCAATTAAACTGGGCTACAAACAAAGCAAGTGGGTAACTCAAATTACATTCGTCAGCAATTTGTTACCTCTTAAAGGCTATTGGGAGGATCAGGGCTATGAGTGGTTTGCAGGGTTATAGTCAGCGAAATATTGGTGAGTAAAGAACTGGGAAAGGTTTGAGATTGCCACAGTGCGATCGCAAGCAGCCCAAATATGTAAAAACATAAGCTGTCATTGCGAGCGTAATGAAATGAAGCAAAGCGATCGCACCCTTCGCAAAGCATATCGTAGAGAAGTAGTTTTAGGTTGTGCGATCGCATTATTTTGCTTCACTGCATTTGCAATGACATTCTGTAATTAATTATGTTGCCTACTTATTAGACTAAAATTTGAATCCCAGGCGGGTAATGCAGCCGGCGCAGATTACCTAAATTACTGAAACCAACGCCAGACAAAAGCAACCATTCTCCTGAATCAAGGCTGACGATTCCGCCGCAAGTCTTCCAGATTTCCACGAAAGGTTATTGTATTGGGATGATTTGCCCCCAACTGTTGTTCAGCGATCTTTAAAGCTTGGATGTACAAAGGTTCGGCTTCGCTGTACCTTCCCTGTAAATGGTAGAGTTCTGCCAAATTATTGAGACTTACCGCAACGCTGGGATGGTTGTTTCCCCACAAGTGTTTATCAAGTTCTAATGCTTTGAGACACAATGGTTCTGCTTCATTGTAGCGTCCTTGGACTTTGTACATATAACCAAGAGCGTAAATAGTATCTGCCAAAAGAGGATGATTTTCTGGAAGTAAATCCTGCTTAAGTTTCAAAGCTTGCAAGAATAATGCTTCTGCTTCGTTGTAACGTCCTTGGGCGCGGTATATTAAAGCTAAATTGTGCAAGTCAGTAGCTACATCGGGATGCTTTTCTCCTAAGATTCGCTTATCTAGTTCTATCGCTTGCAGTGATAAGGGTTCTGCTTCTATGTAGCGTTTTTGATAAAAGTAGAGTAACGCCAAATTGTTCAGTGTAATTGCCACATTGGGGTGTGATTCCCCCAGCAGACGTTTAATCATCTCCAAAGCTTGCATATACAAAGGTTCGGCATCGCTGTACCTTCCCTGGAAACGGTAGAGTTCAGCCAAATTGTTCAGGCTGATTGCCACATTAGGGTGTGATTTGCCCAAACGTTCTCTACCAGTTGATAAACTTTGCTCATACCAAGGTAAAGCTTGCTCGTAGGCTCCTTGACCTTCGTAGAATCTACCCAACCCTTCAAAAGGCCAGATTAGATCATCATCGTTTAACCAAGTTTGGTAAACTGTAACAACTTCCGCAAGGTGAGGGATAGCCAGGGTTGCTTTAGCAATGTGTATCAATGTGGCTATCTGAGGAACATCCTGTGCTACGGCTACCATTGCTTGACAAAAGCCGCGCTTGAGTTCATCCGCTTCCGTTAACTCTTCTAACTTATGCTGTAACAATTCCCGAATGCGTTCATGAACTTGGTAGGTGTCATCTGCCAATTCTTGCAGCAAATAACGCTCAACTAAAATAGTGCAGTTAGCTTTAAAGTCAAATTCCAAATGGCTAGCACTTGCTGCTGATTCTACCAAAGACCAGGGGATAGGAGCCAAAGCAAACAAACTCAAAAGACAAGCCAATTTTTGCGCTTCTGCTTCCAAACATTGCCAATTCAACTCAAAAGCTACTGCTACACCAGACTCGCCTGTTGATGCTTGCTTTTGTAGCTGTGCGAGAATGTCTGCTAGCATAATACTCTCCCTGGCTCTCGGCACTGTGCTGCTATTTGGTAAAGTCCAATTGGTACATAATTCACAAATCGGCAAAGACCTTTAGCAAATTCCAATTCCTTCTCAACCCTATCTTTTCCCAGCAGAGTTGCTAATAATTCTAAGGCTCCATCTGGTGATAATTCACCTAGCGGCAGTGATGGATATGTTAACCCTGTGTTCTGACGAGTAGTAATTAACACCTTAAACAGAGAACCTTTAGGTGGTAGGTAAGGTTTAATTTGCATCCAGTCTTTAACATCATCAAATATTAATAAAACTTTGCCCGCTTGCCAGTTCTTCCAGCAATAAGCAACTTGACCTGCTAGGCTTAATCCATCCGGTGGATTAAAGTTAGGTAAATTCACAACTCCAAACTCTACTAACTGGGTTCCCAAATCAATACCTTGGGGATTTAACCAACAACACCCGCCAGAATAATCTTCTAAATATTGCCACGAGTATTGAATAGCTAACTCTGTTTTACCTACGCCACCTTGCCTAGTCACATCGCTAATTACCACAACATCATTTGCTTGTAATAGCTGACGCAATTGTTCTATTTGCTCATTCCTCCCAACAAACTTACGAGCTTGACTCTGTTGGATATTATGCGGGATATCAAAGGGGTTGAAATGAGATTTTTCAATATCTCCATCCCAACTGCGAGAATAAAAATAAGTCGGCAGTTGTTTTTTATCTAAACTAATAAATCGCTGCTTAACTGCCTCAGTAACTTCCCTCATATTCGGGGGAAAAGTCCCATTAGCTGAGGCAAAAGCTTCCCGCACAGCTTGAGAAAAGTATCCTGTTTTATTTTCAGAATTTACCTTAGCTTGCTCTCCATCCCGCGTAGCCAGTAACACAAATTGTTGACTATCTTGCTTTGGCTGACCACTCAAAAAAGCTTTGCCACCTAAATTAGTTGGTCTTCCCTTCGACTCTAAAACATAATTGGCACAGGCATCAATAATACAAATATGATTCCGAATCTGAAAATTATCGGAACCCAACAAAACTAATAAAGAATTTAAATCTAAATTCTGCCAATTCTGTTTATTGGCATCAGCACAAAGCAACCGACGCTCTCGTTCTGAGGTAATCAAACCATGTCCCGCCCAAAAAATGTAGAGTAAATCCCCCGACTTTGGGGATAAAAAGTTAGTCACAATGTCGGAGATGTTTTGCTCTGTTGCTAACTCTACAGTTAACCCACATTCCCCAATTAACTGATGATTTTCTTCCAGCGCTGATAAACATAACCGGATATTCTCTTTCGGTACACCGTGCTGATGCAGCCAATGAGCAAATTTCAGCGCGTCATCGGCTGGCCCCCCACCCGTGACATTCCAAGCACTTTCGTGGTACTTTTCAATACCCACAATTAACCCAAATGTCCGCTCAGGTTTCGCCATCAACTGCATGATGACCTAGCCTCTCATATTATGGGGACTTACGCACAAGAGATCGCCCAACCCCCTTAAAAATGTGGCTTTTAGCGTTCCTCCTACGGCATAAACACAAGTCTGAAGTAGTTTAAGAATCTGGTTTTTACCCCACCCTAACCCTCCCCTTGCAAAGGGGAGAGAGCTAGATTTCCGGCTTCCCCCCTTTCCAAGGGGGATTGAGGGGGGTAACTCGACTTGTCTGTACACCGAGGGGAGAGGTTGGGAGAGAGGTTTTCTAGATACCGTAAAAAGTAAAGCATTATGGCAACCTCGGAATAATCGCCTCCCAGGTTTTAGGATTTGTCCAATAAGCACCGTGGGAACGGGGAAATGGCTGTCTGCTATCCACTCGTACATCCTGCACTCTATCAAGGAAAATATTCTTACCAACGTAACTGAGAAAATCCCGTAAATCGTAGATATTCAACCATTCCGGGAAATGCTCTGGTAATAACTCTCCATATTCTAAGCTGTAGAGGGCGTTAATCTCATATAAAAATGGTGCTTGGGAACCAACTGTTACCAATAATTCCACCTGAGATAACTGCTGCTGCACTAGCAAATCTACACAAGCGATACCTCCCAAACTATGGGCGAGTAAGACTACTGGCGGTTCTGCTTGGGCAATTTGTTGCTGGATAAACGCCCTAATTTTTTCACCCCGCGCCTGATACAACAAAATATCACCAGGCATAGGCGAAATTTTATCAGTTAACTCCAGGCGGTTTCCTCTAACATAATTTGTTCCGCCGTGCTGTAGTAGTCCATAAAGTGGCTTTAATAACCAGCTACCCAATCCTAACTCCGCCTCTGTCAAAGCCAGAGTCAGCAATTCCACAACTTTATCGCGCAATTGGGCATCGGTGAGTATGGGGGGAAATTTTTCTTGCTGTTCACTAATAAACATTGCTTGAGCCACAACTGCTCTAGCTATTGGTGCATAATATTCACTCAAGTCAGATTCGGAAACTGTGAGCAATGCCTTATGATACGGTTCGCTAAGAATCACAGCCTCTCGTGCTTCGGCAAATATCTCTGCAATTCCCGCCTCTTGCAACTTAGCTTCTAGTTGAGATGTCGGCGCGAAACTCGCTACACGAGATTGTAAAATATCCCCTGAATCTTCCCCAAAAGCATTTCCTGACTCAATCGGTTTCAAAGATAACAGCCGCAATTCATACAAAGGATCGCGGTATAATTTTTCCCACAATGTAATATCTGCATCTTCTTCTGGCTGAGATAAAGCCAGTGTCGCATCTTCTAAGGGTACTGATGCCCGATTTTCATTGAACTTTGCACCCAATGTACCCCAAAGGCAGGGAGCAACTTTGATATCAGGACGTTGAGCGTGAATCTTTTGCTCAATTATCTCAAAGGTTTCGTTGTATTCTCGTTCTCTAATGCCAGTGCCATGTAGAAATATTACAGTGGTCATTGTTATAAAGGGGCTAGCGATATCTGGGTTGGGCTATGCCTAGACTGTTGACTCTGTGCCTTTTTAGGAGTTAAAAAGCTATACAAAATATATTTCATTGCGAGCAAAGCGTTGCAATCCCAGGCGATTGCAACGCTTTGCTCGCAATGACACAAAAATAGCATGAACCAAAAAACCCTAAATTCCATCAAAGTCAATAGCCTAGGCTATGCCTACGCAAAGCTTGTCTTCTGTATTATTCATGACCACGTTATCTGATGCAAGAAAACTGATGCCGATTAGCTGTGAAGCTGTTACAAAACTTGGGGCTTACAGTTATTTTCAGGTAAATAGACCAAGTAAGGGCACAGCATTGCTGTGCCCCTAGGAAAGAAAGATGTGGTTCAAATACTTGAATTCTGCTGTAAGCCCCAAGTTTTGCTCTTTAAACCTTAGTCGTGAGAAATTTTGATATTTCCGCATGTGCTAACACAGCAGCAGGTTCGCTCTGGAGAGCATTGTAATACTTTCTCTCGAAGGTATTGCCCGTTTCTAACGGTACAATCAGCGTGCGGACATCAGCAATTAACTTTTCAAAATCTTCCATTGCAATCGGTTCATCTGCTTGGAGCATTTCATCAACTTGCACAACCACCTCGGAAATCCGATGTAGCCAAGCAAATTGTTCATGAGCGATAACTAGCTGAAGAAGTTCTCCGCTTGATACTCGTCCACTAATCTGTTCGTAGGCAATACGTTCTGTGTCCAGCAACATCTTGTGCAGATGAAGCAATTTGTTGCGTAAATCACGCAGATATTGATGTTGACGTATTCTTTGTGAAAGTGTGTTAGAAGTCAATGTTACCCATCCTCTCGTTACAATAATAGTGTTTTACTAATTCGTAATTCGTAATTAAAGTTTTAATTCTGCATCTGTGCAAACAGCATTGTTAACTATCTACTTAAGCTCGGTTCCTGAATTCGGTTTCCTTGTTAAGGAGCATTCATTACATTATAACTGTTGTATCTTATATTGGATTAATCATATAATAGCATAAAGTTATAAGAAGTACATCTATTGAGGAAATGTCAATTATGGGAAAACTGCCTTAATGTCCCTAGCATACATAATTCTAGGTTTTCTTCAGCAGCAAGAAATGACGGGCTACGACCTCAAAACAAGCTGCTTCGATCAATGTATTGCCCATTTGTGGCCAGCAGACCAGGCACAAATTTATAGAACTCTCGATAAGCTAGTTGAGCAAGGCTGGATTACCTGTAAAATTGAGATTCAACGCGATCGCCCCAACCGTAAAGTCTATAGTGTAACGGAGCCAGGAAAAGCTGAATTTGCTCGATGGCTTGAGACTCATCAGCCCTTAGCGACTATCCGAGAACCTTTGCTAGTCCAGTTGCATTTTGCAGAGCAGTTGCCAAATAAAACCATTATTCATCTACTAGAGCAGCAATTGGCAGCTCGAATCAAAAAGCTTGCTGAGTGTCAAATCATTGATTTGCCATTACTTGATGATGACTCTGCCAACCGCGAGCAAGTAATGCAAAGGCTGGTGCTGGAGTTAGCGATCCGAAGAGAACAGACTTATATTGATTGGTTGAAGATAGCAATAAATGTTATCAGTAAACAAAAGCCATGTACATCACATTCTCAGATTTTATAAAATGGCAACAATAGCAGTCAATCCTTATCTCGATCGCAATTTTGCTCCAATCCGTGAAGAAATCACCACCGACAAACTGCTAGTCATCGGTGAATTACCCCTTGATTTGTCGGGGATGTTTGTACGCAATGGCCCTAACCCTCAATGGACACCTATCGGTCAATATCACTGGTTCGACGGAGATGGAATGTTGCATGGTGTACAAATTAGCAACGGCGTAGCCACTTATCGCAACCGTTACATCCAGACAGCCGGATGGAAAAAAGAACGAGAAGCAGGTAAGGCTCTCTGGACAGGATTGTTAGAACCACTGCGAAAGGATAATCCTGATGGTGGGTACAAAAAAACCGCCAACACTGCCTTAGTTTGGCACGCTGGTCAGATGTTGGCGCTGAACGAGGGAGGTAAACCTCACGCTATCAAGCTTCCTGAATTAGAAACTATTGGCGAATATACTTACAATGACAAGCTGATTTCTGCCTTCACAGCCCATCCCAAACTAGACCCAGTTACAGGCGAGATGGTATTCTTTGGCTACTCTTTGTTTGCACCACCATACGTCCAATATAGTGTAGTCTCGGCACAAGGCGAACTGTTGCGGACAGTGCCAATCGACTTGCCCATAGGAGTGATGATGCACGATTTTGCCATCACTGAAAACTACACGATTTTTATGGATTTGCCTTTGACTTTCAGCGTTGAGCGATCGCAACGACAAGAACCCGTTATGATGTTTGAGCGCGATCGCCTCAGTCGTTTTGGCATTGTACCACGTCACGGAGACAACAGTAATATCCGTTGGTTTGAGACTCCTGCTTGCTACGTCTTCCATATCCTCAACGCTTACGAAAATGGCGACGAAGTAGTACTGATTGCCTGTCGTATGAGTTCTACGACTGTTTTGAGTCTAGATGATTCGCAACCCGACCCAGATGCAAATATCCCGCGTTTGTATCGCTGGCGATTTAACCTCAATACGGGGACAGTGCGTGAAGAAATGTTAGACGATGTAGCTTCAGAATTTCCCCGCGTCAACGAAAATCTATTGGGGCGACAAACTCGATATGGCTACACCAACAAAATGGCGAATAGTCCCCTACCATTATTTGAAGGCATCATTAAGTACGACTTCACTACTGGAAAGTCCCAAACCCACCTATTCGGACAGGGGCGCTATGGCGGTGAAGCTGTATTTGCGCCGCGTCCTGGTGCAATTACTGAGGATGATGGCTGGCTTGTAACTTTCATCCACGATGAAAATTCAAACACTTCAGAATTAGTAGTGGTTAATGCCCAAGATGTGACTGCTGAACCTGTAGCGCGGGTGATAATTCCTCAACGAGTGCCTTATGGATTTCATGGTACTTGGGTTGCACAGGAATAGCGAAATGGGCGGTTACAAACCGCCCTTACTTAAATTATTTTTCTCTATACCCACCAGCGTAGTCAATTACGCAGATTGTTCTATATAACTTGTGAGTTCCATAAGCAACCCCAGACACTTTAAAAGCGCCGTTAAAAATATTTTTTCTATGACCGCGATCGCGCACGCCATCATCAATAATTAATTGCATGATGATATCTTGAGGAGTGTTTGAGCCATAACTGATATTTTCACCTGCGGTTGTTTGCCATGTACCATAACGGTTGATGCGAGTAAAGGGGTCGCTACCATCGCTACCATCATGACCTATAGTACCTGTTGTCCCTTGGTCTTTAACGTGATCTTTTGCTCCCAAAGACATACCCTTTGAGGCACTCAACGCTCCTACAGGACTTGCAGATTTCAGAAATGCGATCGCTTCATCAACTGCTTTGACTCCTTCTTGAGTTTGCAAATAAGTATTATCAGAAATCTGGATTTTGTTACCCTCAAAGCGCTTTTTATAGTTTTCCAAAATCGGCACGTAGGACTGGGGATTTGTTCGTACTTTATTTGTTTCAACAATTACCTGTTGTTCCAACGGTGAAAGGTCATTCATATATGCTAATAAATTTGGACTGGTTGGTTGAACTACTGCTGGGTTAGAGTTTGCCACAGACGGGCTAGATTGAAACAGTTGATTTGAGCAGCCGAATATCAGGGTAGCTGGCAAAAATACCCAAAGTTTTATGCGACGCATCCATTACCTCACAATTTTTATATGCATTAATTTAGTGAATTAGAAGAAATAAGAATTTTCAACGCACAGATAAGTCTGTACATGCTTCTTTATTCAGAATTCAAGAAGCGAGACACCAGAACTTTAATCAGTTCCATAAGAAGAACGGAACTGAGTTGATTAAGAGTATAGATAAAGCTGCGATTGCCTTTGTTCCTAAAGAGTTACAAATCTATCACTTGATATCTGTTGTAACCTTGATAACACTAAAACGTAAAGAACAATTAAAATCTTCATTTTCTAATGCCTGGTTTCAAATTTACACTTTGATAAACCAACGTTGTCGATACATCAGAACACCAACAGCCCACCACAACAACACGGTGACTATGGCAAATAACAGAGAACCATTCAGAAGTCCCGCCCAAGATGCGAAACAGTTATGGTAAATCCAATTGTAGGTACTGGGAGCATCTTTACCTGTGCCGATAGTGGTTTTCACTAAGATCTTAATCAACAAAACCGATGGGACAAAAAGTGCGATCGCATTTAAGCCCATAATTTCAAAAGGTTTACTCCAGCGACGATTTAGCCGCACTTCGATGAGTTCATAACAGGCTGCTAGCAAAAGTAACGCCCAACCGGTTGTCAAGACTACATAAGAACTTGTCCACAGCTTTTTGTTAATAGGGAATGTCCACCCCCACGCCCAACCGATAATTAAACAACCAACTCCAAATAATCCTAACCCGATACTTGTACGTGATTGTACAGGTTGACTGCGTATCCATTGACCGGTCAAGTAGCCAGCTAGAACGCTGGCGATCGCGGGAATCGTACTGAATAGTCCCTCTGGATCTCCCATAAATTTGAAACCATCACCTTTATACAGGTGCGCTTTGGGAATAATCAAGCGGTCAATATAAGCGCCAAAATTCCCTTCTCGTGTCAAAACTCCCGCGCCATATTCTGGTACTGGTAGATACATCATCATTAACCAGTAGCCGATGAGGATCGCTGCTGCGAGTATCCATTGCCCTTTGCGCGGAAGGTTAAGAACTATCAAGGAAGCCAGCAGATAGGTAATACTAATGCGTTGTAACACCCCCATAATGCGGATACTACTCAAATCAAAAGTCCAAACACCTTGATTCCAAAAGCCATTTAGCAGCAATCCCAAGGCGAAGAGAATAGCGGCGCGGCGTAAGATGCGCCAGTAAATAGCTGAGGTTGGTTTGTTATCTTCGGTGTACTTTGACAGCGAGAAAGTCATCGCTACACCAACAATAAAGAGAAAGAAAGGGAATACCAAGTCAGTTGGTGTGCAGCCGTGCCAATCGGCGTGGGCTAAGGGAGGATATACATCATCTGCGACTCCCGCCATATTGACGAGAATCATAGCAGCGATCGTAATGCCGCGAAAAACATCCAGTGAAGTCAGGCGCATAGCATAAGGTAAATTTGTTATTTGATGAGTATCTACGCTACCCCGCCTTGTGCAGGTAATCAAGCAAAATTTATATACTCGGATACAAGGTAAAATTTTGTTAAATAATTACCATCACTTGTTATGCCAATCAAAGTTGGAGATACCGCTCCTAATTTCACCCTACCTGCTCAAAACGGCTCAACAGTTAGCCTCCAAGATTTTCGCGGCACAAAAGCTGTTGTCCTATATTTTTACCCCAAGGATGATACACCCGGATGTACGGCTGAATCCTGCGCCTTTCGCGATCAGTATGAAGTGTTTAAAAACGCTGGTGCTGAAGTTGTTGGCGTGAGTGCTGACTCTAGCGAATCTCACCAGAAATTTGCTGCAAAATATAATCTACCTTTTACCCTGTTAACTGACAAAGGCGACCAAGTACGGAAGCTATATGGTGCAACAGCAGCCTTTGGCTTATTCCCTGGTCGCGTTACTTACGTCATTGACCAACAAGGAGTTGTGCAATACGTGTTTGATTCAATGTTCAACTTTAAAGGTCATGTTGAAGAAGCATTGAAAACTTTGCAACAGCTTGTGAAATGAGGAAATTGGGAATTGGGAATTGGGAATTGAAAAGAGGCAGAGGGGAAAACTAATCTCCCTGCTCCCTGCTCCCTGCTCCCTTGCTTCTTCCCCATTCCCCATTCCCTATTTAGTCGAATGCAACTTTTCCGGCATGACAATATTTACGTGGCTTGCCTTGCCATTCTTGCCATTAGTATGACCGTTACCATTGCGGGGATGAATTACACCATAACCGCCGTGGTTGCGTTCGTAAATTACATTAATCTCTCCAGTTTCGGAATTGCGGAACATATAAAAGTCGTGTCCTACGAGTTGCAGTTGTTCTAGGGCTTCTGCAAGGGTCATCGGTGGCATGGAAAAATATTTGGTACGGACGACTTCGTTAGGCAATTCGGGGGTGCGATCGCCAATTAAATCTGTGACTACTGACTCTGCAACAACTACTTCTGTTGATTGGGACTGAGTTTTCTGGTCTTGACGACGTTCTTTGTATTTTCGCAGTTGACGGGCAATTTTATCTGCAACTAAGTCAATGCTGGCATATAGGCTTTCACTACTTTCCTCAGCACGGATAATGCTACCACTAGCATAAATAGTTACTTCAGCTGCTTGTCTAGTATTAATTCGGGGATTACGGGCGACGCTGAGATGCACATCCACTTCATTTGTAATGCTCTGAAAGTGACTAACTGCTTTTTCAATCTTTTGATGTACATACTCACGAATCGCATCGGTAATTTCAATATTTTTGCCGTGGATGACAAGCTTCATGTAAACTCTCCCACTGAATATTTCATGTGTGAATTTGCTTTGTATGAAAAGAAATTGCGGTAAGGTCTATTACTCCCGCCAAAACAAATTGTGAACTCTTGCTATTTACTGCCAGTAAGCTGTCTCTAAGCTTACTGCATCTGAGTTTTTACTCAATTATACCCTTGATTTCTTCCTCATCTCTGCGCTGATATCCAATTGGATTTGCACATAGAACTCTTTGGTGAGGAAATTTGAGCAGTAGCTCACGTAACTTTCTCTTGTGTTAAAAAAACGCTTACAGAACTATTGATAGTTGCTCCTTCTGTGTCTGGTTGAGGTTTTCCCACTGTTGATCAAAAACACGAGTCTTTGTAGAAGTTGATCTTGCTTGTATTTTAAACAAGATTATTAGAGTCATCAGCCAGTGCATAGTTCTTATTGTCTTGGCATGATGCTTATTGCAGAGAATTCCTCCTAAAAACCTATTGAGGTTGTATATTCAAGCTAGCACTTTGTATTTTCTAATGCATATTCCCTTGACCTTCCTTTAAAATCCTTTGCAAATCTTGACATTTTTTGACTCCAATCCTGTAAATTGAAATATATTTCGTCCTCAATGCAGTTGATTTTGGGCATAATCCGTAGTATGGAACCACACAAAAACCGTTGTTTGTTGTATAACCAAGGATTAATGCCTTACTTAGATGCTCATGGATGGCAGCGATCGCTCCTCACTAAGCGCATCCATGACCCTGGTCTAGATGACGTGTTAATTTTGCTAGAACATCCACCCGTTTACACTCTGGGGCAAGGAAGCAACTCAGATTTTCTCAAGTTTGACATTGACAAAAGTCAATATAATGTGCATCGAATTGAACGGGGTGGTGAGGTTACTTACCATTGTCCCGGTCAACTGGTAGGATATCCGATTTTAAATCTGCAACGTTATCGTAAAGACCTCCATTGGTACTTACGGCAACTCGAAGAAGTCATAATTCGCGTATTGGCAATTTATCGGTTGCAGGGAGAAAGAATTCCAGCTTTTACAGGCGTTTGGTTGCAAGGGCGAAAAGTTGCAGCTATTGGCATTAAAGTCAGTCGGTGGATTACCATGCATGGCTTTGCATTAAATGTTTGTCCAGACATGACAGGCTTTGAGCGCATCGTCCCCTGCGGTATTTCTGATAAACCTGTAGGTAGTTTAGCCGAATGGATTCCAGGTATTACTTGCCAAGAAGTGCGTTTTTATGTAGCACAGTGCTTTGCTGAAGTTTTTGGGGTGGAATTAGTGGAGTCGCAGCCTCAAGAATTTTTCCGGTCTGAGTAAATTCAGGTTGTAATTATGTAAGAAATACTATAGTAGTCCTATTTAAAATGTGAGACACTTATGAAAGTAGAGCGTATTTAGTAGTATCAAAATAACTATTTAACTACGGCTCTTAAAGCTAAAATCTGATTATTTACAAATTTCCATACTAAATTTATACGGCACTCAAGCACAATTTTGCGCGTGAATTACTCAAATAATCTCCAGGTATATGCCCCTTCGTTAACGTCTTTGAGAGAACGTGATTGGACAGCTTTGATAGAACTATTTGATAGAGACGATGGTGATGAAATTGAAGCCGATATCAGTGGTAGTTTATTTTGGCTGATACCTGAACCTTGTTGGGAAGATGATCCCTTTGATTTCTTGCGCGAATACCTTTGAAGAGTGGGGAGTGAATAGTTAGGAGTGATGAGTTTAAAAGAAGTCTTGAATTTATAACTCGTAACTCCTAACTATCTATCGTTAAGGCGACTGAGGAAAATACGTAGGCGATCGCTTTGGGGATTGGTCAGTACTTCGTAAGCTGGGCCTTGTTCTGTCACAATTCCTTTGTCTAAAAATATCACCTGATGGGCTACTTCTTTTGCAAATTGCATTTCATGGGTGACAACCACCATTGTCATCCCTTCTGCTGCTAATTGTTGCATCACTTGCAAAACCTCGCCAACGAGTTCGGGATCTAGGGCGCTGGTGGGTTCATCAAATAGCATGATTTGGGGATTCATACATAAGCTACGGGCGATCGCTACTCGTTGCTTTTGTCCGCCAGAAAGTTGTTCGGGATAAGTAGATGCTTTGTCATGTAAGCCGACTTTTTCTAAATATAATCTCGCTAGTTGGGCGCTTTCTTTCGGTGTTTTACCCAAAACTTTCCGAGGAGCGAGTGTCATATTTTCTAGGACGCTGAGATGAGGAAATAGGTTAAACTGTTGAAAAACCATACCTACTTGTGTCCGTAGTTGCCGCAGTTGACTATAGTTGACAGTAGGACGAGATAAGTTGATACCGTTGATTATTAAACGCCCGTTGTCAATGGTTTCTAGGCGATTAAAGCAGCGTAATAGGGTACTTTTACCACAGCCGGAAGAACCGATAACTGCAACGACTTCTCCTCGGTTGATTTCGCCGGTGATTCCTTTAAGGACTTTGAGGGAACCAAAGTTTTTTTCAATATTGTCAAAAATAATGGCGGTCATGGTATTGTTGATTACTTATGTCAAACAATTTGGGATTAATCACGACCACAAGAGTACTGGGCTGGTCATAGCGCTGTGTCTCGTAAGTAATAACATATTTGTTTATATTAGGACTCCTATTTGGTTTTTGAACAAAATTAAGTATTGTAGGGGAGCCAGTGCGTTGCGGTGAATCCATCGCTGTAGGCGGGTTTCCCAACCTAGGCTACTGGTGAACTCGAAGGGGGGTTCCCTCCGTTGTAGCAACTGGCGTTGTGTTATAACGAAGTTCGTAACGTACCATTATCAAGGGTTTGGTGCCGTACTCTCCGCGATCACACCCTACGGATATTTTCTCCAAATCAAACCGGATTCCTATATATACAGGACTAGCCCTTTCAAGGTGACTCGAAAAATTTCTTTTTTCTCTCCGTGTTCTCTGCGCCTCTGCGGTTCAAAAGTAATTTATTTAACCACAGAGGCAATAGAGTTGCCAGTGCGCCCTTGCGGTTCCCCGACTTCAACTGGTGCGACACAGAGATAAGAGGTAATAAAGGGAATTTTTTAAGCAAAATTTTTACCCACCTTGAAAGGGCTAGTTTCAGACCACTAGGCTAACTTTGAGCATCCAGCGCGTTAAGTAGCTTGACTTCATCAGCAAAATTAGCCCATCGGACAAAGTGAAATGGGCCGGCAATCGAACCCCACAGACGTTCATCAGTGTCTAAATCCCTTCCCCGGTCGAGGCTGAAAAATTCTTTAGCGTCAATCTCAAATTCGTTATCTAGATAAGTATTTTTGCCGTCACGAACCACAATGCAGCCTTTACCAGGTTCAACCCTGCCTTTAAAGCTCTTACCTGTCCACTCTACGACCATGTTGCAACCTGACATTTTTTCCAATTGGTCAACGGATAAATCTTTTAAACGTTCAGGTTCACGAGATGCACCGTAAAATTTTTGTTCTTCTTTAAGGGTGTAGTGTTCAATAATAATGTGGTTTTCTGTCGGAATCAACTTCATTACCCGCATTCGGTAGGGTTGATTGAGCATGAAATCATAAGCTTGTTCGAGAAACAAACTTACTCCTGAGAACAATTCCCAGGGAAGGGGACGGATACACACCCGAATGTGGGCATAAAAAGGCGGATTTTCAAAAGCTTGTTCTTGATTACTAAAATCAGCTGCCATCCATTGGGCTAAGGTAGCAATATCAGTAGAATGAGTCACGTCGCTTTGCTCCGAATTAAAAATTCAAAATAAATAATCCCTAAATTCCTCTTTAAGCTGCTTACTCCGTGTACTCTGCGTCTGGAGTGGTTAAATGAATTATTTTTACACCGCAGAGGCACAAAGAACACAGAGAAAAAACAATTTTATTTTACGAGTCATTTTGAAAGGGCTGGTTCTAGATATTACGATCGCTTGTATTTCCAGGCTGCTTAAAATCCCATTGCTTCAGCGACTGCGCCCAATTCGGCTGCAATCCCCTGTTTAAATTGACTGTGATTGTGTTTAATGGCTGTATCTGGGTCTTTAAGACCATTGCCTGTGAGGACACAAACTACTGTCGCCCCTGTCGGAATTTGGTCTCTCACCTGTAATAAACCGGCTACAGAGGCGGCGCTAGCAGGTTCGCAGAAGATCCCTTCTGATGATGCTAAAAGTCGATAGGCATCAAGAATTTCTGCATCGGTAACGGCATGGAAATTTCCCTGACTTGCGGTTTGGGCTGCGATCGCTAATTCCCAGCTAGCGGGGTTGCCAATGCGAATTGCTGTTGCGAGGGTTTCGGGATGCGCTACGGGCTGACCATGTACTAATGGGGCTGCACCTGCGGCTTGGAATCCCATCATTCGGGGTAAGCGATCGCACTTTCCATCTTGATGATATTGACAAAACCCCATCCAATATGCTGTGATGTTTCCCGCATTACCTACGGGAATACATAGCCAGTCTGGGGCATCACCCAGCGCATCGACGATTTCAAAAGCTCCTGTTTTCTGCCCTTCTAGGCGGTAGGGATTGACCGAATTCACCAATGTTACCGGATAGCTTTCGGCCATTTCGCGGACAATTTCTAGCGCTTGGTCAAAATTCCCTTTAATTGCCAATACTTCTGCACCGTAAAGTAATGCTTGGGCTAACTTGCCCAGCGCCACATAACCGTCGGGAATTAATACAAAGGCATTCATCCCCCCACGTCTGGCATAAGCGGCGGCGGCGGCTGAGGTGTTACCCGTGCTGGCACAAATTACTGCTTTTGCTCCTGCTTCCTTGGCCTTGGAAATTGCCATAGTCATCCCCCGGTCTTTGAAGCTACCGGTAGGGTTCAGACCGTCGTATTTTACAAAAACTCTTACTTGTCTGCCAATACGTTCTGCGATCGCTGGCACTGGTATTAGAGGTGTGTTACCCTCCAACAAAGTAACAATCGGTGTTTTTTCGCTGACAGGCAAGTATTGGCGATAGGCTTCTATCAGTCCGGGCCAGGGTTGGCGATGAGATACAGCAGCAGACAGGCTCAAAGTCACGGGATTTAAAATTTCTTAATGTAAGGATTGGATATTTAGAAAGAGTGGCAAATGGAAGCGCCGGATGGGGAAGAGGAAAAAGCTAAATTCTTTTCCACTTCCCAGATCCTTAAATTCCGAAAGAATATTACTTAAGAATATGATTTTTTGGGTTGCAGGTGTTTCACTTGCCATTTTTATTTAGAATATCTGTCTATCTTAACCGTCATGGCCACCTTCTATTCAACAAATTGCCCGACATATTTTCATAATTTAGCGGAATTCTTGATGTAGTCTAAATATAATTCGTGCGTAAATTCCCTTAAGAATGTTACTATAATTCATACACTCATCAAAGATTGCTAAGTACTGTCCAGCGAAGGGAAGCGTTGCACATTTGGGTAGCTGTTTTCTTTGGAACACAGCTATTGCGATCGCAGTCTCTTATCATTGAACCCAAAACCCATTAGAGTAATTGATGAGAAATATACAATGTTTTAATAAAGCTTAAAAGAGCATTATTATAATATTTCTAATGGTGTGAGTTAAATTGTGGATTTAATTAACGATGCCTACTTGTTTATCTAGTGTTTCCGATCTCGAGTCCCAGGCTAACTGGGTCAGTAAGTTGACCAAGTCTTATTATCAAGACGATCAGCAAGCTAAGTTTATGCATTTACAAGCAGAGGTAGACTCTCTGTTGCAGCAGTTAGAAAACCTGAAGAATCAACGTCTAGCCGAAAATAACCAAAAAGAATAAGACAATTTTGGATTTTGGATTTTGGATTTTGGATTGACCCCACGGATAAATCCGTGGGCTAAAATCCTTGTATAAAAACGTCTTTAAACTTTGAATTTTGTCGGCTGCCTTCCCGGAGGCTATTTTGAGTTGCTAAGAAAGGGGGTGCTATTCAAAGCGCTGATTTTTCTCTGACCAGCGCTTCAAAGTGTAGTTATGAGCATTTTCTACTAATAAAGCTAAGGATTGCACGTCTGAAAGCTTGGCGATCGCAGAAAGTCTTTGTAAGTCATTTCCTGTAAAATCATTGTAAATGACTTGATTGCGATCGGACAAAATTATAGTCCGGTCGCGGCGTTCCTCTGTGTTTTGCACCTGATTTTCGGTTGGAGACTGATTCAAAGATGCTATGGCTGCTGCGGAGATAGTCAGTATTATTTCTGGTTTAGCGTTATTTGTTAAATCAATCACTTGAACTGGCCAATCACCCAATTTTCCCTGCATTTCCTCAAAGCTAGGAATAGCACCAGCCGCAAGTTCACCAGATTGCTGTAAAGATTGCCACAGACTCGATAATATTACCTTCACCCCTTGGGGATTTTGTTGATACAGTTGTTGTAGAGTGATGGGAGATGGTTGTACCCATTCCAATGCTGCATTTGTCAGCGCCAAAGGTTTGGGTTGGAGAACATCGTTTTGATTCTCTGGAATTTTTGGCCCAGCAGCTAATAGGCGCAAAGCTTTACCCTGTAGTTGCACCGCTTTGATAGCAGCTATAGTAATTTGTTGTTCTCCATTTGGCAACCAGACTATAATCTGGATTTCCGGGTCAGAAGTGATTCCCAAAGTTTTCCAGAAAAATTTGGCGGCATCGGTTTTTGGTGGGGTCAAATTCTCAAAGGGCGAATTTAGCCAGCTTTTACCGTCATTAAATGCACTTACCTCTACCTGATACCAAACTTGATTATCTGTGAGTTTTAAGTCTGCTGGAGAATTTAGTTGCAGCCATTCGGTGCTAGTAACTTGAGTAATTGCTTGCACCGTCCCAACAATCTGACTAGGGTGACTAGAGGATATCTGCGAATTTGCACCCTCACTATTGAGTCTTGCTAACAGACCTTGAATATAGGCAAGATTATCTTTGGTAATTTTTGGTTGCGTCTTCAACCAGGAATTAGCATGTTCTTCTCCTCGCTGAACTGCTAAAATCAAAGCGAACCAAGCTTGCACGTCTAGTCTATTTGGGTTCACCCGCAATGCTGCCGTAGTGCGATTCCACAACCGATTTTTATCAGCTTTGAGTAGAGTAGCAACCTCTTTGACATTATGTGGCGACGCTTCAAACACCTGTAAAGCTTTCCCCCAGCGACCATCAATCAAATCTGCTAGCACTTCTTGACTAGGACTCGCCCAATTTTTATCGGCTTGAGTTTTAGTAAATTGGGAATGCAAGCGAATCAAATCCATTTGTGCTTGCGCCGCTTGTGAAAAAACTTCTTTGTGCTGCTTCTTGATGAATTTCAACCATTCAAAAGCAGGTGTCCACAGTCCACTACGGGCAATTGCTAGGGCATTTTGGTATGCAGAATCCTTAAAGCTTGGTGATTTGAGGGTAATTGCCTCCAATTCAATTGGTTTGAAAAATAATTTGAGAGGCTTGACTTGGTAAACCTGTAAATTCGGTTCTAAACCTACTGTTTGATCGACAACTAACTCTTTTGTAGCATTACCAGTTACCTGTTGCCATTTGGGTAATTGTCCGTTGAGACTTCTCCAAAACAACATTTGTAGTAAATTGGTGCGTTCGGGATTGTAGTATACAATATTACCGTAAGTGATTGTACTGCTTCCTTGTTGACGCTTACCCCACAAATTAAACCAAACCCCTGGTGATGGTGTGCCACCCTCAAAGCGTTGTACTTCAGTTAAAGGTAGAGAAATGCTGATATCTTGAGGTTCTGATGTTCCATCAAGTGAGGAAGAAATCACAAAGGATTCTTCTGGCCCAGTTACAGGTAATTGAGTCGTTAGATAGTAATAATTTTCTGACTGAGATTTAAACTCTAACTCTTTTGATAGCTCGTAAACCCTGAGTTCTACAAGTTCTTGACAATCAGATTGACAATTAGCACGCTGTTGAAAAACTGGTAGTAAAAACGAGTTTTTCCCATCCTGATATAAAGGCAGAGTTTCCCCAAATATTTGGTTTTTTTGACTCAAATTGAGTTGGATTTGTTTGAGGGTTTGGGGGCGTTCGTGCTTGCCAAGGGGGATTTGTGCCCATGTAGGTAAAATTTTATTTAGCCAGCTTACCTGGTCTGGATTGAAGATGAAGAGAACACTAATCCAGGCAAAAGCCATAATTAGACTAGCACTACTCAACAGAATTGCGTAGCTTGCCACTGTAGGCATCGCTAGATTTCCCCGTTTGAGCTTTTTCTGAGGTTTTTTAGCGACGCGCTTCATACCTGCATGGGGCTTATTTTGTTTCGAGGCTTTTGGTGTCAGCTTGCGTGAACGATTTGCCATAGATTGGGAATTAGAAATTGAATTGGGGATTGAGAAAACTCTTTCCTAGTTCCCAGTACCTAGTCCCCAGCGATCGCTGAGATTTGTCAAAGTGTCCCCCAATACCCAATACCCTGTTATACTCCCCCTTTCAGAAGTTGCCCAGAAGAATTAAAGGACTTGCCAATACCCAATGCCCAATGCCCATTGAAAAAATAAATTTATCGCCAGAATGATGTTCATTAGTACCACTAACATCTAAGCTAGTACGGGTGAACTATATGCAGCATAGAATGTCTGACTTAATTCTGTTTTGGCATCGGCGCGATTTACGCATTTCTGACAATACGGGACTGGCTGCGGCTAAACGGCAGAGTCCAAAGGTGGTGGGCGTGTTTTGCCTCGATCCGCATATTCTAGAACGTGATGATATTGCTCCTGTGAGAGTAACTTACATGATTGGGTGTTTGCAGAAACTCCAAGAGCGATATGCTCAAATTGGTAGCCAGTTATTAATACTCCATGCCGATCCTGTACAAGCGATACCAGCTTTAGCAGAGGCATTAAATGCCAAAGCTGTTTTTTGGAATTGGGATGTAGAACCTTATTCGCAAAAACGCGATCGCAATATTATAAACGCCCTCAAAGAAAAAGGTATTGAGTTTCTTAATCAAAACTGGGATCAAATCCTCAATTCCCCAGACGAGATCCGCACTGGTGGTAACAGTCCTTACACTGTTTACACCCCCTTCTGGAAAAATTGGATTACCAAACCGAAAGCGAACCCAGTAGAAACACCGCAAAATGTTGAGGGTTTAACAGAAGCTGAACAGAAAATTGCAAAACTTGCAGGAGCGATCGCATTACCTTCAGCAAAAGATTTAGGGTTTATTTGGGATGAACCATTAATTATTGCACCGGGAGAAGCAGCGGCGCAAGAACGATTAGAAGAATTTACTTATAAAGCTATTGTTGAATACCAAGAACAACGAAATTTCCCCGCAGTTGACGGCACATCGCAACTGAGTGCAGCTTTAAAATTTGGCGTAATTGGCATTCGCACCGTTTGGCAAGCCACTATAGAAGCACTAGAAAACAGCCCCAGTGAGGAAACAGCAGTTAATATTCGCACATGGCAACAAGAATTAGCTTGGCGGGAATTTTATCAACATGCAATGTATAACTTCCCGGAATTAGCTGATGGTGCTTTTCGCGACACCTTTAAGAACTTTCCTTGGGAAACTAATGAAGAACATTTCCAAGCTTGGTGTGAAGGAAGAACTGGCTACCCCATTGTAGATGCAGCAATGCGCCAGTTAAACGAAAGCGGCTGGATGCATAACCGTTGTCGAATGATTGTTGCTAGTTTCCTCACCAAAGACTTACTAATTAATCCCCAATTGGGAGAAAAATACTTTATGCAGAAGCTGATTGATGGTGATTTATCTGCTAATAATGGCGGTTGGCAATGGAGTGCTTCTAGCGGTATGGATCCTAAACCTGTGCGGATTTTCAACCCAGCCAGTCAAACACAAAAATTTGATCCAGAGGGAGAATATATTCGGCAATGGGTATCAGAATTGCGGTCTGTAGATACAGAATATTTAGTTACTGGGAAGATTCCACCTTTAGAACGTCATGCTGTTGAATATCCTGATCCAATTGTGGATCATAAAATACAGCAACAAAAGTTTAAACAGCTTTATCAACAGCAAAAAAATAGTCTTCACTAGGTACACGAGAAATTGCCCATAAGATGAGCAGGAAGATTAAGTACTTTATCTGGGTAGAGCGATCGCTTGTCTTTGACACTTCCTTCCCCAAAAGGGTACGCCAACGTCTTCTAGTACAGCGATCGCACCCAGATAGATATTGCCAAACTTTGAGCCTTGTTTGCATAATTTCGGATACATTACCGCAAATGCGCTGATATTTTATTTTCCCCTCTTCATAAATTCCGCAAAAACACCGTTACGCTATTTGTACTTGTGATCAAAACTTAGAGCATCCAGTTTATTAGGGCGTGTTTATGACCAACCCTGTAACGACGGTTATCCAAGTTAATCTGGAGATGGCTCTAGAGGTAGCTCAAGAATTGGAGCAAGCTCCATACACTCAACTCGGTGCTTATTGTTTGGAGATTTTACGGGAAATAGGATGTTCTGGTAGTGAACTCCCAGTTAACTTACAAACTCGCGATCAGCAGCTAAACTTTATCACAGGCTTTGCATCTTATGCATTTGGGGAGGTACAAAGTGTACAAAGCATTAATTGAAGATATATTTTCCAATCTAGAAGAGACAGAAGAAATTACTTTTCCCGCCACAGATAAAGATTTGTTGATTTTAACAGAAAAATTTTTAGCGTTTGAAATTTCTTCAAAAGTTTTCTTACAAGCTATAGCCATTGCTGATTATGATGGTGCAGCTGCTTTTCGCTACGTTGATAATTATTTGACTACTCTCAAAAATAAGAAGAAACGTAGGCAAAGGAAATTACTTATGTTAGGCGCTTCGAGTATGCTACAAAACTCCCAAAGACTTGACAGCAAGCAGACTTGGGATTACGAACTTGGGCACAGAAATTAGTTTCCCAATCAGGTGGACGAGTCAGGTGAGTTAGCGATCGCATCGACACATTAGACCAATTAGTTGATATTGCTACTGCGGTTATCTTCACCTGTGGGCCGCAACACGCTGCTGTGAACTACTCGCAATATGAATATATGACTTTCATGCCAAATATGCCTCTTGCTGCTTATAAACAAATCACAGCAGAAGGTACTATATAAAGTCGTTATTCTAAAATGCTACATAAAGTCGTCATTTTTGTCAAATCTCTATAACGGGTATAAAATCACATAACTTACACAAAAGATAACGAAAGTAGCGGTAATTCATGAATTACCGCTATCCAAAAATAAAGTTTTCAGTAACATCTTGCGTAAGTCTTAAATCACTCAAATACTACTGTTCTATTACCATAGACTAATACACGATTTTGTAAGTGCGATCGCACCGCTCTTGCTAATACAATTCTCTCCAAATCTTTGCCTTTTCTGACCAAATCATCCACTTCATCACGGTGACTAACTCGCACTACATCCTGTTCAATAATCGGCCCTGCATCTAAATCAGCAGTGGCATAATGTGCCGTCGCACCAATAATTTTTACCCCACGTTCAAAAGCTCGGTGATATGGATTTGCACCGATAAAAGCTGGTAGAAATGAATGATGAATATTAATAATTTGCGGAAATTGACTAATAAAATCTGCACTAACAATCTGCATATATTTCGCCAAGACAACTAAATCTATTTTGTACTGGCGGAGTAATTCTAATTGTTGGGCTTCTTGTTCTGATTTATTGTCTTTAGTGATGAGAACGTGCTGAAAGTCGATATTAAATTGTTCTGCAACTCCCTTTAAATTAGAATGGTTGCTAATAATTAAAGGAATTTCAGCTATAAATTCTTTAGCGCGTTGTCGCCAAATCAAATCAAATAGACAATGGTCTTGCCGACTTACCCAAATAGCAATACGTGGTACCGTATCAGAAAAACGTATTTCCCACTTAGCATTTAGAGGTTGGGCAATGGAATTAAAAGCCGGGGCAATAAATTCTCGCGGTAAATTAAACCCCTCTAGTTGCCATTCAATGCGGGTGAGGAATAACCCAGCAGCAAAGTCTGTATGCTGATCTGCATGGATAATATTACCACCATTAGAATAGATGAAATTAGCAAATTTTGCTACCAGTCCCCGTTGATCTGGGCAAGAAATCAGCAATGTTGCTGTTGGATTTTTCATAATATGCCAGATTCTCTAATTATTTTTAATTAATTATTTGCTATTTGTCGGACTCGGTTTAGGAATGATAAGCGGAGGCAGTTTCTGACTATTATCTACAGGTTGCTGCCACTCTGATAAATCCCGATTCACGGCATTTGCAAAATCTGTAGATACCAGCAGTACATTTATATTTCCATCGGGTTTAGCAGCAGGGTCAGCTTCAGCATACAAGAAACCTCCGTTAAAGTTAGATTTACCTAAAATCAACTGATGGCTTTGTCGGTTTTTTAGGGTGATATTGATGGTGGTTATGGGTTGATCTAGGGCAAATTCTCCAAGGTCTTTTACTGGAGTTGATAAAGTGCGGTTACTATTCCCTTTGACCAACAAATCCATCAAATAAGAAACAATCGCATCATTTGCTGGGCCAGATATGGGAGATTTGATTAACCATTTGGGATTACTAGATTCAGGGCTACGTTCTAGATTCAGGGTGAGTTTTTTTGTCTTGACTGTTAGAGATTGCACATCATCTTCTGCAAAAGAGAAAATTTTCTGCTTTTGCTCCTTGCTTTCTTCTCGTACACTTGCACCCTGAATTTCATAGAAGTAAACAAAAGCGCCTAAACCCAGTGCTAACAGTATCAAAATTACAGTTGTTTTCGGCAATTTCATTTTTGGTCATTTGTGATTTATCATTTCCTTTTTTCCCCTCATCTGCCGCATTCTCCTACTCCTCTTACCGCCGTTGCCACCAGATAACAGCTGCTGCCACTAATCCAATTAGGGGCAAAATCCACTGGGAGGACAATGCTAAAAAATTAGCTTGAGTATTTGTCAGGTTTATGCGACGATTTCTTGGTTCTTTGGGGCTAATTGATAGGAGTTGCCGATCTTGCTGACTTAGCCAAGTGACTGAGTTGAGGAATACATCTCCATTTAGCTGTTGTTGAAATAAGCCATCGGTAGCAAAATCTGAGTTTCCTAACACTACCATTCGTGACTCGGTGGCTGTTTGTTTAGATTTGTCATCGGTTGGAGAAGAAAGAGGAGAAGCTGTAACAGTGGGACTAGCTTTGGTTTGGATGGTTGGCGATGGTAATAGTGAAACTGGGTTTTTTGGACTAACTTTGGTTTGGATGGTTGGCGATGGTAATAGTGAAACTGGGTTTTTTGGACTAGCTTTAGTTTGAGTGGTTGGTGATGGTAGTGGTGAAGGTTGGGGAGTCGAAGTTAATTTGATGGGTAGTTTTTTGGTTAAAGCAACACCTAATATCAGAGGGCCTTTGAGGTCTTTATCAGCATTAAACTGCAAATTTTCGCTTTGCAGGTCGCTTTCTGCCCAGCTTTCGGGATAGGGTTTGGTGAGTAGCAGGGGAGTAGCCTCGATACCAGCTACTGGGGTAATTTGTAGAGGTCGTGCCAACCGATAAACAGAAATACCGTTACCAAACACTTTAGTAATGGGATGTTGCCCATATTCTGTGACTATGGGTTCAGCAGGGCCACGTCCCACTAATTGCCCCGATATATCAACTGCTAAACGATTATCTAACTTCACGCCCCACTCTGCAAGCAAATTGCCGAGTTTGGCATCGGTTCCAGGATCAATCATCAGCAACAAGTTACCGCCTTGATTGAGATAGTCATCTAAAGCTTTAACTTCATTCTCAAACAAATCTCTTTTAGGCCCTGCTACTACGACTACGCTGGCATCCTGGGGGACACTTCCCTTTTGAGCTAAAGTTAGCGACTCAGTGGTATATTTCCTCTCACCTAATGCCGTGACTGCTTGCGAAATTGCATCCTTACCTGATGCGAGTTGGTGTTCGCCATGACCTTGGATAAAGTAGACTTTAGCATTACTAAAACTGGTGATTTGCAGCAACCGATTAGTTAGTTTAATTTCTGACAAGCGTTCATTCTCATTTATCACCTGCACCAACTGCTTTCTATTCTGAGATTCTAAGTAAACTTCTCCCACATTGCGGACACCAAATCTTTGTGCTATTCCTGGTTTAGCTTGGGGATCGACGTACTCAAACTCAAATTTTGAACTTTGTCGCCGATAAATATCCAGTAATTCACGGTCTTGAGGGTTCTGATTAATATCAAATATCCAAACTTTAACTGGCTGTGGTAAAGAACGGACTAATTGCTGTGATTCGGGGGCAAGGCTAAACAATTGAGTCTCTGTTAAGTCTACCCGTAGATGATAGCGATTACCCAAAAAGTTAATCAATCCTAGAATGACTAACATTGCCAGAGTCGCCACTAAAGCATTAGTACTAGCTTGGGTAGAACGACTTTTCCACCAGTCATTTTGCTGACTTTGCAATACTACCCATAACCCGCTGATGACAATTCCCGAAATTATGAATGCTAGTGGTATTAGATCCCATCGTTCAGACACTAAGCCAGCTGTCAAGCCGACAATAAATAGGAATGGGCCTACCCAAAACAGAAATTGCCACAGTTTCTTTTTCGCGACTATCTTCATGTTATGAAACTCAAGTTAGGAGTTAGGATTAGAGATGCGATTAATCGCGTCTGTACAAAAGGTGGGAATTTTAATTCCTCACTTCTGACTTTTAGGACTTTCAATTAAAAAAATATCTAATTGTTGGTTGTACGGGAGCATCCCAATTTTGCAAATTTACCAAATTAGAACTAGTCATTGCGAATGGAGCGTAAAGCCTTCGGCATAGCTTCGCTTAACGCGGTAGCGTCTCGTAGAGATAGCGGAATGAAGCAATAGCAAAGTCTAGCGGCTGCGATTGCTTCGCTTCATTTCATTACGCTCGCAATGACAAAATATGTTTTTACACATTTGGGATGCTCCCGGTTGTACTAGGGTCTATAAGGCGAAAGTTTAACACACGTATTATCTTAGGCGGTGCGTTAGGCTTCGCCGTAACACACCCTACTGGATGATTTATTTTTTGGAAGTCCCTTTAACTTCTAAGTTTTATGATTACTGACGCTGGAAACGGAGTGCATCAATTGATTGAGCGGTGAGAAAAATACCTAAAATAATGTAACTAGCAAATAAAATTAAACTGCTGGTATCAAAAATTCCTTGCATCAAGTTATTGCACTGTTTGACTAACGATAGATGACCTAAAGCTTCTCCCACTGCACCACCGATATTTCTAGTGATGAAATCAAAGAATAATAGCAATATATTCACTGTGAATGTGAGGATAGCAGCCAAAATTGTGCTATTTGTCAAAGAGGAAATGAACATTCCCAAGGATAAAATTGCTGCTGCTAGTAAGATTAATGCGATATGCCCTAGCACGATAATTGTGGGTGACATTGGGGGGGTTGTGCCACCGATCGCGATCGCTTCAAATACCAAAAATGGCAAAATCATGGTGGTAAACCATGTTAGCACTGCTAATAATTTACCTAAAGCTACTGCCCAATTGGTAATTGGCGATGTAGCTAACAGTTCTAATGTGCCGCGTTTGCGTTCTTCTGAGTAAAGTGCCATTGAAAGAAACGGTAGCACGCATAATAACAGCAAAACCATCCATTGCAAGAATGACTGCAAAAATTCATAGGGGACATCTCTGATGAATGCAGGTATGCCGTATTGTTGATTTTCTAAATCTTTGGCAGCGACATCTGTGATAATCAGCTGCAAAATCGAGACAAATATAAACCCAGATAAGAACCAAAATATCCCTGCGATCGCATAAGCCAATGGTGATACAAAATAACTCTGTAACTCTCGGCGATAAATGGCAATAATATTACTCAGTACTACACCCATTTACGCTGCCTCTCCTTCATTGTCTGCTGCTAAGTCTACCTCAGTCTCGAATTTTTTTTCTTCTGTGGTCAGTTGCAAGAACACGTCTTCTAAGGTGGCGTTAACTCGCCGCAGTTCATGTAAACCGAATCCTGCACGCACTAATGTTGCAACAATATCCTTTCCTGGTTCTTTTCCTGGTTGCGATATCACCCGCAGGTAAGCGCGATTTGCTTGCGGTTGATGTCCATGCATTCCGGCTGTAGGAATTGATTCTATCAGACTCACACCTGCAACATTTTGCAATACCTGTTTGGCTAGAGCAGCTTCTCCTTCTATTTCTAATTCATATCCTGAGCCACCTGTCAACTGAGTCATCAGGTTTTCAGGTGTATTAGTTGCCACAACTTTACCGCGATTGATGATGGCGACGCGGCTACAAGTCATGCTCACTTCTGGCAGAATGTGCGTGGAAAGGATAATTGTGTGAGTACCAGCGAGGCTTTTGATTAAATTCCGCACCTCAATTATTTGTCGGGGGTCGAGTCCAACGGTGGGTTCATCGAGAATGATTGCCGGTGGATCGTGGACGATCGCTTGAGCAATTCCGACACGTTGGCGGTATCCTTTAGAGAGTTTGCGAATAATTACTCGCTGCTTATCTTCTAAGTTGCAGCGTTTGATGGCGGCTAATACCTTATTGGGGCGATCGCCCGCTGATACTCCTTTAATTCGGGCGACAAAATGCAAAAATCCCTCCACCGTCATGTCTGGATATAACGGCGGTGTTTCGGGTAAGTAACCAATTCGTTGGCGCACAGCTAGGGAATTTTCATGGACATCATAACCAGCAATTCGGGCATTTCCATTTGTTGCCGGTAAATAACCAGCCAGAATCCGCATGGTTGTGGTTTTACCAGCACCATTGGGGCCAAGAAGCCCTAAAATTTCCCCAGGTTCGACGCTAAAAGTAACATCAGTAATCGCTGAGGTAGAGCCGTATATTTTACTTAGATGTTCAACTTCGATCATCGGTATAGTGGCGATCGCAATTTATAAGATACCCAACAATCTTAGATCGCAATATTGAGTATGGGGGACTGGCACTAAGATTAGCCGACAACGGGTAAAGTTCCTGAAAACTCTAATGTCTTTGCATATTAGAGCAGGGAGAAAAATTAAAACCTCTCTCCTCTTAATGAAAAGAAAGGTTTTCTAAATCTTGTAAAAACAATGGCATTGTTAAGCGGAACAATCGCATTGTCAGCCGGAACAATCGCATTGTCAGCCGGAACAATCGCATTGTCAGCCAGAACAATCGCATTGTTAGCCGGAACAATGGCATTGTTAGCCGGAACAATGGCATTGTTAGCCGAAACAATCACATTGCAACTTTAAAAGACTTGTGTGTAGATGACTTTTCACGTTATGTAGGAAAGCCCCGGAAGAACCTAACCCCCTAACCCCCTTCCCGACGCGGGAAGGGGGAAAATTCAAAGTCTCTCTCCTAAAAGGCTACGGTGTACACACATCTCTGTACAAAACCAAAATCGTTGAAGATCCCCCTAAATCCCCCTTATAAAGGGGGACTTTGATTCTAGTCCCCCCTTTTTTAAGGGGGCTTAGGGGGGATCTAAAGCTGTGGGGCAACTCTAAAAGACTTGTGTGTACACCGTAGCCCCTTTACAAGGGGAGGGTTAGGGTGGGGTAATTCGAGAACTGGTAGTGATTCGATGACTTGTGTGTACACCGTAGCCTAAAAGGAGAGAGGTTTTCCACATACCCTGAACAGTCAGGTTAGTAATAGCTGCCAGATTTTCGATGTTCCAAGGCAGTGATACCATCATTTTCCAACACTTCACCGTGATTAATGACGGCATAAATTAACCATCTATCGCCACATTCAAGCTGATTTTGCACTGTACATTCTAAATAAGCTAATGCCTCGTTCAAAATCAAACAACCATTATCAGCAGTTTTTGTGGAAAGATTAGCAAAGGGATTATCGCCTAAAGTGCTGTGACGAGAAAAATAGCGTCGCACATTTCTGCCTTCTTTAAGGATATTCAGCACAAATTGATCGCCAGGATGATGCATTAAATCTGCATTTTGCTCGTTTGCGATCGCAATCATAATTCCTGGCGGGTTGAAAGTTGCCTGTGATACCCATGAAGTTAAAACCCCTTTGTGGATTTCTTCATCACGAGTTGTCACAACACACAAAGAACCAATGATTCGCCCCACCGCTTGTTCGGTACGATCTACATGGGTTTCTGTGACAATCTGGCGGGAAGTTCGCAGTTTTTTGGTTTTCTTTAAGTTTTGGGCAAATAAAGCACCTGCTTCTTGACACTGCTGGAGAATTTCAGAAGTAGGACTAAAACGTACTCGAATTGTTTCAAACCCTAGTTGATAATTTGCATCTTTGAGCTTGCTTTCGATTAAATCTATTGCCTCGCCACTCCAACCGTAGGAACCAAACACCCCTGCTAACTTAGTTTTAGCCGCCACCGAGAGGACTATTCCTAAAGCTGTTTGAATTTGAGTTGGTGCATGTCCGCCTAATGTGGGTGAGCCGATAATCAAGCCATCGGAAGTTTCGACAATGCGGTTAATCTCGGCAGAATCTGCTAATTCACAGTTGATTGATTCTACATTAATTCCATTTTGAATTAAACCTTGAGCGATCGCATTCGCCATAATTGCTGTATTTCCATAAGCCGAAGCATAGAGCAAAGCGACACTCAATTCTTGAGATTTTTGCCCTTGACACCATTGACGGTAATCATAGGTAAAACGACTCAGGCTGTAACGAACAACCGGGCCGTGTGCTGGGGCATAACATCTGGCTCCCAAAACCGAGATTTTATCTAAAGCTACTTCAACTTGTTTGGCTTGGGGCGCATGAAGACATTCAAAATAATAACGACGTTCCGCATCTAACCCTTTCCAATCTTCATCAAACAAAGTATCTTCGCAAATATGAGCGCCGAAAAGTTTATCTGTGTAGAGAATTTTGGTTGCAGAATCATAAGTACAAAGTCCATCAGCCCACCGGGGAGTAGGTACGGTGACAAATGATAGAAGATGTCCTTGTCCTAAATCTAGAGTATCGCCCGATCGCACTGCTTGAATAGGTGATTCAAATTCGGGAAAGGCAGTTTTGAGAGCATTAGCGGCGGGACGAGAACAAATGAGAGTGGCTTGAGGAACCAGAGAGAGCAATACTTGCAAAGTTGCTCTCCGGTTCGGGTTGACATGACTGAGAACAATGTAATCTAGGGTAATGAAATCTAGATGTTGTGCAAGTTGCTCAAGGTAAATTTCGGTAAAAGATTCACCGGGAGGGTCAATTAAAGCCTTTTTATCAGCTTGAATCAGATAAGAATTTGCTGTAGTTCCCCGTTGGCGGGAATATTCCACCTCAAATTTTAGTCTATCCCAAGTCCGCGATCGGAGAATCAGAGTATTTTTACCAATTTCAGCAACTTGAACATCTCTGCTATGGTTGGACGTTAATGTGGCAGTGGACATAATAATCTTTTTTAATTGGCATTGGGCATTGGGCATTGGGAATTAGGAATGGGGAATTGGTTATTTTCCTTCTCTCATCTTCCTAACTACTGTACAGACGCGATTAATTGCATCTCTACCTATTTTTAATGACCATTAGTTTGTGTTAATTCCGATTTGGCTCGGTTTCTATAGCGTTTAGATACTTCTTGTTCGGGGTCGATACCTTCAAAGGTAGGAGGTAGCCAAACTCGGAGGAACAGTATTATTCCTAGCACTAATAAAAAGGCACAAGTTGCTAAAACTTGACTCCAACTTGTTTCTAAAACACCTTTAACAATGACTTCTCGCAAAGCTGAAACGATGGAAACTTCAACAGCTACCCCAATAGATACTCGATGTTCTTGTAGGTAAATAATCAGCAGTCGGAATAACTCAACTAAGATGAGTAGAAAGAGAATATCGGCAGTAACAACATGAAAATTTAGTGGTGGAAGTAAGGAGAGAAACATATCTCTCACCTGAAGCACCATAAAGCTAAATAAACCCATACACAAACAAATTACAATTACATCTTGAATGAATTCTAAGGTTCGCACGACACGCGCTCGATTGATTTCATACATACTAATCGGGGTATTTTCAGCAGATTTATACATACTTTTCTGTGATTGGTGAGTGAGGAGTTTAGAAGATGAGGCAGAACAGGAGAATAAGCAATGCCCAATTTAGTAATGATTGCCAATTTTGCGGTGATGGGCGGCAGTAAGTGCATTTAGCTTGGCAACTCTTCCAGTTTGGACTGTACTATAAATTACCCAATGATCTCCACAATCCATGCGGCTAGTAATTTCACATTCCATGTAAGCTAAAGCTTCAGCTAAAACGGGTGATTCATTTTTAGCTGGATATGTTTTCACTCCAGCAAATCTATCTGCACCAGGAGCAAAACGTTTGAGGAAATGTTTCATTAATCCTTGATATTTCCCTTCTTCTAAAACATTTAAAACAAAGCGATCGCCAACGTGCATCAACGATTCAATTGCCCGGTCTTTGGATACTGCGATCGCTACTCCTAAAGGCTCAAGACTCGCTTGTGTTACCCAAGAAGCAAACATTGCACTCTGAACTTCTCCTTTTTTGGCGGTGATGATGTATAATCCTGTGCTAATCCGCCCTAAAGCTTTCTCTAACTCGGTATTGATAGATTTTATTTGTTTAATGGTGCGATCGCGGTTCAACCATTGACCCAAATCTGTCCCCGCTTCATCACAAAGCTGTTCCGTTGCTGGGGTAGGGATTTCCTTAACTAAAATAGGAGGAAAAGCTTCAGTTAATCCCAGTTCTTGAAACTTATTGCGTAAAGGATAAATGGGTTCATCTTCTCCCCCTCCCGACTCTAATAAACCAATTGCCTGTTTCTTATGAATAGCAGCTAAAATAGTGCTTAAAGAAGCTTGAGCTATCACCGAAGATTGGGGTGGCATTGCAATTACTAAACCAGAAGATTGTGCAACTAATTCTCTAACTTCTTGAGGCTCTGAACTATTGAGAGGAAATAATTCTACTGCTACCCCTGTTTTTGCACATCCATGAGCTATTGTACGGACTAACTGCTCGCTATACCCATAATCTTCAACATAAAACAGAGCTACTAAAGCCTCTGTTTTTGCTTGTTCTAAACTCCAACTTTCATACCGTCCGAGCCATTCGGAAATATAGTGTTGTAATAAAGGGCCATGTCCTGTAGCAACTGTTTTTATTTCTAACTTTTCAATGCGCTTTAAAGCTGCTAAAACAGACCGAGCATTAGGCCCCATGAGACAATCATAATAATATTGAAAATCTTCCTCAAGTAAGGTGATATTTTCATCATAAGTATGGTCATCACAGTAGTGCATCCCAAACACATCACAAGTGTAGAGAGTGCTAGTTTTGTGGTCATAAGTAAAGATTGTATCAGGCCAGTGTAAGTTAGGTGCAGAGATAAATTCTAATTCGTGTCCGTTACCTAAATCTAATCGCTCTCCACTTTTCACCTGCTTTGAATTAAAAGGCTGGTGAACCATATTTTCTAAAAATTGAATAGCTACCTTAGCACCGACAACAGTAATGGAGGGAGCTAATTGCAAAATATTTTTTACTAGGCCACTATGGTCTGGTTCTGTGTGGCTAATAATCAAATAATCTATTTTAGTCGGATCGATTAATCCCACCAATATTTCAAGATATAATTGCTCAAACTTGCGGTGAGATGTGTCAACTAAGGCAACTTTTTCCCCTTGAATTAAGAAAGAATTATAGGTGGTACCATTCCGTAGACCAAACTCGACATCAAAACGTTCTCTATCCCAGTCTAGACAACGAATGGCAGTTGTTTGAGGAGCAATTTCAACAGTTTGAACTGTCAAACGTCCTGAGTTGGGAGTAACTTGAGTGGGCTGGATGAGTGCAACCATTTGTTTTCTCCAAAAAGATTGTTATCTGAAGCGAGCTTTATGTTTCTTATATTGACCTGAAATACTCAATTAGTAAAATGCTAATTTCTAAAGATAATCATCAGAAACATTTATTCTTCATTGATATTGATTTACCATTGAAATTACTCAATGTTTATCATCAATAATGAATGTGAGAAAATGTAAATACTAAGTTAGAATATTTACGGATGTCATCAATATTTTTTCCTCCCCCTATACAAAAAATCAACAGCGAAATCGCTCATAGTGCTGGTGTTGATCTGTATGTGTTGCGCCTCGATCTCATGCACCCGTGGGTTAACGGCAACAAGTGGTTTAAGTTGAAGTACAACCTTTTGGAAGCCAAGCAGAAAAATTTCACAACATTACTTACCTTTGGTGGCGCTTATTCCAATCACATCTATGCAACTGCGGCAGCTGGTAATCTTTTCGGTTTTCGTACCATTGGCGTAATTCGTGGAGAGGAAAGGCTACCACTGAATCCGACGCTGAGTTTCGCTGTAAAGCAGGGTATGCAGCTTGTGTATTTGAACCGCGATATGTATCGACAGCGCAACACATCAGCGTTAGAGGAATATCTGCAACAACATTTTGATGAAGTGTTTATCATTCCCGAAGGTGGGAGTAATTTAAATGGTGTGCGCGGCTGTATGGAGATAATTGGTGATGCGATGCCTACGGCTGGCTACGCCTACGCATTTGATCATATATGCGTAGCATGCGGTACAGCTACCACACTAGCAGGGATTGCGCTTTCGTTGTATAAAGGACAAAGAGCGATCGCTTTTCCCGTTCTCAAAAATGGGGCATTTCTTGCACAAGAAATCGAAAGTTTGTTGACAAATTACCTCGCCTCCGATTTACCTACACCATCTAACTATCCCGCTTCCTGGGAATTGATGTGTGATTACCACTTTGGCGGCTATGCAAAGGTAAACGACGAATTGCTAATGTTTAGCCAACAGTTCACAGAGGAACATGGCGTACCCCTTGATTACGTATATACTGCTAAAATGTTTTACGGTGTGATGGATTTACTAAAGCAGGGATTTTTTGGTAAAGGTGATTCGTTGCTGCTAGTACACACAGGCGGTTTACAGGGTAATGTTGGCATGGAAGAAAGATTGCAGAGATTTTCTAAAATTTGAGTTGCCACTTAATGAAATATCAGTTAGCTTTGTATGAAATTTTACTATAACCAGTTAAATTCACACGCCAATCTTGATATTTAATACTTTTATTCAGCCACCTCCAAAAAGTTCTTTCACTTTGTCGCTACGCCGATAATATGAGGACTAACAATCGGTAATCTTGTATCAAATCTCTCATAATTCACACTAGCAAAACCAGCATTTTCTAAAGCAATCAAAGTTTCTCTATCTGGATGACAACCATCACCTATCACTTTCCAAATCGGACTAATTGTCCTTTGTAGTTGTCGTAATATAGTTCCTTGAGGTGCAGCGACGTGTTCAATAAATAAGAAGCGTCCACCTGGTTTGAGTACTCTTAAAATTGCCTGTAATGTATAATCTATATTTGGCACTGAACACAAGACTAAAGTACTAACCACAGTATCTATACTGTTATCTTCAGCATCTAACCATTCAGCATTACCAATTCGTAGGTCGATGTTTAGGCTAAGTTTTTCTGCTTGTTTTCGGAGATAGGAATGCAGATGTGGGTTTGGCTCAATTCCTATCCAGTGGATATCTTTAGGGTAGTAAGGCAGATTATGGCCTGTTCCTGGCCCAATTTCTAACACTTTACCTTGGAGATTTGCAAAAAGAGAACGTTTGCGTAGGCGTAGCCCGTCGTAGACATCGCTCGATATTTTATCATACGTGCTACTACTTTGAGCCATCATCCAGGCAAAGAAACGTTTACCAAAGTTGCTAGAAGTGCGATTTTGTGAATCTCCAATAATTTGGTTGACAATCATCATTCATTCCCTAATTTTTAAGGCTATAAGTTGGTGTGTAAAACAACCATTTATATAGTCTTAAGGTACGATAATTTGTGTTTCTCATGCCTCACCCACTTGATTCACCTGATTGGGTGATTTTGCTTAATAGTAGTTGGACAAAAATATTTACAGACGCGATATATTGCATCCCTACATTCTTTTTCAGCAGATGTCTAATGATTTAGAAATTAACCCAAGCCTATTGATTGATGCTATATAAAAAGAGCGTTCCCAAATTGGAAACGCTAAACTTTGGTAAATTCTGTTAAGATAAGATGAATTGAAATTTTCTAGTTCTTAAAATCAAGCATGAAGATTTGCTTGTTCCTGCAACCAAGGATCTACAGGTTGTCCATCTTTACGGCGTAATTCAATTTCTACTACCATCACTTCTTTTGAACCAGGAGGCGCAGGTTTTTTATGGAAGATGATGTCATAATCTTCTGGATTGTGTTTGTGTTCTTTCAACCATTCTTGCACTTTGGTTGTGGCAAAAAATGATTGCCCTTGCTCAAACATTCGGGTAATTTGCAATTGCAATGTATAAGGATTTAGCCGACCCATTTTCTACCGCCTTTATGAAGTAAATTTTAAGACAAGTAATCTGCCTACCCTAGATGATCTAATGTTAGTGCGAAATACGCACACCTGACACTTCGCCTAAAGGTGCAAATCTCAATTTAAACGCACTAGTACCGCAGGGCGGAATTAAAAATTAAAAATTAAAAATTAAAAACGAATACAGCATGAGGGTTTCATTGATTTGGAATGGGTGGTTTATTTCCGCCGCACTGTACTAGTAGTCTGTCAAGCTAGTTGTGAGGGTTTGTAGTAAGCACTTTAGTGCTTAGAGAATAAAGACTGAAGTCCTCACTATTAGTCCATGTCATTAATTTTGATAGGTTGGAGAGACGCGATAAATTGCCGTCTCTACAGGGTTTTGATTATAAACCAACCTTTCAGAACTAATGACACAGACTACTAGTAGTCTGTAGAAACAAAATCCGAATTTATTTCGGTAGATGCTCTGAAAAAGCATTGATGCTCCTATAAATTATTATTTGTGCTACTTAGTGTATGCCATCTTTGCCAGTAGTTTCAACTTGTTAATGTTATAATGGTAACTCACAAAAGATAATGTCAAAAACTTGACTGCAATCTCCTACTAAAGTTTTACGTACTCTAAGGGACGAAGAAAGGGTTTGTTAAGGATTGTTCAGCATTTCCTACTGCCTCTACAACATTTAACTACTTAATTCTGTTATAGATTGGAGAGAGGCACGCCGCTTCAAAAACTGACCAACAGACTGAGATGGTTGTTATGAAGAGCAAAAATCAAGCTGTTTTCGCTTTAATTGTAAAAAGCACTATTGTCTTTTTACCCTTATTGTTATCTATAGGTATTGCCAATGGACAATCTGCACCATCACCCACCCCAGCACTAATCCCTACTCCGGTTTTATCGAATCGGGAACGAGAAGAATTAGCCCAACTACGAGCAGAAAAGCGAATTCAACAGCAAGTTCAATCTGATTTTAAGAGCGCTTTTAGCCGTACAAATATTTTAATCAATATCTGGCTAGTTATATTAAGTCTATTTCCAGTTGCAATCATTGCTTTATTTTGGCTACTACGACGGGCGGTAATCCGTGAAATTGTTGATAGAGCAATGCAACAGTTGCAGGGAATGGAAAAATTACAAAATCAGCTAACCAGTGTTAAGCAAGAGACTGAAAATCTTATTCAAGAAGCTAAGAAAATAAATTATGAATTAGGGCAAGAAACAGTTAGCTTACGACAAAAAATTAAAAATGAAGAAGAAAATTTATCTAATCTGACATCTGAAATAGATTTAGCTAAGGTGCAGGTATTAAATAGATTAGAAGCTGAACTCAAAAAATCTCAGGAAAATATAGCAACTTTAGAGTCAAATTGTGCTTATGGACTATCTAAGTTAGAGTTGGATGCTCAACAACAAAGAGATATAGCACTAGAAAATCTAGGAAGTGTAGCATCTATTCTAACACAGGAATTATCTAAGTTAAAGTTAGGTGTACAACAACAGCAAGAAATAGCCGTTGCTGATTTAGAAGTATCAAAATCTGAGTTTATATCTCAACTTTCTGGATGGCAGTATGATGCTCAGAAACAAAAGGATATAGTTATTGAAAGTTTAATAAAGTTGCAGTCAGAATTTGCTGAACAATTATCAAATTTACAGGTAGATGCTCACAACAAAAAAGAAATTACATTTGAGAATTTAGAAAAATCAGATAATCAATTAAAATCTAAATTATCTGATTTACAGGAAGATGCTCAGGAGCAAAAAAATAAAATTGTTGAAAGTTTAGTAGCATTACAGTCAGAGTTTGCTGAACAACTATCTGAACTACAAGTAGATGCTCAAAAGCACAAAGAGTTAATTATTGAAAATTTAGAAAAATCTGGTTCTGAATTTAGTTCGCAATTTTCAGAATTGCAATGGAATGCTCAACAACAAAAGATTCTTATTTTGGAGAAGTTAGAAAGACTAGAAACCGAGTTTGTCTCTCAACTCTCTGAGTTACAATTAGATGCCCAAGAAAGAAAAGACCTCATTCTTCAAGAACTAACTGAAATCACATCTGAATCAATTCTAGATGTAACGAATTCTGAAGTTGAGGAAGAAATACAGGAACAGCTACAACAATCAGAATTGACTGCTGATGAGTATGTAAAACAAGGAGATGATCTGTTTTCACAAAAGCGCTATGAAGATGCGATCGCAGTTTACAACGAAGCGGTTAAAATTAAAGTTGATGAACCTATAGCTTGGTTAAAACGAGGTCTAACTCTTGGAAGGTTGAAACGCTACAAAGATGCGATCGCATCCTACGATCGAGCTATCAAACTCCAACCAGATTATCATCAAGCTTGGTGCGATCGCGGCGTGGCTTTTGGAAACTTACAACAGCATCAGCAAGCCTTTGCTTCATTCGACAAAGCTGCACAAATCAAGCCTGATGATGCTGTAGCTTGGTTAAATCGCGGTCTTTCTCTAGTAGCATTGGAACAATATGAAGAGGCCATAGCGTCTTTTGATAAAGCGCTGGAATTCCAACCCAACTCTCCCAAAATCTGGGATAAACGCGGTTATACATTGGTAAGATTAGGACGCGATGATGAAGCGATCGCTAGTTTTAACAAAACGTTAGAAATTAAGCCAGATTATGCCAGTGCTTATTATAACAAAGCAGCCTGTTACGCACTGCAAAGACAAGTTGAACTTTCTCTGGTAACTCTGAAACAGGCAATTGAACTCGATCCCAGGTATAGAGAAGACGCAGCAACCGATCTAGATTTTGATGATATTGCTAATGATGAGCGCTTTAAGCAGTTAGTTGTAGATTAGAGCATTGGTTGCTCCTTGTCCCCCTTGTCCCCCCACTCCCTACTCCCCACTCCCCACAGCTGGCTGATCCTTTTCGCCAGACATTGCTTTGAGTTTAGATGTAAAAGAGTCAGAGCGATCGCTTTTCTCTGGAGTAAATTGCCCGATGGGGGCATGAATAGCAGCAGGTGGGAGCAGTTTTTGCTGACGTTGATGACGGCTTGGTGATGGGGGAGGTGGTGGACTTTCTGGTGAAGTTTGCTTTTGGCTAACAGCAGAGGATAGCTGAAGGGTTGCAGAAGAGGCAAATTTACTAGAAAGGGGAGATTTCAAGACAGTTTTATTGTCTCTATCTTCCCGCGTCGCCTCTTGTTCGCTCAAAGATGCCTTTTGTTCGGAACTTTTCAATTGTAGAGTTGCAGTACTGCCGTGTTGATAGCTGTTGTGAATCTTCGCAGGTGGTAATTGAGGACTCGTGACTTTCTCTACAATGGGGTTTTTCTTGGCTTGCGGCAAGGCTAGTGCAGGTGATGAAGTTAAACTTTGGGGAAATTTACTACAAACCATGCGTTCAAATTCCATGTTGAAATGATATGTAGCCTGATCCCGGCGCTGCCAAAATACTAATATTTGCTGCACGGAAACTGCTTTATAACGACCTTGATATAGTGCCTCAATCACTGCCAGGTGTAGCCAATTAAGTGGGTATTGCGTTTGCCAACGTTCAACTAGCTCATTGGCACTATACCCACTGAGATCAAAACTATAGTTAATTAATAAGGCGATCGCCAAGTTAGCAGAAGTATCTGGAAGTGTTGTTATCATGGGGCTATTAGCTTTCGGCAATAAGTCTAAGATTTTTCACCCATCGCATATTAGCGTAGCGTGCTTTTAACTACATGGTTTTTTTTCCCAAGAGTACCAAGCCGATAAGCAGTGTTTCCTATTCTACTTGTCAACTTCGAGAATGCAACCCTACATAGACTGATTTAATCGCAGATGATCGCCCAATGGCGACTAATGCCTGATAAACCATTGCTGCAACTTCGGCGTGTGTTGCCAAACGTGAAGGGGCAATTAGTTTGGGATCTGGGTAATTAACAATGATTTTTTGTTGTGTAGCAGTGGCTACGGCTTTTCGAGCGGAGTCGGGAATGGTATGACGATCGCTATATACTTCTAAAACATCGTTATCTGCCGGTGGTAGTCCTAGTCCGTTTACTAGGGAGACAATCACCTGTAGCCTCTGGACATATCGATCGGGGCGAAAAGTGCGATCGCTAAATCCGCCACAAAGCCACTGCTAGCCGCGATTTTGATGGCGCTATAAGCCCAGAAATCCTTGGGTATGTCCGTAAAATCAGGTGCTGAGATTTTGGGAAATGGGTTAAAAGCGATCGCCACCAGAGATGCATACTGGGCGCGAGTCATGGGTTTATCTGGCTGGTAATTACCATCGATAACACCATGAGTTAAATCCATGCTCACTAATGCCTGAATAAATGGTTTTGCCCAATGTTCATCTAGTTGAACAGGTGCGGGGAGTTTTTGAGATGGGGATTCAATGGGAGCATCAGAAAAACTGGTGCTATTTACTACTTGATTGTATGGAATCAATTCAGCCAAGCCTTTGACTAGAGCAATATTCAACTCATTACCTACGGAAATCAGCGTTTGTTTAGTAGCATTATATAAATCAAATTCATTATTATCACGAAAAATATTATTAGCGGGATCTTGGGTATTACCTAAATCGGGAATTGCATTGCCATTGACTAAGAGGCCACCTTGGGTATTTTTAACAATAAGATTTTGCCGCAGCACAGGTTGGGCGCTGCGAGAAAGGGCGATCGCGGTGCGATTTTCTGATAATTTGTTATTTGCGATCGTTGGGGCGGCAAAGTCACTAATTGCTATGCCTAAAGGATTTCTTTCAAATACATTCCGTAGTACTTCTCCCTGGCTATGACCTGCCATCACTAACCCACTAGCAGTATTTTGCACAAATATGTTATCTAAAATTGCAGGTTTGGCAGTACCAGTGGCAAACACACCTTCCCGCCCACAGTCGCTGAAAGTATTGTTAGCTAAAGTAGCTGTAGCCGATTCAATCCAGATACCAGTACCTTTTGCAGAGGGATTGCTGACAGTTACACCCACAAGACTGGCATTATCTAGCAAGAGCAGCGTAATATTTTGCATCCCAAAGCTGGGACTTTGATACTCACCACTCCCAGAAATTACAATTCCTGCGCCTTTGTTTGCTTCCTTACCCACCACCGTTGCTGCTCCAGGGATGATTAATGGAAAAACCTCACCACTAGCAGCGCTATAAATCCCCGATTCCAGATAAATTATCGTGGAGATTTTGGTTACTTTTAAGGCACGGGTGAGGCTTTTAAATGGACTCAACCGTGAACCAGTATTAGTATCATTCCCTGTCATAGGGTTGATATAGAGTGTAACGACGAGGGTAGAGTTCACCATTGATAATTGAGAGTCAATTGTTTTAATTATGACAATCTTCAAGAAAAATTCAGCTATTTAGAATTCAGCAGGACAACATTTCATTAAGAGTACTCCCATAGGACTTACGCATTCACAGGAAAGATTAAATATAGATAACTCGAAAAACCACATCTGTTGTAGGGGCAATTCATGAATTGCCCCTACAGCTTCGGTTATTTATCATCAAAGAATGATTGATAAAAACCTGAAACAAGGTATTTGCGTTGATACACGCCAGTTGCTACAAGTCGGGGAACCGCAAGGGCGCAGTGGCTCCCCTTAAAAAGGGGAACTTTAAGAGATGAGATTCTTTGCCCCCCTTTTTAAGCTACGGTGTACACACAAGTCTTTTAGAGTTGCCCCACAGCTTTAGATCCCCCCTAACCCCCCTTAAAAAAGGGGGGGACTAGAATCAAAGTCCCCCTTTATAAGGGGGATTTAGGGGGATCAAGATATGTGCAACTTCACATTAAATTGGTATAAAAGGTTTTCTAGATACCGTGAAAAGTCAGCTGCGCCCCTCTGCGTTTAAAATTAAACCCTCAATTGCCACAATTTTACGCAAAGCTGTACTAAGGATTGTTAAAAAAGGTTAAGTTGTTCTAGAGATAGTCACGCTGCTGACTGAGAATTAAATTTAGAATTAATAAAAATTAATGAAAGTTGGACACATTGATACAGAAGTAGCGAGACTAGAAGCTCTCCGTCAGTATCAAATTCTTGACACCGAACCCGAAGAAGCTTACGACAATCTTGCTCAGTTAGCGGCATTTATTTGCGGTACTCCCATCTCCTTAGTAAATTTCATTGATGAAAATCGTCAATGGTTCAAAGCAAAAGTAGGATTAGATGTATCAGAAATGCCCCGCAGTATTGGGTTATCTTACCTTTGCCAAGAGCGGCGTAATGTTGTAGTGATTCCTGATACCCTAGCTGATGAAAAGTTGGCAAATAATCCGGTAGTAACTGGCTATCCATTCGTGCGGTTTTATGCAGGTGTACCCCTAATTACCCCCAAGGGAGATATGCTAGGAACTCTGTGTGTAATTGATCGAGTTCCCAAAGAATTGAGCCAAAAACAAGTTGAGGCACTTGTGGCTTTGAGTCGCTTGGTAATCGACCAACTAGAACTGAGGCGGCATATAACTGAGGTATCTCAAGTTACCGAGCAACTTGTTACCCACGAGCAAGCAACCCGCGCCCAGTCTGAAGCTGCGAGAATCCGCATCACTAATCTTCTTGAAAGCATCACTGATGGGTTTTTTGCCTTAGATAAAAAGTGGCGATTCACCTATATTAATGGTCAAGCAGAACGGCTGTTACAAAAAAAACAGAATGAATTGTTGGATAAAAATATCTGGGAAGCGTTTCCAGAAATCATCAGCACAACATTTTACCGTGAGTTTCACAGGGCAATTTTAGAACAGGTGAGTGTGGAATTTGAGGAGTTTTATCCGTCACTAAACTGCTGGCTTCAAGTCCACACTTATCCGGCAAAAGATGGTTTGTCTATTAATTTCCAAGACATTACTGAACGGCGGCGAACAGCAGAAGCACTACGGGAAAGTGAAGAACGCTGGCAATTAGCATTACATGGTAATAATGATGGTATTTGGGATTGGAACCTCAAGACTAATGAAGTGTTCTTCTCAACTCGTTGGCAAGAAATGCTCGGCTATAAAGACCACGAAGTTTCCAGCGATTGGGATGAATGGACAAAACGAATCCACCCCGATGAGCGAGATTTGGTACTTCAAGCTTTCCAAGACCACTTTGCCAAGAAAACACTGTTTTACGTCTGTGAATATCGAGTTCAATGCCAAGACGGTAGCTATAAATGGATTCTAGATCGAGGACAGGCACTTTGGGACGCATTGGGTGATATAGTTCGCATGGTGGGTTCTTATACAGATATCACAGATCGCAAGCGGGCAGATGAAGAATTAAAACGGCAGAATTTGCGATCGCAATTATTCGCCGAAATCACTCTGAAAATTCGAGAATCTTTACAAATAGATGAGATTCTTCAAACCACAGTTACAGAAGTACAAAAGTTACTCCAAGCCGACCGAGTTTTAATTTTTCGACTAGAAGCTGATGGTTCGGGAACAGTAATCCAAGAGGCTGTATTACCTGGTTGTCCAGTAATTTTGGGAGAAAATCTGCTCGATGGTTGCTTTAAAGAAAAATATATAGAAAGATATCGCCAGGGTAGAGTGAGTACTATTGAAGATGTTCAAGCTGCTCATATTCAACCATGCCATCGAGAATTTCTTCAGCAGTTTGCAGTCAGAGCTAACCTTGTAGTACCGATTCTTCTCAGGGATAACATTTGGGGCTTGTTGCTGGCTCATCAGTGCGACGCACCTCGACAATGGAATCAGTTTGAGACGGAATTGTTACAGCAACTAGCTAACCAAATTGGCATTGCTTTATCTCAAGCGCAACTATTAGAAAAAGAAACCCAGCAAAGTCAAGAACTTGTCCGTTCTAATGCGGAATTGGAACAGTTTGCTTATGTGGCTTCCCATGACTTGCAAGAACCGTTGCGGATGGTAACGAGTTATTTACAGCTATTAGAACGAAGATACAAAAATCAACTCGATGCTAATGCCGATCAGTTTATCAACTATGCAGTAGATGGGGCCCGGCGGATGCAAACCCTAATCAACGATTTGTTGAATTATTCCCGCGTTAGCACCCGGGGACAGCCTTTTAAGTTAGTGGATTGTAATGTGATAATACAGCAAGCGATCGCTAATCTCCAAATTGCGATCGCAGATAGTAGAGCAATTGTCACTCACGATCCTTTACCGGAAGTGGTGGCTGATAGCACCCAACTCACACAAGTATTTCAAAACCTGATTGGCAACGCGATCAAATTTTGCCAGAATCAGCAGCCAAAAATTCACATTGGGGTGGGGAGTAGGGAATGGGGAGTAGGGGGAGTAGGGGGAGCAGGGGAAGCAGGGGAAGCAGGGGAAGCAGGGGAAGCAGGGGGAGCAGGGGAAGAAAATACTACCTCATCTCCCCCACTCCCCACTCAAAACGAATATTTGTTCTGGGTGTGCGATAATGGAATCGGTTTAGAATCCCAGTATGCTGAACGGATTTTTATCATTTTTCAGCGCTTGCACGGTAGAGACAAGTATCCCGGTACTGGAATTGGTCTGGCAATTTGTAAAAAAATTATAGAACGCCACGGTGGCCGGATTTGGGTTGAGTCGAAACCGGGTCAAGGCTCGACTTTCTACTTCACAATTCCAGATAGAGCAGGTAAACAATCGTGAGTAACATAACAGCGATTATGCCTATTGAGGTTTTGTTAGTAGAGGATAATCCCGGTGATGCCCAACTTACCCGCATCGCCCTAGAAGATAGCAAAATCTCGATTCACTTGAATGTGGTCGAAGATGGTGTGGAAGCAATGGCATTCTTGCGAAAAGAAGGAATATATGTTAATGTAGCTCATCCCGATATTGTGCTGCTCGATTTTAACCTGCCCAGAAAAGATGGGCGAGAGGTACTGGCAGAAATAAAAGCAGACGAAAAACTCAAACGGATTCCGGTAGTAGTTCTAACTACTTCTCAAGCTGAAGAAGACATCCTCAAAGCCTATAATTTATCTGCAAACTGTTACATAACTAAGCCAGTAGATTTCGATCAATTCGTTAAAATTGTAAAATCAATCGAAAATTTTTGGTTTGCGATCGTAAAACTGCCACCGGAGTAGTCGAAATGGCAGGTAAAATTCTTAAAGTCTTATTAGTAGAAGATAACCCTGGAGATGTTGTTTTATTACAGGAGTTTTTAAAGGAAGTTACCACAGTTGTTGTTGATTTGATGCCCGTTGAGCGGCTTTCGGAAGCAATCAACTACCTAGCAAAGGAAATTTTTGATGTGATTTTGCTAGACCTTTCCTTGCCAGATAGCCAGGGACTAGAAACTTTTGTGATTGCTCACCATCAAGCAAAAGCCACTCCGATAATAGTGTTGACAGGTATAAATGATGAAACCCTGGCAATTAGCGCCATGCAAGAAGGAGCGCAAGATTATTTAGTCAAAGGGCAAGTAACTGGTGATTTGCTGGTGCGCTCCATGCGTTATGCTATCGAACGTCAACGGGCAGATAATGCACTGCGACAGAGTGAAGAGCGATTTCGGGTTGCCCTGAAAAACTCTCCCATCTTTGTATATAACCAAGATAGAGATTTACGCTACACCTGGGTTTACAATCCCCCATCTGGATTGACAGTTGAGGAAATATTGGGGAAACAAGACTTAGATATTATCCCAGTTGAAGATGCTCAACGTCTCACCACAATTAAACGTAGGGTACTAACTACTTGCATCGGAACACGAGAGGAAGTATCAATTACAATCCAAGATACAACTCGATATTACGATTTGACAGTTGAGCCATTGCGGAACGAGTCGCAAGAAATTGTGGGCGTGACCTGTGCCAGTATTGATATTAGCGAAAAACAAGCTGCGCGACGCGAACGCAAATCGGCAGAAGAAAAAATCCGCGAACAAGCCGCATTACTTGATGTCACCACAGATGCCATTTGCGTGCGAGATTTAAACAATCAAATTATTTTCTGGAATAAAGGCGCAGAAACACTTTTCGGTTGGCAAGCGACAGAAGTTTGGGGTAAAAACGCTAGTGAGCTTTTGTATGATGAACCTTCACCAGAAATCGAAGCGGCTCTTTTACAAGTTATTAGTAAAGGCAAGTGGCAGGGCGAATTAACTAAACTTACCAAAACAGACAAAGAAATCCTAGTTGCCAGTCGCTGGAGTATAGTATGTGACGAACAGGGTAAACCTAAATCAATTCTCACCGTTGACACAGATATTACCGAGAAAAAACACTTAGAAGCCCAATTATTTCGCGCCCAACGCCTCGAAAGCATTGGCACTCTAGCTAGCGGTATTGCTCACGACCTCAACAATATTCTGACACCGATTTTGGCAGGAGCGCAACTTTTACCCCTCAAATTTCCCGATGCAGATGAGCGCACCCACCATTTACTGGAGATTTTGGAAACCAACGCTAGACGTGGAGCTGATTTAGTCAAACAGGTGCTATCCTTTGCACGGGGGGTAGAAGGGAAGCGCATCACTTTGCAACTCAGACATCTGATTGTGGAAGTTGCCAAGATTCTGAAAGAGACATTTCCCAAATCCATAGAAGTCAGCACTGATATACTCCAAGATTTGTGGATGGTTTCTGGAGATAGCACCCAACTGCATCAAGTATTGATGAACCTCTGCGTTAATGCCCGCGATGCCATGCCCAATGGCGGTAGTTTGAGTATCTCTGCTGAAAATCTGTTGATTGACGAAAATTATGCCCGCATGAACCTGGAAGCCAAAGAGGGGCCTTACATATTGATTACTGTCTCCGATGATGGAGTTGGGATTCCTAAAGAAATTTTAGATAGAATTTTTGAGCCATTCTTTACCACAAAAGATGTAGGACAAGGCACTGGTTTAGGACTTTCCACCGTTCTGGGGATTATTAAAAGCCACGGAGGTTTTGTGAACGTGTATAGCGAACCGGAAGGTGGCACTAGCTTTCAGGTTTACTTACCAGCAGTGGAAGGAATGGAAACAATTACTCCAGAGGAATTGCCACCACAGACAGGACATGGAGAATTGATTTTGCTTGTGGATGATGAAGTTGCAATTCAAGAGATTACAAAAACATCCTTAGAAACTCACAACTACAAAACCCTAATTGCTAGTGATGGCATTGAAGCGATCGCATTATACGCTCAAAATCAGGACAAAATTAGTGCCGTACTCATGGATATTATGCTGCCTTCGCTGGATGGTTTAACTGCCATCCGTACCCTGCAAAAAATCAACCCTCAAGTCAGAATTATTGCCAGCAGTGGACTCATGTCTGACAATAAGCTCAGTGCCGTAGCTGCCATTGGTGTGAATACGTTTTTGGTAAAGCCCTATACAGTCAACGAATTATTGCTTTCTTTACAAAAAGTACTATCCTGAAAAATTGAATTAAGTGCAGCAAAAAGCTACTTATTATAGCCATAGGCATGAAGGGTTGCTATGATGGAGCATCGGTTCAGGCAACAGTTGACTCAATTACAGCTATTTTCATATAAATAGACTCACCCTAGTAGGAGTACAGTCAATACTGTCCGGTTAAGGCAAGAGACGCAATAAATCGCCGTCTTTACAATAATCAGTCCTTTTAAAGGTGGGTAACTGTAATTACGAATTACGAATTACAAATTACGAATTACTATGCCTCGGTTTCTCAGATTAATTATCAATATAGTAGTCTTGAGTGCATTGTTACTCATATCTGTGCAAGTTTGGGCGCAAGATTGGCGACCAGTTCGCGGCGGTATCCCTTTCGGTATCAGTGGTATGGCTTTGATAGAGCAGCAAAGCAATACCCTAGATTTTCTGATTGTTCATGACAACAAAAAACCCAATCAAACCCGTTTAGCAATTATTAGTATTGAAGGGAAAAAGCAACCTGAATATTTCCCTTTAAACTGGCCAAGTAACATAGAATTGCCCATCGATTTAGAAGCTTTAACATCGGTTCCAGAGAAAACAAAATTCTCTTTTATCGCTTTAAGCAGTTCTGGTAAAGCTTATTATATCAGGTTAAACCCTACCAACAAAACCATCTTAGTTCTCAAAGAATTCAATTTACCAGGAATTATTCAAGGAAATAATTTTGAAGGGTTTGGATTACAAAATATAGACGGTAAATTAGTTGCGATTTGGGGACATCGAGGTGAAGGAGAACAACCGGCAACTATATTTTGGGGAATGTTTGACTTGGCTAAATATCAAATTACTCTCGCCGGTTCTGCCAATCTGAAAGTACCGTTTCCATCTGGTAATGTGCGTCATATCTCAGACATGAAGGTAGACCCCGTAGGAATTGTCTACATCACCTCAGCAAGTGATGCCGGAGATGATGGCCCATTCCAATCAGCCGTGTATGTTGCCGGTTATCTGGGATTGCGTGATAACAAAATTGCATGGCGGCAAAATTCTCAACTTATTCCCATTTACCGCTCTGATTACCACAAAATTGAAGGTATAGAACTTGTTCCTGGGGCAGAAGGTGGTGTGATTGTTGGTACAGATGATGAAAATTTAGGTTCTTATGTATACATTGTGGGGGGAAGTAGCTGAAGTAAGTCTTAATGCAAAATTTCCCAATCTTGGAGCATCAAAATAGCATCTCTATATAAAGCCAAATCCACTTGGTGGACTTCCATTCCTCTACCGATTCTTTCTAGAAGAGTGATTGTCAAATTTCCTCCCAAGTGTTCGCGGAACTCGGTAAGCCCCTTAAATAGACAATGGGGATGGTCTAGTTGGTCTAATTGCTCTGTCAGTGCCGATACGTACAATATGAACCCTAATTTACTGAGTGTACTCATAACACTTTGCCACTCAGATTTCAAGAGTTGACCTGTTAAATATGAATAAGTTGTATCCAAAGCAATGCCGATCGCTACAGCTTCACCATGACGTAAACTGTAATTAGTTAAATGTTCCAGTTTATGAGCAGCCCAGTGTCCAAAATCCAAAGGACGCGATGAACCCATTTCAAATGGGTCGCCTCCACCAGCAATATGCTCTAAATGCAACTGCGAACAGCGATAGATTAGTCTTTCCATTATGTCCATATCTCGATTAGCCAACTTATCGGCATTAGTCATAATGAAATCGAAGAAATCTGCATCTTTAATCAGCGCTACTTTCACCGCTTCAGCAATACCCGATCGCCAATCGCGATCGTCAAGGCTAGCAAGAAAATCAAAGTCATTCAAGACAGCATAAGGTGGCATGAATGTACCTAAAAAGTTTTTCTTGCCAAAAGCATTGATTCCGTTCTTTACTCCTACACCCGAATCATTTTGCCCTAACACTGTTGTCGGTACTCGTAGCAACCGAATTCCTCGGTGAGCCGTTGTTGCTGCATATCCTGCCATATCTAGCACGGCTCCACCTCCAATTGCTAAGACGTAGGAGTGACGGCACAATCCTGATGCATTGATTCGTTGATGAATTTGCTCTATAAATCTAGAATCGTTCTTGACTGCTTCTCCACCTGGAACTACTATCGGCTCACCACTCAGTGTTAATACATCTTCATAATACTGGGCGTAAACTAATAATTTTTTTAGCAAACCATCCTGGGAATGTAAAAATCCTCTATCTATAACTACTAGAACTTGCTTTGGGGTTGTCTCTCCACCTGCGGCAATCACTTGTGCAAGTAAAGGATTATCTAACTGAAACAAACCTCTAGTGAAGTGAACATCATAGTTGAAGCTCACGTGGACACATTGGTTAATTGGTTGCAGATTAAGAGCAGTTTTTTGTTGAATAATCATTTCAATATTAGTACTTTTTAAGTAACTCTAAATAGATAGAATACTACAATCAGAATTGGTAGTAAAGCAACCCAAACTAATCTATTAATACTTCACATAAGAATGATTTAATAGACAATTTCAATTACTCAATTACTCATACTTTGAAGGTGCGATTATCTTAGTAAATAAAGCTAGAAATAACCTTGACTTATAATTCTATTCATGCCTAGACTTTAATATAGTAATCCGGTTTCATGTCTGAAAAGATTAGTAGGGTGTGTTAGCACGGAGAGTACGGCATCAAACCCTTAATAATGGTGCGTTACGAACTTCGTTCTAACACAACGCCAGTTGCTACAACGGAGGGAACCTCCCTTCGGGTTCACCAGTCGCCTAGGTTGGGAAACCCGCCTACAGCGCTGGATTCACCGCAACACACTGGCTCCCCTACAATACCTAATTTTGTTCAAAAATCAAATATGATTCCTATATCATAGGTTGCAATAGATATTATTACTACATAAAACTCTAAAGCTTTTCCGTAAATTACTTTTAGTATTTATCTAATCAAAATCACATCTTTACAGTATCTTATTTAAAGTTGGGAGATTTTTATAGATTCAGTAAAGTTATGATTGCAGTAGTATATTATCTAGCTACTTCTATCACTAAATATCAAATTTAGTGGTAAATTTTATACTTAGTTGTCACAAAAAAGTTGGGCGACTTCTCCTGAAATTCATCATGAGTAAAGTAAACAAGTTACTGCATCACTGGCTGTTAAAGTCTGTTTCAGAGAAAGCGTTTGCTTGGCTGGAACAGAAACAGGCACAAATAGCTAGCGGCGCTGCCGAAAGAGTGTTTTTTACGGCATTTAGTGCTGTGCCGCGTTATCTAGGTAAAGAGGATTTGCAGCTAATATTCCAGGACTTGGAAGCAGCACAGGATCTGATTCCCGGTTGGTATCCTGTTAATTGGAGTGTAGATCAAGCAGGTCGCACACTGTTACTTCTAACTTTGCCCCACGATGATGCCCAGGGGTATGTGGGATTACTCGATCGCGTCTTCTCTACTGCCGATATGGGGGAGTTGGTTGCTCTGTATCAAAGTTTACCCTTACTCCCACATCCAGAGTTACATCACCACCGTGCTGCTGAGGGAATTCGCAGCAATATGAGTAATGTATTCCAAGCCATAGCACTACGTAACCCTTATCCAGCAAATTATTTAGATAACGCTGCTTGGAATCAGATGGTGCTGAAGGTCGTTTTCGTTGGCAGTCCATTGCATTTAATTTGGGGACTCGATCGGCGTGCTAACCCAGAATTAGCGAGGATGTTGGTAGACTATGCCCATGAACGTTGGGCAGCTAAACGCTCAGTTACGCCAGAACTTTGGCGATCTGTAGGACGGTTTGCGGATAGCGCAATCATCACAGATTTAGAAAAAGTACTAGTTAATGGGGATATACACGAGCAAGAAGCAGCAGCATTAGCTTGTGCTGATTCTCCTTTGCCTCAAGCGCAAGCATTACTTTCTCATTACCCCGATTTACAGTCATCCATTCAACAAGGTAATCTGACTTGGAGTAGTTTTAGCCACAAATTAGTGGGTAGTAGGGAGTGGGGAGTGGGAAGGATGAGGGAGCAGGGGGAGCAGGGGAAGCAGGGGAAGAATTAATAACCAATGCCCCATTCCCAATGCCCAATGCCCAATGCCCCATTCTTAATTCTTAATTCTTAATTCCCAATCATTAAAACCATGATGTTTATCGATCCTCACATTCACATGTGTTCCCGTACTACTTACGATTACTTAGTAATGCGGGAATATGGCATTGTCGCCGTTATTGAACCAGCCTTTTGGTTAGGACAACCCCGAACCAACGCTGGCACATTTAAAGACTACTTCAGTAGTCTTGTGGGCTGGGAAAGGTTTCGTGCTAGTCAATTTGGCATTCAACATTACTGTACAATCGGTCTAAATCCGAAAGAAGCTAATAATGAGGCACTAGCAGCAGAAGTTATAGAACTACTGCCACTTTATGCCTGTAAAGAAGGAGTTGTTGCTATTGGGGAAATTGGCTACGACGATATGACAGAGGCAGAAGATAAATACTTTTGTCAACAGTTAGAATTAGCCAAAGAACTCGATATGTTAGTACTAATTCATACTCCCCATCGCAATAAGAAGGCGGGTGCTATTCGGAGCATGGAACGCTGTATTGAATATGGCTTAGATCCCTCACAAGTAATTATCGATCACAACAACGAAGAAACTGTCGAGGAAGTATTAGGACGGGGTTTTTGGGCAGCTTTCACAATTTACCCACAAACGAAGATGGGTAACGCCAGAATGGTAGAAGTTGTCCGTAAATATGGGTGCGATCGCATCATTGTAGATAGTAGTGCTGATTGGGGTATTAGCGATCCTTTGGCTGTCCCAAAAACGGCTCAGTTGATGTTAGATAGGGGCATTCCTGAAGAACACGTGCGAGCAGTTTGTTATGAAAATGCCCTAGCTGCTTACAGTCAAACTGGGCAGATGAAAGCGTCAGATTGGCTCAATCCCCAATCTGTCGATCAGCGTCAGTTGTTTAGTGGTAATTCTGTGTTGCGGGGACAAGAACCAGGAATCAAATCAGCTTCAGATTATGTGTTGATTGAGTAGAAAATTGGGAATTGGGCATTGTAAGAGAAATTTATATCTTTGCAATGTCATTTTCAGAATCCAAAATCTAAAATCTAAAATAGTATTAAGGAGACAGATAAGTGAATGTTGCAAGCTTAAATTTTCAGGGCTGGCGGGGTTATTTGGAATTGATGCGTCCGGCTAATATTGTTACAGCTTGGGCGGATATTCTTGTTGGCTTTGCTGCTTCCGGCTCTGGGATTATTTTTGTTAAATTAATCAATGGAGAAGCAAGTTTTGCCATCCTAAGTCCATTAGCTTGGTTGTTATTAGCTACAACTGGTTTGTACGGCGGCGGTATAGTTTTTAATGATGTTTTTGATGCGGAATTAGATGCAAAAGAGCGACCAAATAGAGCAATTCCCAGTGGTCGCGTATCTCGTCAAAATGCTACCGTATTGGGAAGTATACTGTTTTTAATTGGCATTATAGCCGCTTTTCAAGTATCTTGGTTTAGTGGTGCGATCGCTATATTTATCACTTTTGCATCCCTCCTCTATGACTCACTCGCCAAACATCATCCCTTTTTTGGCCCTTTAAATATGGGTTTGTGCCGTGGGAGTAACTTATTATTAGGCGTAAGTGCTGTACCCGCAATCGTGGGAGAACGTTGGTATTTAATACTAATCCCTATTCTTTATATTGCTGCTATTACCGCAATTAGTCAGGGTGAAGTTCACGGAGGTAAGAAAATTACGGGAGTAGTTGCACTATCTCTAATTGCAATAGTTTTGACAGCAGTTTTAGCTTTAGGACTATTAGGAGAGTATACAGCGATCGCAGCACTACCATTCGCGGCTTTATTAGCTATCAGAGTCTTGCCTAATTTTATCAAAGCAGCGCGTGAACCAGTAGCCGAAAATATCAGAAATGCTGTGAAAATAGGCGTTTTATCTCTAATAGTCTTAGATGCAACCATTGCATCTGGTTTTTCTGGTTTGTATTACGGTTTATTAGTTCTATTATTGCTACCAATTTCGATGAAATTAGCACAACTATTTGCAGTTACTTAAATTTTAATTTCCACATTTAGTAATAGCATATTCAACAATCTTTGCGACAAATGAATTAGTTAGAGTGTTCCAAAAAATAAATGATCCAAAACCCGTCATTGCGAGCGAAGCGAAGCAATCCCAAGAGCTGTGATTGCCTCGCTTCTCTCACCATGACAATTGGGCATTTTTTTCCTTGGAGTACTCTTATATGGGCGCACATCTATACTATGCGCCTATATTCATGATATATGTTATAGGTATTTTGTGAAATATTATAAGCCAAAGAAAATAGATATTAGCATATATAGGGCAAAGCTAGAAAATGAAAATTACAAAAGACAGCAAGTTTCATTTAACTTATTGCAGCAATATTCATCCTGGTGAAAGTTGGCTAGAGGTTTTCGCTAATTTAGAAAAGTATATTCCCGAACTCAAGTCACGTTTATCACCTAACGAACCTTTTGGTATTGGCTTAAGATTAGCAGATATTGCTGCAAAACAACTTTTAGAAAGTAATAATTTACCTCAATT